>JAEUNJ010000310.1 GCA_016791145.1 Rhodocyclaceae bacterium | reverse complement strand
GGCGGCTCCCGGGAAAGGACGTCGATGCCGGCGCCGCCTATCCACCCCTCGCGCAGGGCCCGGGCCAGCGCCGCCTCGTCCACCAGGCCGCCCCGGGCCGTGTTGATCAGGAGGGCATCCGGCTTCATCGCCCGCAGTTCCGCTTCGCCGATCATGCCCCGGGTTTCCCCGGTGAGGGGGCAGTGGAGGGACAGCACGTCCGCCTCGGCCAGGGCCTGGGCGAACGGGACGTACCCGGGCCGGGCAGCCGGCGCCCCGGGACGCTCGCTCCACAGGATGCGCATGCCGAAGGCCTCGGCCAGGCGGGCCACGCCCTGGCCCAGGGATCCCCGCCCGACGAGGGCCAGGGTACCGCCGTACAGGTCCCGGATCGGGTGGTCGAAGAAGCAGAACAGGGGTGCCTGCTGCCAGCGCCCGGCCGCCACGTCCCGCCGGTAGGGCAGCAACTGCCGGCGCAGGACCAGGATCAGCATCATCACGTGCTCCGGCACGGCCCGGACCGCGTAGCCCCTAATGTTCGTGACGGCGATGCCGTTATTCCGGCAGTAGTCCAGGTCGATGTTGTCGGTCCCCGTGGCCGCCCCGGCGATCAGGCGCAGGCGTGGGAGTCGGGCCAGCAGTTCCCCCCCCAGGCGCACCTTGTTCGTTACGGCGATGGTGGCATTCCCGAGGCGGCCGGGCAGTTCGTCCGGCAGGGTCAGCGGGTATTCTTCCCAAGTATGCGCGAAGGCTGGCCTGCGGACGACCGCCCGGATGGAATCCCGCTCGAGGAAGACGATGTGGTGCATGGGCGCGGCGCGATGGAGGACCGGCGACGACGGGAAATTTAGCATGGCGCCGGGTTGTGGCCGTGCCGAGACACCGGGAGGGCACGGACCTGGCGGGCGAATCGGTCGGGCGTGACTCCCCGGTCCCCGGCCGCTACAATCGGAACGTCGGGAAGTTATTACTTTCGACTTAAGACGAAAGTAGGGTTTGCATGCGGGCCTCCGGCTCCCCGATCCGTGACCGTATCCCCACGCAGGGCAAGGCACGCGACGCATGGTTTTTCGGGACTGTCGTCACTTCACACATCGGAAAGGAATTGTCATGAGCATCAAGATCGAGCACCTCCCGTTCACGATCCGCGTCGCGGAGACCGAGGAGGACATCCTGAAGGCGATCCGGGTCCGGCAGTCCGCCTATGGTCGCCACCTGCCGGAACTGGCGTCCCGCATGGGCGAGCCCGACGCCGCGGACCTGGACGGCAGCGCGGTCGTCCTGCTCGCCGAATCCAAACTGGATGGCAGCGCGCTGGGCACCATGCGCATCCACACCAATTCCGCGAAGCCCCTGCCCGTCGAGGCCTCGGTCGCCCTGCCCGCCCAGTACCGCGGCCGCGCGCTGGCCGAGGCCACCCGGCTCGGCGTCGAGAGCGGGCGCGTCGGCAGCGCCGTGAAGACCTATCTGTTCAAGTCCCTTTACGTGTATTGCGCCACCAACGAGGTGGAATGGATCGTCATCACCGCCCGGCCGCCGCTCGACCGGATGTACCAGGCGATCCTCTACAAGGACGTCTACGAGGGCGGCCCCTACATCCCGATGGCCCACGTGGGCAACGTGCCGCACCGGGTCATGTCCTACCACGTGGACGACGCGCCGACCTCCCCGGAGGCCCTCGCGCACCCGCTCTACGAGACCTTCTTCCGCACGCTGCACCCGGACATCAACCTGACCGGACGCCCCAGCGTGGTGCGCCAGCCCCGCCCCGTCCCCTACGGCCGGGACGAGCGGCTCCACGCCTGAAGCGGAACGGGCGGCCCGCCTGACGGCACACCGCCCGGGGAATTGACGACATGGCCTCCGTGACGCCCCCCAAACCCGTCGCCCGGGTGGGGGGGGCTTTCATCGAGCGCCTGCTTTACTGGTTCGCCGTCTATGGCGTGACCGTCGCCGTCGCGGTGGTGTCACTGATCGCCCTCCGGCTGTGGGCGCCGCTGTTCGAGCCGGGGAACCCGCAGGCGATCCGCTTCCAGGCCCTGCAACTGGATTCGCCCGCCATGACGCCGGAAACGGCGGTGTCCGCGCTGGCCACCGCGCCGGGCATCGACATGCTGGAGACCAAGCGGTCCGAGGCGCCCTTCTGGCTGCTGTTCCGGATCGCGGGAACCGGAGAGCGGGGTGTCAATCCGCTCATCGAGCTTCCGTCCCGCCATACCGCCGAACTCGCCTGCTGGCGCGCCACCGACGCCTGGCCCCTCGGACGCGCGGACCGCCGGCAGGCCTCCGGTGTCCTGGCGGCGGCAAAGGGTGGTTTCGTGCTCCGGACATCGGACCTGACCCCTGGGGACGCCATCGTCTGCAAGGGTCGTTTCGTGGGTCCGGCGCGGATCACGCTGCGCCAGTGGGACCCCGCCGAGTTCAGGGTCTCCGAGGTGCGCTTCCACTACGACGACGGCTGGCTCCAGGGCGGCATCCTGGTGCTGCTGGCCTTCGTGCTGATGACCGCCCTCATCACCCGGGAAATCCTCTACCTGACCTTCGCCGCGTGGCTGGCCATCAACCTGCGCCTGGCGGCCCTGTCGGCCGGCACGGACCTGCACTGGCTGGGGCACATGATCCCCGCGGAGGGCACCACGCTGCTGCGGCAGATCAGCCTCTCCTCCTACTACATCCTCGGGGTGGCCCTGTTCACCCAGTTGTTCCGGCACGACATGAAGCGGATCGGCTTCATGCCGCTGCTGCGCCTCGTCCAGTGGTCCTGCGTGCCGTTGCTGTTCCTCACCTTCTCCCTCTCGTATGCCCAGTTCCTCCCCTTCCTCTGGGCCATGACGACGGTGACGGCGGCGGCCCTCATCTTCCTCGCCTTCCGCAACGCCTACGTGTCCCGGTCCCTGGTGGCCGGCCTGTACGGTGCCTCGGTGGCGACCACGCTGGGAGGCGCCTTCGCGGAGGTCCTCGGCGCCGCCTTCGGTCTGGACGACATCCTGGCCTTCTTCAACAGCGGAACTTCGGCCCTCGCCTCCAGCATCATGGTGACCCTGGCCATCGCCGAACAGATGCGCCAGGAGCGCGCCGGCAAGGAGCAGGCCGAGCGGGCACTGCGCAACGCCTACGAGGCGATCCCGATCGGCTTGTTCACCGCGGACATGGGCGGGCGCCTGCTGCAGGGCAACCCGGCCTTCCTGGAACTTTTCGAGGTGCGCCGGGCGGAGGACCTGGGGCATTGGCGGGACCACCTGCCGATGGCCGAATTCGACCGCCTGCGGCACCAGTTGAAGCTGTCGGGCACCTGCGACCAGGAAGTCCATAGCCAGCTGCATGGCCGCGAGGTATGGCTGATGCTGCGCGCGCGCCAGTCCGAGTCGGTGATCGAGGCATCCATCCAGGACTTCACCGAAAGGCGCAAGGCCACCGATCACCTGCGCTTCCTGGCCGACCACGATTCCCTGACCCGGACCCTGAACCGCCGGGGCCTCGAGGACCGCATGACCGCCGCCCTCGCCCAACAGGAGGCGGTCTCCATCGCATATCTGGACCTGGAGCGCTTCAAGCTGATCAACGACCTCTACGGGCACGCGGCCGGCGACGAGGTGCTGGTCCAGGTCTGCCGGCGGGTGAACGAGAACCTGGGCAGCGACAGCTTCCTGGGCCGCATGGGCGGCGACGAGTTCGTCATCGTATTCACCGGCACCGACGTGGAGGAGGCGGCGGCGGCCTGCCGGCGCATCATCGCGTCCGTCGAGGAGGCCCCCTACCGCATCGACGACAAGGCCTTCCGCCTGCGCGTTTCCATAGGCCTCGTGGAGACGCCCCAGGGCATCGGCATCGCGGACGCGATTTCGGCGGCCGAGCAGGCCTGCCGCCAGGCCAAGAAGGCCCACGGGACGGAGCCCCTGGTGTTCCGCCGCGAGGCGAGCATCTTCCGCGAGCGGGCCGAGGAGCTGTTGCTGGTGCAGAAGTTCGACACCAACCGGGCGACGGAGGGGCTGTTCCTGATGATGCAGCCCATCCTGTCGCTGCAGGCGCCGCAGCGGTCCCTCAATTTCGAGACCTTGCTGCGCATGCGGACCCCGGATGGCGGCGTCGCCCCGGCCGGCCGGGTCATCGCGACGGCGGAGAACAACGGACGCATCGCCGTCATCGACCGCTGGGTGATGCGCTCCCTCCTCGAGTGGCTGGACGAGAACCACGACCGGCTGGAGGCGACGCGATTCGTCTGCATGAACCTGTCCGGCGGCTCCCTCAATGACGAGCGCTTCATCGGGGACGCCTTCGCGATGCTCGCCGAGCACCGCCGCTCGGCGCAGAAGCTGTGCATCGAGGTGACGGAGGGAGTGGCCCTCTCGGATCTCGGCAACACCAAGAAGTTCATCGACCGGGTGCGGGACTACGGCACCCGCATCGCGCTCGACGACTTCGGCGCCGGCTACACCTCCTTTTCCTATCTTCGCCACCTGCCGGCCGACGTGGTGAAGATCGACGGCGGCTTCGTGCGGGATGCCCATCTGTCGCCGATGAACCTCGGCATCGTGGCGACGATCGCCGACCTCGCCCGCAACCTGGGCATGAAGACCATCGCCGAATGGACCGAGTCCCTCGAATCCGTGCGGGCCATGGCCGAGGTCGGCATCGACTACGTGCAGGGCTTCGGGATCTCCCGCCCCGTCCTCCCCGAGGAGATCGTGGCCCGGCGCTCCTGCGCCGACTTCGTGGTGGACCCGGAGACGCGCCAGTTCCTCGACATGCTGGGCAACGCTTCGCCCGGTGAGGTGACGCGGATCGCAGACGCGAAGGCCAAGCGCGGCCTGCATTGACCCGGCCTGCTATAGTGACCGCTCCCGCCCACGCCGCCGCGTTCCGCCGTGCCCCGTCCCTTCCCGCCTTCGCTTCCCTCCTCCGCTTCGCCGGCCGCCGAGCCGCGCGGCGGCATCCAGGTCATCGAGCGGATGACGGCCCTCCTCGACGTGCTCGCCGGTCACAACGACCCGGTCAGCCTGAAGCAGCTCGCGCTGGAAACCAGGCTGCATCCGTCCACGGCCCATCGCATCCTGGCCGCCATGGCGGTCAGCGGCATCGTGGAACGATCGGACACCGGCGCCTACCGCCTGGGCATCCGCCTGCTCGAACTGGGCAACCTGGTCAAGTCGCGGATCAACATCCGTGATTCCGCGCTGCCGCTGATGCAGCGGCTGCACCAGCGGGTCGGCGAGAGCGTCAATCTGGGCGTGCGCCAGGGCGACGAGATCGTCTATGTGGAACGCACCTCCAGCGGCCGGTCCTCGGTCCGCGTGGTGCACCTGGTGGGCGCCCGGGCGCCGCTGCACGTGACCGCCGTGGGCAAGCTCTACCTGTCCGAGGACGGTGCGGAGCAGGTCAGGGAATATGCCCGGCGGACGGGCCTGCCGGGATTCACCCCGACCTCCATCACGACCCTGCCGGCCCTGGAGAAGGAACTGGAGCGGGTGCGCCGCCATGGCGTGGCTTTCGACAACGAGGAGATCGAGCAGGGCCTGCGCTGCATTGCCGCCCCGGTGCGCGACGAATCCGGAGACCTGGTGGCGGGGCTTTCCATGTCGGCGCCGGCGGAACGCTACGATGCCGATTGGGCACCCCTGGTGCGGGAAACCGCCGAGGCGATCTCGGCCGCCATGGGCCACGTGAAGCGCGCGGCCGGGACATCCCCGCGGGCCTGAACCCGGAGGCTCCCGGAAACGCGCCCGGCCCCGGCACGGGGCACCGCGAACCCGCAGACGCCGGTCCGCCCGTTCAGGCGGCCCGACGGAAATGACGGGCGATTTCGGCCATCGACGGGTTGTTGGGCAGCAGGACGCCATTGACCTCGACGACGGGCGTGCCGACACCGCCGCCCGGATGCCCGGCCTGGGCCAGCTTGCGGTTCAGGCCCTCCATGGCGGCGGCATCCGTGTCCAGGAACAGTTCCGAGTACTGGATTCCCGTCCGGTCGAACTCCCGGCGCTTCTCCAGGCAATAGCCACAGGTTGTGAGGGAGTACATGACGATCCGGTCCCGGTCCGGGTCGAAAGCCTTGGCGGCGGTGACCGCCGCGGCTGCGGGCGAGGCGGCGCCCTCCAGCCTGGCGACCAGGAAGAACCCGGCCACGGTGGCGAGGAGCACCGCCAGCACCCCCGGCAGGTAGCCGCGCCTGCCCCGGCGTTCGGCGGGCTCGATGCGGGCCGTGCCGGCCGGAAAGGCGCCGGCGCCCAGGGCAATGTCCCGGGCGACGGGCCGGGGTCCCTCGGCCCGGGCGGCCACGGCGAAGCGAGGCATGTCGACCGAGCAGGCACGGCAGAGGGTGCGGCGGGGCTGCACCTCGCCGCATCGCGGACATCGGGTCTCGCCCTCCCCGGGCAGCCCGGTTGCCGGCACCGGCCGGACTTCCGTCGCCGCATCGGGCGGCCGGCGCGGCAGGCGGACCGGGTTCCCGGCCGGCGCCGCCGAACCCGCGACAGCAACGGGAACTGGCACGGCCTCCAGGCGGACTCGCAGGCCCATGGCCTCGAAGCGCAGGCGGTATTGCATCGCCCGCTCGGCGGTCAGTCCCTTCTTCAGGATGACGCGCTTGCCCGAGAAAACGCGGCCGGCGCGGTCGGGATCGAGCTTGAACATGGCGGCCAGGTCCCGCCGGGCCAGCCTGCCGTCGCGTCCCGGGAGGGTCTCCCCGAAGAAGACGATCTGGTAGGCGGTTTCCAATCGCGTCCCCCTGGGAATCCTCGCCGGGTCCGGATCGCGAGACTGGCGGACGGCGGACGCCGTCCGCGGCGGAGATTCCCGCTCAGCCGGCGGCTTGCCGGCCGGTGATGCCCGCGCTCTCCACCCAGCGCTTGATCCGGTTCGCGTCGCCGATCCGGGTCAGCCTGCCGAGGGAGTCGAGCAGCACGATGACGGTGGGCTTGCCGGCCAGCCAGGCCTGCATGACGAGGCACTTGCCTGCCTCGCTGATGTAGCCGGTCTTGGACAGGCCGATCTCCCACGTCGGGCTGCGCACCAGGCTGTTCGTGTTGCGGAAGATCTGGGGACGCCCATTGACCTCGACCTCCCGCTCGTCGGAGGTGGAGAACTCCCGGATCAGGGGATAGCGCTGGGCCGCCTCGACCAGCCTCACGAGATCCCTGGCGCTGGATACGTTGGCGGCGGTGAGCCCGGTCGGATCCTGGAACCGGGTGTCGTGGAGCCCCAGGTCGCGGGCCTTGCGGTTCATGGCCGCCACGAAGGCCTCGCGGCCCCCCGGATAGTGGCGCGACAGGGCCGACGCGGCCCGGTTCTCCGAGGACATGAGCGCCAGGCGCAGCATCTCCTCGCGATTGAGCTGCGTGCCCACCTTCAGGCGGGACCGGGTCCCCTTCAGGACATCCACGTCCTCGTCGCCGACGGTCAGCGTTTCGGTGAGGCTGGGTTCCGCGTCCAGGGCCACCATGGCCGTCATCAGCTTGGTGATGGACGCGATGGGTACGACGGCATTGGGATTCTTTTCGTAAAGCACCGCTCCCGTGGACTGGTCGAGGACCAGGGCAGAGGCGGACTGCAGCGCCAGGTTGCGCGGCGCCTCCTGGACGGCCGATACGGACGCGTGGCGGGCCCGCATGACGACCGGAACCCGTGCCGCCTGACGCTTGGCCGCGACAACGGGCTTCTTCGTGGCGGACACCCGCTTCTTCTGAGCCGCCTGCGCGTCGGCTGCCATGGGGAGGAAGGCGATCCCAAGGGCGGTCAGCAGGCTCAGGAGGGTCTTGCTCATCGCGGCGACTCCATGAATCGAATGTGTGGATTTTAGCACCGGGAACCCGTCTTTCAAGGACGGTTTACGGAAAAACGCCTTGAGAAATTAGGGAGATGACGATCATATTTGAGGTGAAATCTCGCCGTGGGACGTGGCCGACAGAAAACGCGCGACCTCCTCCCGGCGCGCCATCGTGTCCCGGTAGCCGAGTTCGATCAATGCGCGCGTGTAACTGGCCTCGAACAGCAGGTAGCTGGTCAGGGCACCGCCCTGGCGGTTCATGGCGCCAATGCCCCGCAACAGGGTCCTGACCGGCCAGGGCAGCGCCCTGGCATGGCGGGATGCCAGGTGGTCCAGGCGCTCCGACGGCGCGATCACCAAAACGTCGATGGGCCGCAGGTCAATGCCGCGCGCGGCGCGGTCCCCGGCCGGGATCGCCTCGAGGGTGCGGTTGATCCGGGTCAGGCGCTCCAGATCCACCGCGAGGCTGTCGAGGAAGATGCTCGACAAGGCGTGACCGGCCACCTGGGCCAGGGACGGATAGTGCTCGCCCCGGCGCCGGTCCGCCTCCTCGGCCATGCGGCCGACTCCGATCACGAGGATCCGGTCGGCCCCCATGTGGATGGCCGGCGAGATCGGCGCCAACTGGCGCATGGAGCCGTCGCCGAACCACTCCCGATGGATCTTCACCGCCGGGAAGACGAAGGGAATGGCGCTGGAGGCCATCAGGTGCTCGACGCCTAGCTTGACGTGGGCACCGACCCGCTGGCTGCGCTGCCAGGGTTCCAGGTCGGGCCGGCCCTGGAAGAAACTGACGCTCTGGCCGGAGGTGTAGCCGGAACAGGTGATGCTGATCGAATGCAGGGCGTGGGACGCGATGGCGGCGTCGATGCGGGAGAAATCCAGGCTTTCCGCCAGCATGCGCCGCAAGGGACTGTTGTCGAGCAGCGAGCGGGGCCCCCTGCGGAGGAACCAGCCCACGGCGAGCGCGCCGAGCCAGCGCGCGCCGGAAACGGCGACGCCGGCGGCATCGGCGCGGTAGACCCGGTCGGCGTGAAACCGTCCCCACTCCTCGACCAGGTGGTCCACGCCGCCGGCGAAATCCTCCGCCCAGCAGGCCAGTGTGGCCGCGTTGATGGCCCCGGCGGAGGTGCCGCACAGGATCGGGAAGGGATTTCGCCCCACGTCGGGAAGCACCTCGCGAACGGCCTTCAGGACCCCCACCTGATAGGCGGCACGGGCGCCGCCGCCGCTCAGGATCAGGGCCGTCTTCGGTGCCGTCGGGCGCATGCGGGCGACTCCCGTCGGCCTCAGCCGGCCCGCAGGCCCTGCTTCTGGGCCACTTCCACCGAAAGCAGCGCCGCCACGTTCACGATGCGGCGCACGGTGGCGGTGGGCGTCAGGATATGCACGGGACGGGCCGCCCCCAGGAGGAGCGGCCCGACGGTGAGGCCGTCCCCGGCCGCCGTCTTCAGCAGGTTGAAGGCGATGTTGGCGGCGTCGAGGGTCGGCATGACCAACAGGTTCGCCTGGCCCTTCAGTGTGGAACCCGGGAAGACCTGGGCGCGAATCTCCTCGGACAGGGCGGCATCGCCGTGCATCTCGCCATCCACTTCCAGGTCGGGTGCCTCCTGGCGCAGGATCTCCAGGGCCCGGCGCATCTTGATCGCCGTCGGCGTATCCTCGGTGCCGAAACTGGAATGGGAGAGGAGCGCGACGCGCGGCACGAGGCCGAACCGACGCACCTCCTGGCTCGCGAGGCGGGCCATCTCGGCGACCTGCCCGGCCGTGGGGTCGTAATTCACGTAGGTGTCGCCGATGAACAGGGTCCTCCTGGGCAGGATGATCATGTTCATGGCGTAGAAGTGATCGATCCCCTCCCGGCGGCCGATGACCTCGGCGATGTAGCGCAGGTGCAGGGAATGCTTCCCGAAAGTGCCGCATACCATGGCATCCGCATAACCGTGGCGGACCAGCATCGCACCGATCAGCGTGGTCCGCCGGCGCATCTCGCGCTTCGCGTACTCGACGCCCACGCCCTTCCGGCAGGTCAGGTTGTAATAGTCCTGCCAGAGTTCCTTGTAGCGCGGGTCCGAGTCCGGATTGACGAGTTCGAAATGCTCGCCGGCGCGGATTCTCAGCCCGCTCCTGGCGGTGCGCATCTCCACCACGTCCGGCCGGCCTATCAGGATCGGCTTCGCGATGCCCTCGTCCACCACGGTCTGCACGGCGCGCAGGATGCGGTCGTCCTCGCCCTCGCAGAAGATGATCCGCGCCGGATGCTTCTTGGCGGCGGCGAAGACTGGACGCATCAGCAGTCCGGTCTGGTAGACGAAGTCGTTGAGCGTCTGGCGGTAGCCCTCCATGTCCGTGATGGGCCGGGTGGCGACCCCCGAATCCATGGCTGCCTGCGCGACGGCCGGGGCGATCTGGACGATCAGTCGCGGATCGAAGGGCTTGGGAATCAGGTAGTCCGGGCCGAAGGAAAGCCCCTCGTCGCCGTAGGCGGCCGTGACCACCTCTGACTGCTCGGCATGGGCCAGGTCGGCAATCGCCCGCACCGCGGCCAGCTTCATCTGCTCGGTGATGGCCGTGGCGCCCACGTCCAGGGCGCCGCGGAAGATGAAGGGGAAACAGAGGACGGTGTTCACCTGGTTCGGATAATCGGACCGGCCGGTGCCGATGATGACGTCCGAACGGGCGCCCTTGGCGACCTCCGGCAGGATCTCGGGCACCGGATTCGCCAGCGCCAGGATCAGCGGGTCGCGGGCCATGGTCGCCACCATCTCCGCCTTGAGGACGCCCGCGGTGGACAGGCCCAGGAAGACGTCGGCGCCGGGCATCACGTCAGCCAGGCCGCGCGCGGCGGTGGCCTGGGCGTAGCGGGCCTTCGACGGATCCAGGTTCTCGCGCCCCTGGTGCACGACACCCTTGCTGTCGGTGATGTAGACGTTCCGCCGGTCGAGACCGAGACTGACCAGCAGATCGAGGCAGGCGATGGCCGCGGCTCCGGCGCCGGAACAGACCAGCTTCACCTGGCCGATGTCCTTTCCCACCACCCGGAGCCCATTGAGTACCGCGGCGGCGGTGATGATGGCGGTGCCGTGCTGGTCGTCGTGGAAGACCGGGATCTTCAGCCGCTCCCGCAGCTTTGCCTCGATGTAGAAGCACTCGGGGGCCTTGATGTCCTCCAGGTTGATGCCGCCGAAGGTGGGTTCCAGGGCGGCGATGATGTCCACCAGCTTGTCCGGGTCCCGTTCCGCCACCTCGATGTCGAAGACGTCGATGCCGGCGAACTTCTTGAAGAGGACGCCCTTGCCCTCCATCACGGGCTTGCCTGCCAGCGGGCCGATGTCCCCGAGGCCGAGGACCGCCGTGCCGTTGGTGATCACCGCGACCAGATTGCCGCGCGACGTGTATTGGTAGGCGTTGGCGGGGTCCTTGACGATTTCGTCGCAGGCCGCCGCGACACCCGGCGAGTAGGCCAGCGACAGGTCGGCCTGGTTGGTGAGCGCCTTGATGGGCGTTACGGCGATCTTGCCGGGTTTCGGGTTGCGGTGATACTCAAGCGCCGCGGCGCGCGTTCTTTCGTCCATTTTTTGTCGGGTCTTCCTGTTTTTCGCTCTCGTCACGGACCGTGCCGCGCGCCCGGAAACGCCGGCCGCGCCGAGACTCCGGCAGGGCGATTGTGACATAATGAAGCGCTCCGGGCGGGATTCACCACCCTCGAACATTTCCCTGTCCCGTTTCCGTCGGCATTCCCGGCGGGAGCGCCGCAAGTACCGGGTTTACCCGGTGCCGTCGACAGGACCGCCCGCTGACAAAAAGTGGAGAATGTCGATGAGCCAACACCTGTCCGATAACGCCCCCGCCTTCGTTAGGAATTCCCGCCTGAAGGCCTGGGTCGCCGAGATCGCCGCCCTCGCCCAGCCTGCCCACATCCATTGGGTCGATGGCTCCGAAGAAGAAAACAACCGCCTGTGCGACGAGATGGTCGCTTCGGGCACCTTCATCCGCCTGAATCCGGAGAAGCGTCCCAATTCCTACCTGGCCCGCTCCCACCCCTCCGACGTGGCCCGGGTCGAGGATCGCACCTATATCTGCTCCGCGCGCAAGGAAGACGCCGGTCCGACCAACAACTGGGAGGACGCGGCGAAGATGAAGGAGAACCTGAAGGGGCTCTTCGCCGGCTGCATGCGCGGCCGCACCATGTACGTGATCCCCTTCAGCATGGGCCCGCTGGGCTCGCCGATCGCCCAGATCGGCATCCAGATCACCGACAGCCCCTACGTCGTGGTCAACATGCGGATCATGACCCGCATGGGCGCGAAGGTGCTGGAGGTGCTCGGCGACGGGTTCTTCATCCCCTGCGTCCATTCGGTCGGCGCGCCGCTGGCCGAGGGGCAGGAAGACGTGCCCTGGCCCTGCGAGCCGGACATCAGCCGCAAGCACATCGTGCATTTCCCGGAAACCCGAGAGATCTGGTCCTACGGTTCCGGCTACGGCGGCAACGCCCTCCTCGGCAAGAAGTGCCTGGCCCTGCGCATCGCCTCGGCCATGGCCCGTGACGAGGGTTGGCTCGCCGAGCACATGCTGATCCTCGGGTTGCAGGCCCCCACCGGCGAGAAGACCTACGTGGCGGCGGCCTTCCCGAGCGCCTGCGGCAAGACCAACCTCGCCATGATCGTGCCGCCGGAAGGCTTCGAGGACTGGAAGGCACTGACCGTCGGCGACGACATCGCCTGGATCAAGCCGGCTCCGGACGGCACGCTGCGCGCCATCAACCCCGAGGCCGGTTTCTTCGGCGTCGCTCCGGGCACCTCCTACAGTTCGAATCCGATGGCCATGGAGTCGGTCAAGGCCAATACCATCTTCACGAACGTGGTGCTGACCGACGACGGCGACGTGTGGTGGGAAGGCATGGGACCCGCGCCGGCCCACGGCATCGACTGGCAGGGCAACGACTGGACACCGGATTGCGGCCGTCCCGGCGCGCACCCGAATGCCCGATTCACCGCGCCCGCCTCCCAGTGCCCCACCATCGACCCGTCCTGGGAAGACCCGGCCGGGGTGCCCATATCCGCCTTCATCTTCGGCGGCCGCCTGTCGAAGACCTTCCCGCTGGTCTACCAGGCCACCGACTGGAAGCACGGGGTATTCATGGCCGCGACCATGGGCTCCGAGGCGACCGCGGCGGCCATCGGCCAGGCCGCCATCCGGCGCGATCCCTTCGCGATGCTGCCTTTCGCCGGCTACAACATGGCCGAGTACTGGAACCACTGGCTGGCCATGGGCGAACGCCCGGGCATCAAGCACCCCAAGATCTTCCGGGTGAACTGGTTCCGCAAGGACGAGAACGGCAAGTTCATCTGGCCGGGCTACGGCCAGAACATGCGTGTCATCAAGTGGATCATCGACCGGGTCCACGACCGCCTGCCCGCCGTCACCAGCCCCTTCGGCCTGATGCCGCGCTATCAGGATCTCAACTGGGAAGGACTCGCCTTCAACCGCGGCCAGTATGAGTTGATCATGGATATCAGCCGGACGGGAGCCCTCGGCGAGGCCGAGGAGATCAAGGGCTACTTCGCCAAGTTCGGTGATTCCCTGCCCGCCGAACTCGAGAAGCAGCGCACCGCACTCGCGGAGCGGGCCGAGAAGGCTCCGGAAATCTGGAGCATCGCCGAGGCGAGCTGATCCGTCCCGGGGCTTGCCCCGTCCAAGCCATCGCGCGACACCGGCCTTCGGGCCGGTTGTCGTTTGAGGAACCGCCATGATCCTCCGACACTCTCCCGCGGCGGCCCGCATGGCCGACATCGCCCCGTTCCACGTCATGGAACTCATGGCGCGGGCCCAGGCCCTGGAGGCGGCGGGGCGCGATATCGTCCATATGGAGGTCGGCGAGCCGGACTTCCCCACCCCGGAGCCGGTATGCGAGGCCGCCCGGGCTTTCATCGCCACGGGCCGCGTCCGCTACACGCATGCCCTGGGCCTGCCCGCCCTGAGGGAGGCGGTCGCCGCTTTCTACGAACTCCGTCACGGCCTGCGGGTGGATCCACGCCGGATCGTCGTCACGGCAGGCGCTTCGGGAGCACTGCTGCTGGCGCTCGCCCTGCTCGTGGGGCGCGACGACGAGTGGCTTCTTCCCGACCCGGGCTATCCCTGCAACCGCCACTTCGTGCGCCTGCTCGAGGGCAGACCCGTGCCGCTTCCCGTCACCGCGGAAACCGGCTTCCAACCCACCGGCGACCAGGTGCTCGCCGCCTGGGGGGAGCGGACCCGCGCCCTGATGGTGGCCTCGCCGGCCAATCCCACCGGCACCATGCTGGACCGGGAGCGCCTGGCCGACCTCTGGCGGGCGGTCCGCGCTCGCGGCGGCATCCTGGTCGCCGACGAGATCTACCAGGGGCTCACCTATGGCGCCACGGCGGCGACCGCCCTGGCCCTGTCCGATGATGTGTTCGTCATCAACAGCTTCTCCAAGTACTTCAACATGACGGGCTGGCGCCTGGGCTGGTTGGTGGCGCCCGAGGGTTGCGTCCGCGACGTGGAGAAGCTTGCCCAGAATCTCTTCATCTCGCCGTCAGCGCCTGCGCAGCACGGCGCCCTCGCGGCCTTCCAGCCCACGACCCTGGCGCTTCTCGAGGAACGGCGGGAGGAGTTCCGGCGCCGCCGCGACGTGCTGCTGCCAGGATTGAGGAACCTCGGATTCAGGGTTCCCGCCGAACCCGAGGGGGCGTTCTACGTATACGCGGACATTGCGGACCTGGCGGCGGACAGCTTCGAGTTCGCGGGCCGGCTCATCGAATCGGCGGGGGTCGCGGCCACGCCCGGGCTCGACTTCGGGATCAACGCGCCGGGGCGCCACATGCGTTTCGCCTATACGGTCGGGACGGAAAGGCTGGCCGAGGGCCTGGAGCGCATCGGTCGCCTGCTGCGGGCGTAGAGCCGTTCGGCGCGCATGGACCCGCGCGCCACGATGGCACGCGGGCCCCACCGAAGGCGAGGCGTCAGGACCGGGGCGACGTGTTCCGATCGCCCGGCGGGCGGGGATCTTCCCACCTCCACCAATGAAAAGGGCGTGACGTCCGCGAGGGAAGCGTCACGCCCTGGAAGGCAGCGGGCCCCCGGGCCGGGGGACCCGGGTACCTGCTCCAAACCGCCGCTCAGGAAGGACGGGAGCCGGTCGGGAAGGGCCAGGCAGCAGCCGGATTCAAGGAGGACTTGAGCCCCGGGGCGGCAGCCGTCGAAGGCGCGGCTGCCGGCGCAGGCGCAGGCTTCGTTTCTGCCGGCTTGGCGGCGGCTTTCTTGGCGGCGGGCTTCTTCGCGGCGGGCTTCGCGGCGGCCTTCTTCGGCGCAGCAGCCTTCTTCGGCGCAGCAGCCTTCTTCGCGGCGGGCTTCGCGGCGGCCTTCTTCGGCGCAGCAGCCTTCTTCGCGGCGGGCTTCGCGGCAGCCTTCTTCGGCGCAGCAGCCTTCTTCGCAGCGGGTTTCGCGGCAGCCTTCTTCACAGCGGGTTTTTTGGCCGCAGCAGGCTTCTTCGCCGCGGGCTTCTTGGCTTTCTTCTCTTCAGCCATGTTGAACCTCCTTGAACAAAGTAACAGGAAAGAAACACCACTACAGCAACCCGTCTGGGCTAGCACGGATTATTCAACGCCTTCAAGCGATTGAAAGCGATGAATTCCTAACGTTTCTCCGCCTATATCACCATTCAATGTCGGTGACGTACCGGGCCCCAACCCTGCCCCACCTGCTCATCCGGTTCAACATGCGTCCCCGAATTAACGGCATGACGGGGAAATTCTCAATCCCAGGACAGCGCGCCACCCGTTTGGTATTCCGTGACGCGCGTCTCGAAGAAGTTCTTTTCCTTCTTGAGGTCGATCATCTCGCTCATCCATGGGAAGGGGTTTTCCTCGCCCTCGAACAGCGGCTCGATGCCGATCTGCTGGCAGCGGCGATTCGCGATATAGCGCAGGTAACCCTTGAACATGGGGGCATTGAGGCCCAGGACGCCGCGCGGCATGGTGTCCTCGGCATAACGGTACTCGAGGTCGACTGCCCTACGGAAGAGGCCGCCGATCTCGTCGCGGAATTCCGGGGTCCACAAGCGTGGGTTCTCGAGCTTGATCTGATTGATGAGATCGATGCCGAAGTTGCAGTGCATGGACTCGTCGCGCAGGATGTACTGGTATTGCTCCGCGGCCCCGGTCATCTTGTTCTGCCGGCCGAGGGAAAGGATCTGGGCGAAGCCGACGTAGAAGAACAGGCCCTCCATGAGGCAGGCGAAGACGATGATGCTTTTCAGGAGTTTCTGGTCCGCCTCAAGGCTTCCCGTGCGAAAGGCCGGATCGGTGAGGGTGTCGATGAATGGGATAAGGAACTCGTCCTTGGCCCGAATCGACGGAATCTCGTGGTAGGCATTAAAGATCTCGCCTTCGTCGAGGCCCAGGCTCTCCACGATGTACTGGTAGGCGTGGGTGTGGATGGCCTCCTCGAAGGCCTGGCGCAGCAGATATTGCCGGCACTCGGGCGCCGTGATGTGGCGGTAGGTGCCCAGAACGATGTTGTTCGCGGCCAGACTGTCGGCAGTGACGAAGAAGCCCAGGTTGCGCTTGACGATGCGACGCTCGTCTTCCGTCAGGCCGTTGGGATCCTTCCATTGCGCGATGTCGCGCGACATGGCGATCTCCTGGGGCATCCAGTGGTTGGCGCAGCCGGCAAGGTACTTGTCCCACGCCCAGCGGTACTTGAAGGGGACGAGCTGGTTGACGTCCGTCCCGCCGTTGATGATCCGCTTGTCCTCGACCCGCACCCGCCGCGCATCCTCCCGCAGTGCCGGGGATTCGGAATACTCTCCCACCGATGTGGCAGGCGGCTGGACTGCCCTGCGGGTCACTGCCGTCAGGACCGGGAGGTCTTCCTCGAAGTTCAGCATTCGGTGTGCTCCTGGCAAATCACTGGCAAGCCTCGCAGGTCGGGTCGTCGATGGCGCAGAATTTCGGTTCCGCCTGGACGGTCTCGGCCGGTACCGCGTTCAAGGCTCCGGTCTTGGTCGTCGCCTTCTCGGCATGGGTGGCACCCAAGGTGCGCAGGTAATAGGTCGTCTTCAGGCCCCGCAGCCAGGCGAGTTTGTAGGTATCGTCGAGTTTCTTGCCAGAGGCCCCCGCCATGTAGATATTGAGGGACTGGGCCTGGTCGATCCATTTCTGGCGGCGGGCCGCGGCCTCGACGAGCCATCGCGGTTCCACCTCGAAGGCCGTGGCATAGAGATCCCGCAGGTCGGCGGGCACCCGATCGATGCAAGCCAGGGAGCCGTCGAAATACTTGAGGTCGGAGATCATCACCTCGTCCCACAGTCCCCTGGCCTTGAGATCCCGTACGAGATGCTCGTTGGCGACCGTGAATTCACCGGACAGGTTGGACTTGACGTAAAGGTTCTGATACTCGGGCTCGATGCTGGCCGAAACACCGACGATGTTCGAAATGGTCGCGGTCGGAGCGATGGCGACGCAATTCGAGTTGCGCATCCCGACCCGTCCGATCCGCTCCCGCAGGGCATCCCAATCCAGAATGTGCGAACGATCCACTTCCACATGACCGCCACGTTGCTCGGCAAGCAGATCCAGGCTGTCGGGCGGCAGGATGCCGCGGTCCCACAGGCTGCCCTTGAAGGAGGAATAACGCCCGCGTTCCTCGGCCAGTTCGCTGGAGGCCCAGTAGGCGTAGTAGCAAACTGCCTCCATCGACCGGTCTGCGAACTCGACAGCCGATTCCGAACCGTAGGCGACACGCATGTCGTGAAGGCAATCCTGGAAACCCATGATGCCGAGCCCGACGGGGCGGTGGCGAACATTGGAGTTCCGGGCCTTGTCCACCGCATAGAAGTTGATGTCCACCACGTTGTCGAGCATGCGCATCGCGGTGCGGATGGTGCGCCGCAGTTTCTCATGGTCGATCTGCCCATCGACGAGATGGGCGAGGAGATTCACGGAACCCAGGTTGCAGACTGCGATTTCCGTATCGGATGTATTGAGGGTGATCTCCGTGCAGAGATTGCTGCTGTGGACCACGCCGACGTGCTGCTGCGGCGAACGCAGGTTGCAGGGATCCTTGAAGGTGATCCACGGGTGCCCGGTCTCGAAAAGCATGGACAGCATGCGGCGCCACAACTGCACCGCCGGCAGCTTGCGGAACAGCCTGATCTCCCCACGGGCAGCCTTGTCCTCATATCGCAGGTAGGCCTCCTCGAACTCGCGCCCATACTTGTCGTGGAGATCCGGACAGTCCGAGGGGGAGAACAGGGTCCATTCGCCGGCATCCATCACCCGTTTCATGAACAGGTCGGGAATCCAGTTGGCGGTATTCATGTCGTGAGTCCGCCGCCTGTCGTCACCGGTGTTCTTGCGCAGTTCGAGAAACTCCTCGATGTCCAGATGCCAGGTTTCCAGATAGGCACAGACTGCCCCCTTGCGCTTGCCGCCCTGGTTCACCGCAACCGCCGTATCGTTCACGACCTTGAGGAAGGGGATGACGCCCTGGGATTTCCCGTTCGTGCCCCGGATACGCGCCCCGAGGGAGCGCACCGGCGTCCAGTCGTTGCCGAGCCCGCCGGCGAATTTCTGCAGCAGGGCGTTTTCCTTGATCGCCTGGTAGATGCCATCCAGTTCGTCCGTCACCGTGGTCAGGTAACACGACGACAACTGCGAATGGAGCGTCCCGGAATTGAAGAGGGTCGGCGTCGAACTCATGAAGTCGAAACTCGACAGGACGTCGTAGAACTCGATCGCCCGGGACTCCCGGTCCACCTCGTTGATCGCGAGTCCCATCGCGACGCGCATGAAGAAGCTTTGGGGAAGCTCGATTCGCCGTTCCTCGACATGGAGGAAATACCGGTCGTAGAGCGTTTGCAGGCCCAGGTAGCCGAACTTGAGGTCCCGGTCCGCCCGCAGCGCTCGACCCAGCCGACCCAAATCGAACTGGGCAAGTCGCGGATCCAGGAGTTCGGCCCGGATGCCTGCCCGGACGAAATCGGCAAAGTGGGTTCCATATC
>JAEUNJ010000268.1 GCA_016791145.1 Rhodocyclaceae bacterium | reverse complement strand
GGGTCTGGCCCTGCTCGGCGACAAGCTCTCGGCGGAACAAGCCGAGGCCTGGGGCATGATCTGGAAGTGCGTGGACGACGACCAGCTGGCCGCCGAGACGGACCGCCTCGCCCGCCATTTCGCCACCGCGCCGACCAAGGGCCTGGCCCGCACCAAGCAGGCCCTCTACGCCAGCGGCGGCAATTCCCTGGAGCAGCAACTCGGCCTGGAGCGCGACAGCCAGCGGGAGCTGGGCTTCGGCCACGACTACCGGGAAGGCGTCGCCGCCTTCATGCAAAAGCGGCCGCCCAGCTTCACGGGGGAATGAGCGTGGCCCTGACGCCCCAGCAGGTCGCCGAGCGCTGCGCCGAGGTCATGTGGCCGGACGACCACGCCGCCCGCGGCCTGGGCATCGAGATCGTCTGCGTCGGCCCCGGCGCCGCCACCCTGCGCATGGCGGTGCGGCCCGACATGGTGAACGGCCACGGCATCTGCCACGGCGGCTTCATCTTCGCCGTCGCCGATTCCACCTTCGCCTACGCCTGCAACGGTTACAACCACCGGGCCGTCGCCTCCGGCGTGGACATCAACTTCATCGCCCCGGCCCACCTGGGGGACGTCCTGACCGCCGCCGGCCAGGCTCGCCACCAGGGCGGGCGCAGCGGCGTCTACGACATCGAGGTGACCAACCAGGACGGCCGGCTGATCGCCGTATTCCGCGGCCGCTCCTCGCGCATCAAGGGCCATTTCTTCGAGGAAAGCCAGCCATGACCGAAGCCTTCATCTGCGATGCCGTCCGCACCCCCATCGGGCGCTACGGCGGCGCCCTCTCTGGCATCCGCACCGACGACCTGGCGGCCCTGCCCATCAAGGCCCTCATGGCCCGCCACCCCGGCCTCGACTGGGCGGCCATCGACGACGTGCTCTACGGCTGCGCCAACCAGGCCGGCGAGGACAACCGCAACGTGGCCCGCATGGCCGCGCTGCTCGCCGGACTTCCCGCCGCCGTGCCCGGCGCCACCATCAACCGCCTCTGCGGCTCGGGCCTGGATGCCGTCGGCACGGCGGCCCGGGCCGTCAAGGCCGGCGAGGCCGACCTGCTGATCGCCGGGGGCGTCGAGTCCATGTCGCGGGCGCCCTTCGTGATGCCCAAGGCCGAAAGCGCTTTTTCGCGCAGCAGCGCCGTCTACGACACCACCATCGGCTGGCGCTTCGTGAACAGGCTGATGAAGGCCCAGTACGGCGTCGATTCGATGCCCGAGACGGCCGACAACGTGGCCGCCGACTTCGCCATCGAGCGGGCCGCCCAGGATGCCTTCGCCCTGCGTTCCCAGCAGCGCTGGGCAGCCGCCAACGCCCGCGGCTTCTTCAAGGGCGAGATCGTCCCGGTCGAGATACCCCAGAAAAAGGGCGAACCCAAGGTCTTCGACACCGACGAACATCCGCGCCCCGACACCACGCTCGAACAACTGGCGAAGCTCAAGGGCGTGAACGGCCCGGACCTCACGGTCACCGCCGGCAACGCCTCGGGCGTGAACGACGGGGCCTGCGCGCTGATCGTCGCCTCCGAGGCCGCCGCGGCCCGCCATGGCCTGACGCCCCGCGCCCGGGTGATCGCCATGGCCACGGCGGGCGTACCGCCGCGCATCATGGGCGTCGGGCCGGCGCCGGCGACGCAGAAGCTGCTTGCCAGGACCGGCATCCGCATCGACCAGCTGGACGTCATCGAGCTGAACGAGGCCTTCGCCGCCCAGGGCCTCGCGGTCACGCGGCAACTGGGACTCGCCGACGACGATCCGCGCGTCAACCCGAATGGTGGCGCCATCGCCATCGGCCACCCCCTGGGCATGAGCGGCGCCCGCCTCGCCACCACCGCCATCAACCACCTCCATTCCACCGGCGGCCGCCTGGGCCTGTGCACCATGTGCATCGGCGTCGGCCAGGGCATCGCCCTCCTGGTGGAGCGGGTCTGAACCAAGCCACCGAAACTCCGCCATGAAATACGACCGCCCCCTGGACAACGAGCTGGATCCCATCGAGATCGCCAGCCGCGACGAGATCATCGACCTGCAGACCCGGCGCATGCGCTGGACGCTGGCCCACGCCTACCACAACGTCCCCCATTACAGGAACAAGTTCGACGCCCATGGCGTCCACCCGGACGACTTCAAGGAACTGGCCGACATCGCCCGGTTCCCCTTCACCACGAAGCAGGACCTGCGCGACACCTATCCCTTCGACATGTTCGCGGTGCCGCGGGAACGGGTGGTCCGGGTCCACGCCTCGTCGGGCACCACGGGCAAGCCCACCGTGGTGGGTTACACCCGCAACGACATCGACAACTGGGCGGACCTGATGGCCCGCTCCATCCGCGCCGCCGGCGGCAAACCCGGCGACAAGGTGCACGTCTCCTACGGCTACGGCCTCTTCACCGGCGGCCTGGGGGCCCATTACGGGGCCGAGAAGCTGGGCTGCACGGTGATCCCCTTCGGCGGCGGGCAGACGGAACGGCAGGTGCAGCTGATCCAGGACTTCCAGCCCGACATCATCATGGTCACGCCCTCCTACATGCTGGCCATCGCCGACGAATTCCAGCGCCAGGGCATCGACCCGTCCAACTGCACCCTGCGCATCGGCATCCATGGGGCGGAGCCGTGGACCCAGCAGATGCGCGAGGAGATCGAGCGCCGTTTCGGCATCGAGGCGGTGGACATCTACGGCCTGTCGGAAGTGATGGGCCCCGGGGTCGCCCAGGAATGCGTGGAGACCAAGGATGGTCCGGTGGTCTGGGAGGACCACTTCTACGCCGAGGTCATCGACCCGGTGACCGGCGCCGTGCTGCCGGACGGGGAGCCGGGAGAGCTGGTCTTCACCTCGCTGACCAAGGAGGCCCTGCCGGTGATCCGCTACCGGACGCGGGACCTGACCCGCCTGCTGCCGCCCACCGCCCGGTCCATGAAGCGCATGGGCAAGATCACCGGACGGTCCGACGACATGCTGATCATCCGGGGCGTGAACGTCTTCCCGTCCCAGATCGAGGAACTGATCCTGAAGACCCCGCGCCTGTCGCCCCACTACCTGATCGAGGTGAGCCGCGAGGGGCACCTGGACGAGATGGCGGTGAAGGTGGAGATGAAGCAGGAGTTCGCCACCGCCCCCGACGCCGACCGGCAGGCCTCGGCGAAGGAGCTCCAGCACCACATCAAGTCCTACATCGGCGTCACCACCCGCATCGAGATCGTCGACGTGGGCGGCATCGAGCGGTCGATGGGCAAGGCGAAACGGGTGGTGGACAAGCGGCCGAAGTAATTCGCGCCGCAGGGAAGACCGGAGGCCGGTGGCCCCCGCCCCGAAATGCGGCGGCGCCCGGCCTCGCTACTGCCGGGCCAGCGGCAGCGCGCCGCGCAGGACGCGGCCCGTGTCCCGGTCGAGCATCAGTTGCAGGTCACGCTCCCGGCGCAGCGGCGAGATCCGCGCATCCAGGTCCCGCCGGCAGATCCGGTGCAGGCTGGCCATCGACCCGGCCGGATTGGCCGGATCGAAGTAGTCCGGCACCGACACGCCCGCGTCGGCCCCGCCGGCCAGGCGGCCCACCGCCAGCCCGTCCGGGTTCTCGTCGATCTCCAGCCACAGGCAGGGCAGCCACAAGGCCCCGCCCGCGTCGAACACGGCAATGTCCTCGGCCGCCCGGTCTCCATACTCCAGGCCCTCGGCGACCAGCTGGGAGATGATGCTGTCCGCATCGAAGGGGGAGAAGTAGGACACGGCCGCCAGGTCGGCGTCCCGCCGGAAGGA
>JAEUNJ010000257.1 GCA_016791145.1 Rhodocyclaceae bacterium | reverse complement strand
CCCCGGAGCCCACCATGCAACGCCGCGACATGCTGAAACTCTCCCTGCTGGCCGGCACCGGCCTGGCCGCCGGAACCGCCGCCGCCCAGCAGGCCTGCCCCACCGACGGCACCCCCGCCCAGTTCGTGCCCAAGAAACCGGCGGACGCCAATCCGCTGCAGAACGAGCTGGAGAAATACGGCAAATGCCCGTACTGCGGCATGGACCGCAAGGAGCACCACCGGGCCCGCATGCTGGTCCAGTACAGCGACGACCTGGCCGACGGCGTCTGCTCCATCCACTGCCTGGCCATCAGCCTGGCGGTCAATATCGACCGGGAGCCGAAGCAGATCTGGGGGCCGGACTACGGCGCCACGGCCGAACCGCGGCCGCTGCTGCCGGTGGACCAGCTCACCTACCTGATCGGCGCCGACCTGAAGCACGCGATGACCAAGCGCAGCAAGCACTCCTTCGCGTCGAAGGACGTCGCGAAGACCTTCCAGGACAAGCACGGGGGCACTTTCGGCAATTTCGACGAGGCCCTCAAACAGGCCTACCTCGACATGGCCGAGGACGTGCGCATGATCCGCAAGATGCGCGAGGAACGCCGCCAGCGCGCCATGCAGCAGAAGCAGGGGTGAG
The DNA here is from genome assembly GCA_016791145.1 of Rhodocyclaceae bacterium. GTDB lineage: Bacteria > Pseudomonadota > Gammaproteobacteria > Burkholderiales > Rhodocyclaceae > JAEUNJ01. Next base: position 3,890 of record JAEUNJ010000257.1, on the reverse strand, counting down.
GCGCCTCCTTGCCCTGGCCCTCTTCGCCTGGCTGGCCGCCTGGAGCGCCGTGGCGGCCGCCCAGGCGCTTGCCGTCGCGAAGCCGGGGCCCAGGGACCTGTGCCCGGTCTGCGGGATGCTGGTCTCCAAGTACCCCAACTGGGTGGCGTCCGTCGTCTACAAGGACGGGCATGCGCACCACTTCGATGGCGCGAAGGACCTGTTCAAGTACCTGCACGACCTGCCCAGGTACGCCCCGGGCCACCGGCGGGAAGACATCGCCACCATCGCGGTGACGGATTTCTACGGCCTGGAGCGGATCGACGCCCGGCGGGCCTGGTACGTGACGGGCTCGGACGTGCTCGGTCCCATGGGCCACGAACTGGTGCCCCTGGCCACGCAGGCAGACGCGGAGGATTTCCTCAAGGACCACAAGGGCCGGCGCATCCTGCGCTTCGCCGACGTGATGCCCGACGTGTTGAAGGCCCTCGACGCCGTAGGGCATTAGCCGACCGCCCGGAGGCGGCGCGGGCGCGCGCCCGGTGGCAAGGCGTGCCGCGCTCCCGCGCCGCACAACGGCGGACTGCGGCGAACCACGGGAGACGTAGTCCGTTCGGACTATTGACCGGGAATTCCCGGTCGATCAGACTGCGCCGGCGGTAGTCTGCCGCCGAGATGCGATCCCTGGTGCTGCTGTGTCTGCGCCGCCTCGGCATTCCAAAAGCGTCGAACACCCAAGGAGGAGTCATGAAGCTCAAAGTCATCGCTGCCGGTTTGCTGGCCGCCGCGAGCGTGCAGGCCGGCGCCACGGTCCTCGAATTCACCACGCCCTTCGTCCTTCCCCTGGACTACGGCGACAACGTGGCGGGGCCGGCGGCCGGCTACGGCGAAGGCCCGGGATGGACCCCCCACGTGTCCCTCGACTTCCTGCCCGCCTTCCCCTACGCCCCCTACACCGTCTGGTCCAGCGGGTACGCATCCCTGTCGTATGCCCTCGGGCATAACAACTTCAATGTTCCCGGCGAGATCGTGTTCAATCCGGCCGCCGGGTACGCGGTGCGCCTGCACGGGTTCGACATGGCGACCTGGGGCGGCGGGAGCTATCCGACGGACATCCGGATCTGGGACGCCGAGGGCAGCCGCGACGCGCCGAATCTGTTCAGCTTCAACGCGGTGCTGGCGCCTTCGACCGTCTATCACCCGCTGGCGTCCATGCTGGCGGGCAAGGGTCCGGTACACCTCTACATCAACAACCTCGGCTCCACGGGCCTCGACAACCTGTCCTTCAGCGAGGCTCCCACCGCGCCGGTCCCCCTGCCGGCCGCCGCCTGGCTGCTCGGGTCCGGCCTGATGACGCTGTGGCTTCGGACGAGGTCGGGCAGCCGGATCGCGGCCTGAATCCGGCCCTCCACCGCCCCGGGCCGCTGGGGTCTCCCTCCGGCCCGGGGCGGGAAGCGGCGGGCACCGATGCGGTGCCGCCGGATGAGGCGGCCCGGCGGGTCGAGGCCTTCCGTACGAGTACCCTTGGCCTCGGGAGGCCTTCCTGAAAGGCCGCCAGGGTGCGCGCAACCTGCGCCTCCGGGAGGTCCGCCCGAAGGCACGGAAGGCCCTGGACGGCGCCGGCCGATAGCCGCGGGCGGCGGCATCAAAGCGATGCCGCGTGAGCCGCCGCAATCGCGCCGGGGACGGCGCTCCCACAGGGCGGCGTGCCGTTCGGTTTTCGTGGGAGCGGCATCCCCGCCGCGATGCCGCCTGAACCGCCCCGATCACGCCGGGGATGGCGCTCCCACAGGGCGGCGTGCCGTTCGGTTTTCGTGGGAGCGGCGACCCCGCCGCGATGCAGCCTGAACCGCTCCGATCACGCCGGGGATGGCGCTCCCACAGGGCGGCGTACCGTTCGGTTTTCGTGGGAGCGGCGTCCCCGCCGCGATGCAGCCTGAACCGCCCCGATCACGCCGGGCGCTGCGCTCCTACACGGCGATGCCGTACTTGCGCAGCCGGTAGGCGAGCTTGGGGCGGGTGATGCCGAACAGCCGCGCCGCCTTGGAAAGGTTGCCGTTGGTTTCGGTGATGGCCGCCCGCAGGATGGCCGATTCGGTCTCCTCCAACCCCGGCATGGTGGTCGGCACGGGCAGCGACGCATATTGATCCGGCATCTTTTCGTCGGCCAGGGCGATGCCGCCGCTGCGGTTCAGGGTGAAGGAGGTGGTGTCCATTTCCTCGCCGGTGGTGAACAGGTGCCCCAGGTCCAGGGCGCCGCCTTCCTCGGCGAGGATCACCGCCCGCTCGATCATGTTCTCCAGTTCCCGGACGTTGCCCGGCCATTCGTAGTTGATCAGCGCGTCCACGGCCCGCTCCCGGAAGCCGGTGATGGGCTTGTTGTGTTTGCGGATGAAGCGCTGCAGGAACCAGTTCATCATCAGCGGGATGTCGTCCCGCCGCTCGCGCAGCGGCGGGACCTTGATGGGGAAGACGTTCAGGCGGAAGAAGAGGTCCTCGCGGAAGGTGCCGGCCTTCACCTCCTCGCGCAGGTTCACGTTGGTGGCGGCAATCAGCCGCACGTCCACCTTGCGCATGCGCGAGTCGCCGACGCGCTCGATCTCGCCCTCCTGGATGGCGCGCAGCAGCTTGCCCTGGGCGGTGAAGCTCAGGGTGCCGATCTCGTCCAGGAAGAGGGTGCCGCCGTCGGCCCGCTCGAAGCGGCCGGGCCGGGAGGCGGTGGCCCCCGTGAAGCCGCCCTTCTCGACGCCGAAGAGTTCGGACTCCATCAGGTGTTCCGGGATGGCGGCGCAATTGACGGCCACGAAGGGGCCCTTGCTGCGGGCGCTCAACTGGTGCAGGTTGTTGGCGAAGATCTCCTTGCCGACGCCGCTCTCGCCCAGGAAGATGACGGTGGCCTCGGTGGGCGCCACCTTCTTCACCATGTGGCAGACGGTGTTGAAGCCGGCGGATACGCCGACCATGCCGAAGGAATTGGTCTCGGCGGAGGACAGCCGGGCGGCGACCCGGCTGGTCACCGGCGCGGTCTTGTCGGCGTTGGTGGTCCATTTGACGAAGTCGCCGATCTGCAGGAAGCGCAGGTCGTCGTCGGCGTCCTCCCATTCCTCCACCGGCTTGCCGACGACCCGGCACTTCTGGTGCCCCATGCTGCGGCATTCCACCTCCCGCCACAGGATGGGCCGGCCCATGAAGGCGCTGGTGAAGCCGCAGGCATACCCCACCAGCATCCAGCAGACGCCCTCGTTGCCGATGCCGTAGGTGGCCACGTGGGCCTCGGCCTCGGCGCAATCCACCAGGTAGAAGTCTCCGAAGTACTCGCCGCGCTCCACGTCGATGTGCAACCCGACGGCCTCGCAGTGGACGATGCCCTCCAGGGACACCAGTTGCGGGCCGGCCAGGAAGTCGTCGTAGGTGCTCAGGTTGGCCCGCACCTTGCGGGTCATCGCCGCGTCCCGGGCGCCGGCCTGGTAGCCGATGCGGGTGACGAGGCCGCGCGCCCGTTCCTTGCCCAGGCTCTCGATCAGTTCCTGGCGCAGGGAGCCCAGGTTGCTGATGTGCATCAGCATCATCCGCTGGTCGTCCAGCCAGATGCGGCCCTGCTGGGGGGCGACGCGCAGCCGCTTCGCCAGGTCCTGGATGTCGGGGACCTTGATCCCCGTGGCCCGCCAGCGCTGGCTCTCCTCCATCCAGGTCGGTCGGCCCGCCGGGCGCCCCTCCTTCGCTCCTTGCTTGCTCACCCTCGTCTCTCCTCGCCGCTGCCCGGACCGGCCCGTCTGTCGCGGACGCTGGCCCCTTGCTCCCATCGAATCCCGGCGCAGCTTAACCCCAAATGCCTCGCCACAGCGGCACGTAGACGCAGTGAAATGCAGAGCATCAAGGACACGCGGGCCGCGTTCCCGCTCGTCTTCGGG
>JAEUNJ010000240.1 GCA_016791145.1 Rhodocyclaceae bacterium | reverse complement strand
AACGCCTGATCGCCCGCAGCCGCTGCACCCTGCTCGGCGTCGGTCCCATGAGCCGCGCCTGCGTCGATGCGGCGGTCGAACTGGCCAACGAGCACAACGTGCCGCTCTTCCTGATCGCCAGCCGCCGGCAGGTGGACAGCGCGGCCTTCGGCGGCGGCTACGTGAACCGCTGGACCACCGCCGAATTCGCCCGCCACGTGCTGGAGCGCGACGCCAAGGCCAACGTCATCCTGGCCCGGGACCACGGCGGGCCGTGGCAGAACGAGGCCGAGGTGGTCCGGCGCCTGGGCCTGCGCCAGGCCATGCAGTCGGCCAAGGAGAGCTACCAGGCCGACATCGACGCCGGCTTCCAGATGCTGCACATCGACACCAGCGTGGACATCCACGGCGGCGCCTCGGTGGACGACGTGATCGACCGGATGATGGAACTCTACGAGTTCTGCTGGGCCCGGGCCCAGGCCGCCGGCCGCGAGATCCTGTTCGAGATCGGCACCGAGGAGCAGACCGGGAGCACCAATTCCTCGGAGGAGGAACTGGACCACATCCTCGCCGAGGTGAAGCGCCTGTGCGAGATCCAGGCCCTGCCGCCGCCCACCTTCGTGGTGGTGCAGACCGGCACCCGGGTGATGGAGACGCGCAACGTGGGTTCATTCGACTCGCCGGTGCGCATCCCCAGCGAGCTGGCCGTGGAGATCCAGCTGCCGAAGATGCTGGACGTCTGCCACCGGCACGGGGTCATGCTGAAGGAGCACAACACCGACTACCTGTCGGACGACAGCCTCAAGTGGCATCCCCGGCTCGGCATCCATGCGGCCAACGTGGCCCCGGAGTTCGGCGTGGCCGAGACCCGGGCCCTGCTCGGCCTGCTGGAGGTCCACGGCATGGCGCGGGAGGCCGAGGAGTTCGTCGCCGTCGCCGTGGCATCCGGGCGCTGGAAGAAATGGCTGCTGCCGGATTCCCGCCTCGACGAGCGGGGCAAGGCGGAGATCTGCGGCCACTACGTCTTTTCCGATCCGCGCATCGAGGCGATCCGCGCCGTCCTCGCCGACGTGATGGCGCGCAAGGGGCTGTCCCTCGACACCCGCATCAGGGATGTCCTCAAGGCGGCGATCCTGCGCTACATGCGCAATTTCCGGCTGGTGACCCAATGAGCCGCACCGCCGTCATCATCCTGAACCGCAACCTGCCGGAGCCCACGGACGCGCTGGCGGAACGCTTCCGGCGCCTGGACGGGGAGGCGGCGGAGGTCTTCGTCGTCGAGGCGGGCTCCGACCCGGAGCGCCTTTCCCGCCATTGCACCTGGCATGTGAACACGCCCGAGGCCGTGGCGCGCGGGCTGCGGATCTGCCGCGGCTTCAACCACGGGCTCGCCCGGCTCCACGAGGCGGGCCGCTTCGCCGAGTTCGACCACTTCTTCCTGGTCACCAACGATTCGGTCTTCGAGCCCGTGCCGGTGATCCGCGAACTGGCCGCCGAGATGGAGAGGCATCCGCGGCTCGGCATCCTTTCGCCCTGTTCCCGGACCTGGGGCGAATACCGGCTGCTGGCCAGGCGGCCGACCCGCTATTTCTGGCACGTGCATAACACCGCCTACTTCCTGCGCCGCCAGTTCGTCGAGAGCATCATGAACCCGGGCGACGACATGGCCTTCCTCTACGACGGCGAGAACTTCCGCGGTTACCTGGCGGAGATCGAGCTGATCGCCAAGGGCTACGCCAACGACTGGGCGACCGCCATCACCCGCCTGGTCACCGTCGAGGAGAACGAGAGCTACCTGAAGGAGCACAGCGCCGACATCCGCACGGAGAGCTTCGAGGAGAACCTGCGCCTCTACGTGGAGGAGGGCCGCGCCTGGATGCGCCGCAAGTACGGCTTCACCAGCCGCTGGCAGATGCAGATGCACGTCCGCCTCTGGTACGACAAGTTCTTCGATTTCCATCCCGAATACGCCCAGTACCGCATATGACCCGCATCGAAAAGCCCTGGGGCGCCGAGGAACTCCTCGAGGTCAACGAGAAGTACATGGTCAAGCGCCTGACCATGCTGAAGGACCACCGCTGCAGCCTGCAGTACCACCACCGCAAGCGGGAGACCATCTACGTGCTCTCCGGGGTGCTGCGCATCCTGTCGGGCACCGACCCGGCGAAGCTGGAGGCGCGCCTGTATCGGGCCGGCGACTCGATCACCCTGGAGCCGGGCGTCATCCACCGGATGGAAGGCGTCGAGGACGCCACCTACCTGGAGGCCTCGACGCCGGAACTGGACGACGTGGTCCGCCTCGCCGACGACTACCGGCGCGACTGAGGCGACGCTCCCCGATGGCCGCCTCCCATGCCGTTTTCATCCCCTGCGCCGGCCTCGGCACGCGCATGGGCGGCCTCACGCGGCACCTGAACAAGGCCCTGGTCAGCGTCGGCGGCAAGCCCGCCCTGGCCCGCGTCATCGACCAGTTTCCCCCCGACGCGCGGATCGTCGTCGCCCTCGGCTACAAGGGCGACACGGTCCGGGAGTTCCTGGAACTGGCCTATCCCGGCCGCGCCATCGCCTGCGTGGACGTGCATCCCTACGAGGGCCCCGGGTCGGGGCTCGGCCACACCCTGCACTGTGCGGCGCCCCTGCTGCGGGAGCCCTTCGTCTTCTGCTCCTGCGACACCCTGGTGGCCGGCGCCGTGCCGCCGCCCGACCGGAACTGGGCCGGCTGGGCCGGCGTCGATGCGGATGGCATGGATGCCTACCGGACGCTGGAAATCGACGGCGGCCGCACCGTCCGGGTGAACGCCAAGGGCGGCCACGGGCCGGCCTCGCGGGCCTACATCGGCCTGGCCGGCATCCACGACTGGCGGGCCTTCTGGTCCGCGATGGAAGCCGGCGGGGAAAAGGCCGTGGCCGAGGGCGAGGCCTGGGGCCTGGATGCCCTGGCCCGCCAGGGCCGCGTGGAGGCCCTGCCTTTCGACTGGACCGACGTGGGCACCCGGGAGAAGCTGGAAGCCGCGGAGGCCCGCTTCGTCCCCGAAGTGCGCGCCACCATCCTGCCCAAGGAGAACGAGGCCATCTGGTTCGTGAACGGGCTGGTGGTGAAGTTCTCGGACGACGAGAAGTTCATCGCCGACCGGGTCGCCCGGGTGGGCGGGCTCGCCGGCTGGGTGCCGGAACTGACCGGGCACCGCACCCACATGTACGCCTACCGGCGCGTCGAGGGCACCATCCTTTCCGAGGCCGTCACGCTGCCGGCTTTCGACCGCCTCCTCGACCGCTGCCGCGAATTCTGGCGGCCGGCCGCCCTGGGTCCCGAGGAGAGGCAGGCCTTCCGGGAGCGCTGCCGGAAGTTCTACCGGGACAAGACCCGGGACCGGCTGGCGGCCTTCCACGCCCGTTTCGGCAAGGCCGACGGGCCCCTGGTCATCGACGGCATCGCCACCCCGCCGGTGGGCGAACTGCTGGCCGGGCTCGACTGGGACTGGCTGGCCGACGGCCTGCCCGGCCGCTTCCATGGCGACTTCCACTTCGAGAACATCCTGCTGGCCGACGACGGCCGTTTCGTCTTCCTGGACTGGCGGCAGGAATTCTGCGGCGACCGGGAGGTGGGCGACGTCTATTACGACCTGGCGAAGCTGCTGCACGGCCTGATCGTGAACCACGAGCTCATCGCCGCCGACCACTACCAGGCGAGCTGGGAAGGCGACCGCCTGTCCTTCGATTTCCTGCGCCGCCAGCGGCTCGTGGACTGCGCGGCGCACCTCATGGAATGGCTGCCCGGGGCGGGCTTCGACGCCCGCAAGGTGCGCGTCCTCTGCGCCCTCGTCTACCTGAACATCGCGGCCCTGCACCACCACCCCTACAGCCTGCTGCTCTACGGCCTCGGGGCGCGGATGCTGCACGCGGAGACCCGTCGTGGCCCTGCCTGAGTTCCTGCAGCGGACGCGCTGCGTCATCGACGGCTCGCCGCGGCTGGAGCCCCTGCACCGGTTCCGCGAGTTCCCGGTCTACATGGGCTGCACGGACGACCCGCCGGGCGCCGATCCGACCCACGACATGGCCTGGGCCATCTGCCGGGACTGCGGCTGCATCCAGCTCACGGAACTGGTGCCCCTGCCGGTCCTCTACGCCCGCTCGCACAACTCCGGGCTGGTCGGCGGCCTGTGGGCCCGGCACCACGAGGCCTTCGCCGAATTCATCCTGGAACACGGGCCGGCCTCGGTCCTCGAGGTGGGCGCCGGCCACGGCATCCTGTCGATCCAGGTCCATCGCCGCCGGCCCGAGGTGGACTGGGTGGCCGTGGAGCCCAACCCGACGCCCCAACCCGGCTGCCGGGCCCGCTTCATCCGCGGCTTCTTCCCCGCCGACGTGGAGACGGACCTGTCGGTGGATGCCGTCGTGCATTCGCACTTCCTCGAGCACCTCTACGCGCCGCGGGAGTTCTTCGCCGACCTGGGGCGCTTCCTGGCGCCGGGAAAGCTGTTGCTCTTCTCCGTTCCCAACATGCGCGTCATGCTGGCGCGGAAATACACCAACTGCCTCAACTTCGAGCACAGCTACCTGGCCGACGAGGCGGCGATCGAACGGCTGCTGGCGGAGGCCGGCTTCGCGACGGTGGACCGGCGGGCCTTCCTGGACGACCACAGTCTCTTCTACGCCGCCCGGCGCACGGGCGGGGCGGCCCCGGCGGCCCCGGCGCCGGCGGACGCCTGGGCCCGCAACCGGGCCGCCTACGAGGACTACCTGCGCCACCACGCCGACGAGGTGGCGCGGCTCAATGCCTTCATGGCGGGGCACGACGGGGAGGTGTTCCTGTTCGGCGCCCATGTCTTTTCCCAGTACCTGTTCGCCTTCGGCCTCGACCAGGGGCGGATCGCCGCCGTGCTCGACAACGACCGCTCCAAGCAGGGGCGGCGCCTGTCGGGCAGCCGGCTCGCCGTCGCCTCGCCGGAGGTGCTGCGCGATGCGCGCAATCCCGCCGTCATCCTGAAGGCCGGCGTCTACAACCAGGAGATCCGCGACGACATCGTGGCCCGCATCAACCCGGAGACCCGCTTTGTCTGAGGCGGCCCGCGGAGGAGGACCGGGAGTGGCCGCGACCGACCGGGGAGGCCTGCCGTGGCCGGCCTGATCAAGGTGTCGGCCGGCGGCAGCCTGGGGCCGTGCCCCCTCTGCGGCGCGGCCGAGGGGCAGGCCATGACCGTGCACCGGTCGGCCGGCGGCGCCCTGAGCTTCCTGCGCTGCGCCGCCTTCGCCGGGGGGCGTGCCGTGGAGGCGGCGCTGCTCCATTGCGCCTCGTGCGACTTCGCCTACTTCTCGCCCCGTCCCGATGCCGCCTTCATCGACGGCTACTACCGCAGCCAGGCGGGGCAGGGCGGCGACCCGACGCCGGAAACCCTGCGCCGCAAGGTGGCGGCCTGGTCCACGGCCCAGGAGGTGGCGGCGGTGGCCGCCTTCCTGGCCGGCCACGGGGTCAGGCTCGAACCGGGCGCCCAGTCGCTGGTGGTGGACGTGGGCTGCGGCGCCGGCGAGTTCGCCGCCTTCGTGCACCGGCAGGGCGTGCCCGTGCTGGCGGTGGATCCCGGGCGGGCCAACTGCCGCTTCGTCGCCGACGAGATCGGTTGCGCCGTCGCCGAATGCGACGTCGCGGACGTGCCGGAGCAATACGCCGGCCGGGCCAGCCTCGTCCATTGCAAGGATTCCCTGGAGCACCACGCCGACCCGGCGGCGTCCCTCGCCGCCATGGGCCGCCTGCTGGCGCCGGGGGGGCACCTCTTCCTCAGCGTACCCAACTGGAATTCCCGGACGCTGCAGGCGGACGTCTTCAACCATCCCTATTTCGCCTTCCCCGCCCACCTGAACTACTTCTCGGCGACCGCGCTGGAAAAGGCCCTCGGCCGCGCCGGCCTGCGGATCGCCGCGCTCACCGGCACCACCTTCGTCTCCGAGCTTTTCTACTGCGCGGAGCGGGCGATCAAGCTGCAGGGCCTGCGCCCGGAATGGGCCCAGCTCGACGCCGACGCAGCGGCCGGCGCCCTGGAGCGCCTGCTGGTCCTGGCGGAGAAGGCATGATCCTCTTCCTCAACGTCCTGCTGACCAGCAAGCGCTTCTCCCGCTTCGACCGGGGCCTGTGGGGCGTGGACGATCCGCTCGCCGTCTTCCGCTTCATGCTGGCCAGCCTGGAGGACCTGGAGTTCTCCCGGGCCTACGTCTTCTGCGAGGTGGATCCGGACGACTATCCGCCGGAAGCGGCGGCCCTCGTCGAGGCCGAGGCCCGGCAGGCCCTGGCCCGCTGCCCCGCCGTGGAATTCCGCCCGCGCCGCCTCTACCGGCTCGGCGAATGGCGCGACTTCCTGCGCCGCGAACTGCTGCCCCGGGACGACCTGGTCTTCTACTCGGGCAACCACGACCACATCTACCTGGACCACGACCGCGGCGTCCTCGACGCCTGCCTGGCGACGTTGGCCGCCCTGCGCCGGGACCACGGGCGGGCCGGGCTCGTCTACACCCACTGGCCCGAATGGTTCCCCCGGCGCGCCGGCCTCGAGGCCTGGCTGCCCCACGGCTTCGTCCAGCGCTCCACCTACCGCGACGCCATCCAGGTGCTGACGCCGGAACTGCTCGAGCAGTGGTTCATCGCCGACGCGGCGGCGCTGCCGGACGATGCCCCGGTGCGCCGCAGCGAGGACATCGGCTGGGCCGGCGCCGCCCCCTACGTGCAGCTCGTCCCGCACCGGGAGCTGTTCCGCCACTACGACGCCGACAGCCATTTCGGCCTGCGCATCGCCCGCTGCCCGCCGCTGCGTATTCCCGGCGGACTGCTCGAAGGCGACCTGCGGATCGCCTGCTTCCGCAATGCCGACACCGGGTCCCTGCTGGAGGCCCGCCGGCAGGGCTATTTCTGCGTCGGGCCCTGGTTCGCCGAGCATGCGTCGCGCAGCGCGGCGGGCGCGGACGAGTTCTGGACCCGGGCCGACCTGCCGCCCTTCATGCTGCGGCGCTGCCGGGAGCTGCTGCTGGTGGGCTCCGGCGACGACGCGGCGGAGGCCCGGCGGCGCGACGAGCGGCGCTGCGAACTGATGGCGGACATCCTGCCCCTGACCCCCGAGACCCTGGCGCAGCTCGCGCCGCCCGCCGTGCGCGGCGCCTATCCGGCCGCGGCGATGCCGGAGCTCGCCGCACCACCGGGGCAGGGCGCCATGGCCCACGGGGGCCGCCGCGGCGAGTCCTGGTTCGTGCTCAAGACGCCGGTCCGCCGCAAGTCGGATGGTATGATCGTCATGGATTGGGAGCGTCGCTTTTCCCTTTCCGACCCCGGGGTGCGCGCCTGCCTGAGGGCGGTGTCGGAGACCCATGGCCTCCACTACACGCTGCTTTCCGAACGGCGCGGCAATGCCTGGCACGCTCCCGCGGCCTCCCAGCCGCTCGTCGGCGACCTCTTCGATGCCATGGACGGTCTGGCCATCCACAGTTTCGACTTCTGGTTCAACAAGGCCGAGACGCTGCGCCGCGTCCTGGCGGAATGCCCGTGGGAGCGCATCGTCCTGCTGGAGCCGGCCGGCAATCCACCGGGCATGGCCGCCGCGCTGGCGGGGCTGGGAGCGGGGCCGGAGGGCGGCGACCGGGGCGTCGCGCACGGGTTGCGGGCCGGCCCGGCGCTGGTCGCCCTGGCCGCCGCGCGGCCCCTGTGGGAGAGGGCCCTGGCGGAGCTCGACCGCCTGTACTGCGGGGAAAGGCATTCGCTGGTCGCCCTGCTGGCCCGGCATTTCGGCGCCATCGGCCGTTACCGCGAGTCCGTGCTCGCGCACGGGGGGCCCTGAGATGGCCGGCCCGTCCGCCGTCCGCGTCGCCGTGGTCACCGCCTACTACAGGGAGGACCGGGCGGACCTGCAGCGCTGCCTGGACAGCGTGGCCGCGCAGACCCATCCCTGCACCCATTTCCTGGTCTCCGACGGGCATCCCCAGGACTTCCTGGACGCGCTGCCGGTGCGCCACGTGAAGCTGGGGGTCGCCCACGGCGACTACGGCGACACGCCGCGGGCCGTGGGGTCGCTGCTCGCCGTGCGCGAGGACTTCGACGCCGTCGCCTACCTGGACGCGGACAACTTCTACCTGGCGGACCACGTGCGGGGCATGCTCGACGCGGCCGCCGCCCACGCCGAGGGCTTCGACGTCATCACGGCCCGGCGCTTCTTCGTCCGGCCGGACGGCTCCCGCATGCCCATCGCCGACGAGCCCTACCAGCAGCATGCGGACACCAGCTGCTACCTGGTCCTGCGCGGCGCCTTCCCGCTGCTCCCCCTGTGGGCCCTGATGCCGCGCCCCTTCAGCGTCATCGGCGACCGGGTCTTCTGGCGGGCGATCCTCGCCCGCGGGCTCAGGGTGGGCCACCTGCCGCGGGAGACCGTGGGCTACCGCTCCCTGTGGAAGGCGCAGTACGAGGCCCTCGGGGAGATCCCGCCGCCCGGCGCCAAGGAACTGGGGCCGGACATCCTGGCGGCCGCCCGCTGGTGGTTCGCCCGGCCCGAGACCGAGCGGGCGCCCGTGACGCGCCTGCTCGGCTTCGATCCCGGCTCGCTGTTCGTTCGGAATACGCCATGAAAGCGCTCCTCTGGTCCCACCGCCGGCTGTTCTTCATGGTCGCCGCCTTCAGCTTCTTCGTGAACCTGCTGCAGCTCGCCCCCTCCTTCTACTGGATGGCGGTGTTCGACCGGGTGATCACGGCGCGCAGCGAATCGACGCTGCTCTACCTGACCCTGGGCGTCGCCCTGACGCTGCTGCTGGTCATGGCCCTGGAGATCCTGCGCTCCCGGCTGCTGGTGGTGATCACCGTCCTCATCGACCGGGAGGTGGCGCCGAAGATCTTCGACGCCCTGGTGACCCAGGGCGGGCGCCCGGACCGGCCGCCCTATCCCGAGGGCATGCGGGACATCTACACGCTGCGCAACTACATCACCGGCAACGGCGTCTTCGCCCTCTTCGACGCCCCCTGGCTGCCCATCTACCTCATCATCATCTTCCTCTTCTCGCCGGTGCTGGGCTGGTTCTCGCTGGGCGGCGCGGTGCTGCTCTTCCTGGCCGGCTACATCAACGAAAAGCTTTCCCGGGACGCCCTGGACACCATGTACCGGGAGATGGCCGTCTCCTCCCGCTTCGCCGACACGGCGGCGCGCAACGCGGAAAGCGTGCTCACCCTGGGCATGCTGCCGGCCATCCGCAAGCGCTGGGACGGCCTCAACAACCACTCCCTGTCCCACCAGGTCATGACGGCCCACGTGGTGGGCAGCACCGTCAGCCTCACCCGGCTGGTGCGCCAGGCCGTGCAGATCATGATGCTCTGCGTCGGCGTCTGGCTGATCCTGCGCACCAACGCTTCCATCGGCGTGATGGTGGCCTCCACCTTCATCGCCTCGCGCGCCCTGGTGCCGGTGGAGATGCTGCTCTCCGGATGGGCCCCCTTCGCCGAGGCCCGGGCCGCCTACCGGCGCCTGGATGCCTTCCTGGCCGCCGAGCCGGCCCGCGCGCACGAGCCCATGGCGCTGGCCGCGCCGCAGGGGGCGGTGACGGCGGAGCGCCTCGTCTTCTCGGTGCCGGGCAAGCCGCAGCCGATCCTGAAGGGCGTCGGCTTCGCCGTCATGCCGGGGGAATGCATCGGCATCATCGGACCCTCCGGCTCCGGCAAGTCCACCCTGGTGCGGCTGCTGGTGGGCCTGTGGCGGCCCACCGCCGGGGCGGTGCGCTACGACGGCGCCGACCTGCTGCAATGGAACCGGGACGACCTGGGCCGGCACGTGGGCTACGTGCCCCAGAGCATCGAGCTCTTCGCCGGCACCGTGGCGGAGAACATCGCCCGCATGGGCGAGGTGGATGCCGAGCGGGTCACGGAGGCGGCGAAGCGGGCCCGGGTCCATGACCTGATCGTGCACCTGCCGCGGGGCTACGAGACGCCGGTGGGCGAGGGCGGCGCCTCCCTCTCCGGGGGGCAGCGCCAGCGCATCGCCATCGCCCGGGCGATCTACGGGGACCCGCGCATCGTGGTGCTCGACGAGCCCAACTCCAACCTGGATTCCGAAGGCGAGGCCATGCTGCAGGCGGCCCTCCAGGACCTGAAGGCGGCCGGGGCCACCTGCTTCGTGGTCGCCCACCGGCCGTCGATCCTGGCCCAGGCGGACCGCATCCTGGTGCTGCGGGACGGCCTCGTGGAGGCCTTCGGGCCGCGCAACGACATCGTCGCCCGCTATGTGCCCGGCATGGCGGCGGCCATCGCGCCGCTGCAACCGCCGCCGGCGGGGGGCGCGGCATGAACATGGTCCCCATCGCCCCCGGCCCCCGGGGGGAGCGCAAGCGCTCCCCTGCGGGGGAATTGGGAGCCTTCCCCCCCGGCCCCCGTTCCCGGGGAAGGGGGGTGACGCTGGTTCGCGGGCGGAGCCCGCTCCGCGACATTGGCTGGCTGCCTCCTTGGGGCGGCCCGGCGGAGACAGCATGAGCACGGCCTTTCACAAGCTGTTCCGCATCGGCGCCCCCGGGCAGGTGCCGGACGACCCGAAGCCGCTGCTGCGCTGGGGCCTGGGCATCGTGGTCGTGTTCATCTTCGGCGGCCTGCTCTGGATGGGGCTCGCCCCCATCGAGGGCGCCGTGGTGGGCGAGGGCACGGTCAAGGTGGTCACCGACCGGGTGGCGATCCAGCACGCCAAGGGCGGCATCGTCAGCGCCCTGCAGGTCAAGGACGGCGACCAGGTGGCGACCGGCCAGACGCTCGCCTCGCTGACCGAGCCGAGCCGGCTCGCCGCCTACGAATCCCTGCGTTTCCTGCACGACTCGGAAACGGCCCGCAACGCCCGGCTGCGGTCCGAGCAGCTGCTGGCCGACGCCGTCGCCTATCCGCCGGCGATCCTCGCCCGCAAGGGGGAGGCGGGCATCGCCCTGGTGATCCGCCAGGAGAACAAGGTCTTCGAGAACCGGCGCGGCACGCTGCGCGCGGCGGAGGCGGCCATGCGCAAGGAGATGCAGTCCATCGTCCGCGAGCAGGGCACCCTCTCCACCCGGGCGCGGACCCAGGAGGAATCGGCCCGCCTGGCCGCCGAGCAACTGGCCTTGAACGAGGACCTGGCGGCCAGGGGCTTCGTGTCCAGGTCCCGCATCCTGGACCTGAAGCGCGCCCGGGCCGCGGAGGAGGCGAGCGCCGGAGAACTGGCCGCCGACCACCTGAAGGCCGAGCAGCGCCAGGCCGAACTGGAACTGCGCCTGGCGGAACTGAAGAACCGCTTCTTCGAGACCGTGGCCCAGGAACTGAAGGCCAGCGACGAACGCCTCTACCAGCTCCAGCAGCAGCTCGCGGCCCAGGAAGCCGACGTGCGGCGGGACACGGTCGCCGCCCCGGTGGCCGGCACGGTCATCAACCTGCGCACCCTGGCGCCCGGCTCGGCGGTGGGCCCGCTGCAGACCATGATGGAGATCGTGCCCAGCGCCGATTCCGTGTACATCGAGGCCGGGGTCTCGCCGCGGGACATCCGCTACGTGAAGCAGGGCGGCCGGGCGGAAATCCAGGTGGCCGGCTGGAACCGGCGCACCATGCCCCTGCTGGTCGGCCATGTCGAATACATCGCGGCCGATGCGGTGCGGGTGAAGGAGGACCAGCTCGCCTTCGCGGTGCGGGTCCGCGTTACCGGCACCGAGGGCGGCGGCGAGCCGGAGCCCCTGCGGCCGGGGATGCAGGCCATGGTCTACCTGCGCACGCCCGCCAGGACCCTGCTCGACTACCTGCTGGAGCCGGTGGTGGATTCCATGCGCTCGGCCTTCCGGGAAGCCTACTGAGCCGGCCCTTCAGGCGGCGCGCTTCGGGAACCCTCGGCGCCGAGGCGCAAGGCCATGGCCGGCCGCCGACAGGTCCGCGTCAGGCAAGACCCGTTCGGGGCACGGGCGCGGCCGGCGCTGCCACCGGGACCCCGGGACAACCGGGTTTTGGCGGTTCTTTCCCGGCCATCGCGGCTCCGGTCGCGGCGTAAACTTTTCCGGATCGTCGTCTTCAACGGACCATCGCCATGAACCTGCGTACCACCGTCCTGCTCGCGGCCTCCCTGACCCTGACCACCCTCCAGGCGGGGGCCGCCGAACCCGCCGTCAACCCGCCGAAGCCCTCGGTGATCCAGCCGGCCGCGCCGGCGCCCCAGCCGGCCGTGCAGTCCGGCATGGAGAACTACAGCATGACCGGCATGAGCGGGGACCAGAAGGCCCGCCTCGCCCAGACCGTGAAGCGGGACCGTCGCCAGCTCGGCCACGGCATGGGCGGCCTCGGGGACGCGAAGCCCGTCGCCAAGCCGGCCAAGAAGGCGAACGCCAAGCCGGTGAAGAAGACCAGGAAGGGCATCCGGAAGCAGCAGCGCCGACGCATCCATCGGTGATTTCCCGAGGGCCGCGGGCCGATCGCGGCGGGGACGCGGCTCCCGCGGAACCCGGCGGCACAGTCCCCTCAGTCCCTTTGGGCGCGCACGTCGCCTGAATGGGAACAGACCCTAGGACACGCCCTTCGACCGGAGGTAGGCCCCCAGGGCCTTGTCGGGGCCCAGGATGTGGGCGGAGAGCCAGTCCTTGGTCATCTGCAGCAGGCGCAGCTCGTCGCCGGGCTCGAAGCGTTCCGCGAAGCGGCGGTTGCGCAGCTCGAAGTCCTCGTGCTCCTTGTGGTGGGCCGCCGCGTCCGGGAAGCCGTGCCGCTCCATGAGCCGGCGCTCGGTGGCGAAGTGCAGCGAGGTGAAGGCCACCAGTTCCCCGATCAGCTTGCGCAGATTCTCGTCGCCCTGGCCGGTCCGCACCGACCGGTTGATCTCGTTCACCATCTCGACCAGGGCCCGGTGCTGCTCGTCGATGGCCGCGACGCCGACCAGGTGGGCGTCGCCGAACACCATCCAGTCGGCATCGAGGCCGGAGGCGGTCGCCACCTGGGTGGAGTAGGCGATTTCGCCATGTCCTCCCGCCTTGCTGCGGTACATGGCGGCGTCGGCCGCCGCGATCAGGGAATCCATCTCCATGGCATTTTCGGGATAGATCGCCACGCCGACGCTCGTGCCCACGGTGACGGCCTGTCCGCCGGGAAGCGGAATCGGTGGCTCCAGGGCGTGGATCAGCTTGCGGGCAATGCCCGCGGCCTCTTCGCCGGCATGCAGCCCGCCGATGACCAGGGCGAACTCGTCCCCCCCCAGCCGCGCCAGGGTGTCGGTGGCGCGCAGGCAGGAATGCCAGCGCTCGGCCACGGCCTTCAGGACCACGTCCCCCGCCTCGTGGCCGTACTGGTCGTTCACGGGCTTGAAGCGGTTCAGGTCCATGAACAGCAGCGCAACCCGCTCGCCGGCGCGCCGGGCCCGGGAGAGCTCCTTGGCCAGTTCCTCGAAGAAGGCGTAGCGGTTGGCGAGGCCGGTCAGCCGGTCGTGGTTGGCCTGGTGGAAGATGATCTCGGCCGACTGCTTCTCGCGCGTGATGTCGTGGAACAGCGCGACCCGGCGATGGGCCTTGCCGGCGGCGTCGTAGAGGGTGTTGATGGTCAGGAGTTCCGCGTACAGGGTGCCGTCCTTGTGGCGGTTCCAGACCTCGCCCTTCCATTCGCCGCGGGACGCCAGGTCCCGCCAGAGGGCCGCGTAGAAGGCCGCGTCGTGGCGGCCCGATTTCAGGATGCGCGGGGTCCTGCCGATCGCCTCCTCCGGCGTGTAGCCGGTGAGGGCCGTGAAGGCCGGATTCACGGTGATGATGGTGCCGTCGGCCTCGGTGACGATCATGCCCTCGCTGGTGGCCTCATAGACCAGGCCGGCCAGTCGCATCGATTCCTCGGCCCGCCTGCGCTCCTCGATCTCCTGGGCCAGCGCCTCCTGGGTCTTCTGCGCCGCGATCATGAGGTACAGGGCCGTGCACACCACCAGGGTGATGATGGACTGCAGAAAGTACTGGCGCATCTCCCAGGTGGTGTCGAACAGGGAGGTGAGGCCGAACTGGACCACGTGCACGTTCTTGACCATCGTCGAGACCACGGAGACGGCCAGCACCGCCGCGAGGATGCGGAAGCTGTTCCGGCGGGCCGGCGATCCGCGGAAGCGCAGGCAGGAGGCGATGACGTAGGCATCGAAGGCGAAGCCGGCGACGCCGATGGCGACCGTCCGCGCGACGATGTCCGGCTGCGCGTACAGGTACAGCAGCACGGTGGCCAGCGTCGCGGCCGTCAGCACCAGGCCGGCGCGCCAGGGCGGGTTGCGCCCGGCCGCGGTGACGGTGCCGGCCGAGGTGGCCAGCCAGCCGAAGAGCACCAGCGCCTGGGCGACGAACACCGAGAGGAAGGGCGATAGGCTGTCGCGCAGGGCGAGCAGCAGCACGCCGGCGGCCATCAGGGCGGACCCGGCGGCCCACAGGCGGGCCGGGGCGTAGGTGCGGTTGATCGCCCAGGCGTAGCCGAGCAGGGCGGCGCGGCAGAAGAGGACGAGGGTGCTGACGACGAGCAAGGTTCGGATGTCGACCACGGCGGCATTGTCCAGGCCGTTGCTTACGGGCCCCATACTAGCAGCCTGTCCGGCCGCATCCGCCGCTGCGACGCGGCCGGCCGGGGATGCGGCGCCGGGCGCGCCGCCGCGGCGCGCCCGCCCCGGCTGCCTACGCGGAGGCCGCGGGGCCCGTCTCCCACACGTAGGCATCCATGGAGAGGCCCCGGTAGTTGAAGCGCGGCCGCAGCCGCCGCGGCGCGTCGCCGCCCGCCGCGCCCATCGCTACAAGCAGCGGCATGAAATGCTCCTCCGTCGGGTGGGCTTCGGCGCCGAA
>JAEUNJ010000237.1 GCA_016791145.1 Rhodocyclaceae bacterium | reverse complement strand
TCCCGCCGGGAGGGGGCCGGGGGGAGGGCCTACCAATTCCCCGAAGGGGAGCGCTTGCGCTCCCCCTCCCGCCGGGAGGGGGTCGGGGGGAGGGCCTACCAATTCCCCGAAGGGGAGCGCTTGCGCTCCCCCTCCCGCCGGGAGGGGGCCGGGGGGAGGGTAGTCCAGTGAAGGCCGGCGCGTTCTTCGATCCCCGCTGCCTCGGGCTCTACCTGGTCACCGACGCGGCGGCCTGTGCGCCGCGGTCCGTGGAGGAGGTTGTCCGGGCCGCCGTCCGCGGCGGCGCCACCTGCGTGCAACTGCGCGAGAAGGACCTCTCCACCCGCGGCTTCCTGGCCCGGGCCCGGATGCTGAAGGCATTGCTCGCGCCGCTTGAGGTGCCGCTGATCATCAACGACCGGCTCGACATCGCCCTGGCGGCCGGCGCCGACGGGGTCCATGTGGGCCAGTCGGACATGCCCCCGGCGGAGGTGCGGCGCTGGATGCCGGGGGGCATCGTGGGCCTTTCCGTCGAATCGGCGGATGATGTGGAGGCGGCGCTGGAAAGCGGCGTGCGCCTGGACTACCTGGGCGTGAGCCCCGTCTTCGCGACGCCCACCAAGACGGATGCCGCGCCGCCCCTGGGGCTGGCGGGCCTGGCCGGAATCCGCGCCCTCACCCGGCTGCCCCTGGTGGCCATCGGCGGCATCGGTCCCGCCAACGCGGCGGATGTGCTGGCCGCCGGCGCCGACGGCCTGGCGGTGGTGAGCGCCATCTGCGCCGCCGCGGACCCGGAACTGGCCGCCCGCGGCCTCGCCGGGACGATGCGCGCGGCGCGACCGCGGCGGCCGGAGGCCTGAGGCCGGCCCCGGGCCGGGCCATTCGCCTTCCGCCCGGATCGGACGCACCGCGGCGGAGGCCCGGGAAAAGGCGGGCGCAGGGCCGTTCAGGCCGCTCTCCGGCCCGCCCCGGGGCCGGCGGAAACTATCCTTCAAATCTGAAGCACCGGCCGGACCATCGGAATACAATGGCCCGCATGACCGCGCCCGCCACCGACCATGGCGAACCCCGGGGCGCGGGAGACCCAGTCCAGACGGCCCGCCAACGAGAAGGAGAATGCCATGGGATTGCGCCTCAAGTTCAACCTCGTCCTGGTGGCCGTGTTTGCCATCGGCATCGCGGCGGCCGGCCTCGTCTCCTACCGCCTGCTGCAGGAAAATGCCCGGGAGGAGGTGCACCGGGATGCCGGGCTGATCATGGAATCGGCCCTCTCGGTGCGCAAATACACGGTGGACCAGGTCCGGCCGGAACTGATCAAGGTCGTCGACGAGGTCTTCCTGCCGCAGACCGTGCCGGCCTACGCGGCCACCGAGATCTTCAACGAACTGCGCAAGAAATACGCGGACTACTCGTACAAGGAAGCGACCCTCAATCCGACCAATCCGCGCAACCGGGCCACCGACTGGGAGACGGACATCGTGAACCGCTTCCGCCAGGGGGGCGACGTCCAGGAGATCGTCGCCGAGCGGGACTCTCCGACGGGCCGGCAACTGTTCATTGCCCGCCCGATCCGCATCACCAATCCCGCCTGCCTCCAGTGCCATACCTCCGCCGAGGCCTCGCCACCCTCGATGATCAAGGTCTACGGCCCGGCGAACGGTTTCGGCTGGAAGCTCAACGAGGTGGTCGGCGCCCAGGTGGTCACCGTGCCCATGGACGTGCCGCGGCGCAACGCGGAACGGGCCTTCGCCGCCTTCATGTCCTCCCTGGCCGTGGTCTTCCTCGTGGTGTTCCTGGTCCTCAACCTGATGCTGAGCCTGCTGATCGTGCGTCCCATCCGCCGCCTCTCCGAGGCGGCGGACCGGATCAGCACCGGCGATTTCAGCGAGCCCGAGTTCCCGGAGAAGGGCCGTGACGAGGTGGCGGTCCTGGCCAGCTCCTTCAACCGCATGCGCCGCAGCCTGGAAAAGGCCATGCAGATGATCGAGGGCTGAAGCCGCCCCATGGATGGGCGGACGGACACGGTGAACCTGGGGGCCGGCGGCGGGCCCCGGGTGGCCCACGCGCTCACGCCGGGGGCGGCCATCCTCGAGTACGAGATCCAGTCCACCCTGGGTGGCGGCGGCTTCGGCATCACCTATCTCGCCCGGGACGCCAACCTGGACCTCTCGGTGGCGATCAAGGAATACCTGCCGGCGGAGCTCGCGACCCGGGTGCCCGACGGGAGCGTGCAGTCCCTCGGCGATGCGACGGACGGCCAGTTCCGCTGGGGCCTGGAGCGCTTCCTCGACGAGGCCCGCGCCCTGGCCGCCTTCCGCCATCCGAACATCGTGCGCGTGCTGCGCTACTTCCCCGCCAATGGCACGGCCTACATCGTCATGGAATACGAGTCGGGGGAATCCCTGAAGCGCTGGATGCCCCGGCGCGGGCCCCTGGACAGGACGGAACTGCTGCGCATCGTGAATCCGCTGCTGGACGGCCTGGAGATGATCCACAAGGGCGGCTTCCTGCACCGGGACATCAAGCCGGACAACATCTACATCCGGGCCGACGGATCGCCGGTGCTGATCGACTTCGGCGCCGCCCGCCGCACGGCCTCCGGGCGCGACCTGACCAGCATCGTCAGCCCGGGCTTCGCCCCCTTCGAGCAGTACCACAGCCAGGGGAACCAGGGACCCTGGACCGACCTGTATTCACTCGCCGCCGTCATGTACTGGCTGGTTTCCGGGGAAAGGCCCGTGGAGGCGGCGGCCCGCCTTAAGAACGACGGCATGGTCCCCGCCGTGCGGCTGGACCGGCGGGGCCTGGTGGGCGAGGCCCTGCTGGCGGCCATCGACTGGGCCCTGGCGCCGGACGAGACCATGCGGCCGCAGAGCGTCGCCGCCTTCCGGGCGCGGATCCGCGAGGCCGAGGGCCGCGACCGGACGCTGGCTGCCGGCGAACCCCAGCACACCCGCACCTTCGCCTGGAACGGCAACGGCGCCCACGACCACTCCGTGGCCTCCACGGTCGCGGGGCAGGCGGACAGCCACCGGCGGAACATGGTCTGCACGGTCCTGTTCCTGGACATCGTGGCCTATTCCAAGGCCTCGGTGAACGAGCAGTACGAACTCAAGTCCGCCTTCAACCAGCTCATCGCCGGCAAACTCGCCCACGTGCCGGATCCGGAGCGGATCACGCTGGATACCGGCGACGGGGCGGCCATCTGCTTTCTCGGCGACCCGGAGGAAGTGCTCCATGCCGCCGTGGACATCCGGCGCGGGCTGGGCGTCCAGGAACGGCTGAAGGTACGCATGGGCCTGCACATCGGTCCCGTCCGGGTGTTGAACGACCTGAACGGGCGCGGCAACGTGGTCGGCGACGGCATCAACGTGGCGCAGCGCGTGATGAGTTTCGCCGATGCCAATGGATTGCTGGTGTCGCGGGCCTTCTACGACGTGGTGGCCTGCCTTTCCGACGGGGGCGAGCGCGCCTTCCGCCACCTGGGCGAGCACCGCGACAAGCACGACCGGGCCCACGACCTGTACGCGGTGCTGGGCGACGAGGAGGATCCCGGCCTCGCGGACCGGACCATCCCCCTGGGCGAACCGTCCGCCGCCCCGCTCCCGGCCGACGGCCTCGACCCCGAGGCCCTGGCCCGCATGGAGAAGGAGTTGGCCCGCTATCTGGGGCCCCTGGCGGCGCTGCTGGTGCGCAAGGCCCGGGCCCGGGCCGGCGGTCCGGCCGAGCTTCGGGAACTGCTTGCCCAGAGCATCACGGATCCGGGCCACCGGGAGGCTTTCCGCAAGGCCCTGGAGGCCCGGCCGGAGGGCGATCCATCGGGCAGCCGGCCGGCGGAGGGCATCTCGTCCGACAGCGGCCCGTCCCCGGCCTCGCGGTCGCGGCCGTCGATGCCCGTGGCCAGCGTCCCGCTGTCGGGACCCGTCGCCACCGTCGGCCCCTGGCTGAGCGCCGAGGCCATCACGCTGCTGGAAAAGAGCCTCGCCCGGGCCATCGGCCCCATGGCGCGGGTGCTGGTGAAGAACGAGGCGAAGAAGGCGGGCAGCCTGCCGGAACTCTGCAAGGCCCTGGCCGCCCATGTGGACAGCGCCGAATTGCGCGACAGGTTCCTGAAGGACGTGGCGTCGCTGGCGAGGGGCTAGCTGTGTGCGATGGCGTGCCACGGTCCAGGACGGCGCGGGGTGGGAAAGGTCGATCGCCATCGAGGCGCAAGCCCGGCCGGCTTGCCGGGATGGTCCTCGCCGCCTTCGTCGTCCTCGGGGGCACTTCCCCGGCCATGGGGACCGAGTTGCGGGTCCTGGCGCCGAATGCCGTGAAGGAGGCGGTCTCGGCCGCGGCCCGGGACCACGAGCGCGCGACCGGCGACCGGGTGACGCTGGCATGGAGCGGCACCGAGGCGATCACCCGGCGCATTTCCGAGGGCGAGACGGTCGACGTCGTCGTGAATGCCGCGCAGAACATCGACCGGCTCGCCGCCGAGGGAAGGCTCGTCGGCGCCACGCGCACCGACTTCGCCCGTTCGGGCATCGGCATCGCGGTCCCGGGCGGCGTTCCGGCGCCCGACGTCGCGACGCCGGAGGCCCTCAGGGCGGCCTTGCTGGCGGCCAGGTCCGTCGCCGTATCGTCCGGGACCAGCGGCCGCCACATGGTGGAGGTCTTCAACCGGCTCGGCATCGCGGACCGGATGGCGACGAAGACGCGGCAACCGCCCTCGGGGGCACAGATCGCGGCATTGGTGGCTGACGGCGACGCGGACCTGGGTTTCCAGCAGGCCAGCGAACTGCTGCATGCCCGGGGCGTCCGTTTCCTGGGCCCTCTGCCGCGCGAATTGCAGCATTACACGGTGTACTCCGGGGCCGTCCATGTCCTGTCCCGCGAAGGCCGGTCCGCCCCGGCGTTCCTCGACCGCCTCCGGAATCCGGCTACCCGGGCGATCGTGGAAGAATCCGGCATGGAGCCGCCCTGAGTCCCGGCGGCAGGAGCATGGATCCGAAAAAATGCAGTTGAACCACAGAGACGCAGAGTTCACAGAGGAAAATCAAATCCTTGTCGGGCCGGTGGGACTCACCCGATGGGTGGCCCGAACACCAAACGCAAGCCCTTGATGTTTTGCGTTTCTCTGCGTCCCTGTGCCTCTGTGGTGAGGTTTTCAGGTTAATGGATTACCGTTCGGTGCCCATCGTCGAGTGCGGTGAGCCCCTCGTCCCGATTCCGCCCGGGCGCTTCGCGTTCTGGGAACCCCATCCCTACGCGGCCTTCGGCGCTCCCTACCAGGGCGCTTCGCCGTGGCGTCTCCGGCAGGGGGTGCTGGCGGCGCTCGCCGGTGCCGCGCGGGCCCTCGAGGCCAGGGCACCCGGTTGGAAGCTGCGCCTGTTCGATGCATGGCGGCCCGTGGAGGTGCAGGCCTTCATGGTGTGGCGGGAGTTCCGGCGACAGGCCGCCCGGCATGGCCGCACCCTGGATGGCATCGCGGGCCCGGAAGACCTGGCGGGGCGCGACCCGGAATTCCATGCGCTGCTGGCGGCGACCGTCTTCACCTTCTGGGGCATGCCCAGCCTGGACCCGAAGACCCCGCCGCCCCACAGCACCGGCGCCGCCGTCGACCTGACCCTCGAAGACGCGGATGGCCGCGAGGCGGACATGGGCTGCCCCATCGACGAGACCACCGAAAGGGCCTTCCCGGACCACTACGCCGGGGCGGCGGATGCCGGTTTGCGGGCCATCCATTCCCGGCGCGAACTCCTTCATGCGGTGATGGCTTCGGCGGGATTCACCCGGCATCGCCACGAGTGGTGGCACTTCTCCCTCGGCGACCAGATGGCGGCGCTGGCCGACGGCCAGCCGTTCGCGGTCTATGGCCGGGCGCCGGTCCGGTAGTGGCCCCGCGGCCACGGCGACCCGCGGTCCCCGCGTCGGCGCAGGCGATGGCGGCCCCGGACCCGGCGTGGGACAATTCGGGGGCCCCTGCCCCGCCCCGCGATGCGCCGACCCCTGAGAGCTTGTGAATAAGTCTACTGCGCGTGCCGGATCGGGGCTTGGGCGGTGCTCGCTATCCTCGCGTATCAGCACATACGCTCCGGTAGCTGCGCTCCGGCCGCACACCGCTGCGGCCCGCTCGCTACGATTTCTTCACAAGCTCTGAGTCCCGACTGGAACATGGACAATTCAACCGCCTATACCCCCCCGAGAATCTGGACCGCCCCCAAGGAAAGCGGCGGCCGCTTCGCGAACATCAACCGCCCGACCGCCGGGGCCACCCACGAGAAGGAACTGCCGGTGGGGCGGCATCCCCTGCAACTCTATTCGCTGGGCACGCCGAACGGCGTCAAGGTCACCGTGATGCTCGAGGAACTGCTGGAGGCGGGGCACGCCGGGGCCGAGTATGACGCATGGCTGATCCGGATCACCGAGGGGGAACAGTTCGGCAGCGGCTTCGTGGCCGTCAACCCGAACTCCAAGATTCCGGCGCTGGTGGACCGCAGCGGCCCGGCGCCGATCCGGGTGTTCGAGTCCGGCGCGATCCTGATCTACCTGGCGGAGAAATTCGGGGCCTTCCTGCCCGCGGAAGGCGCGCGGCGTGCCGAGTGCCTGTCGTGGCTGTTCTGGCAGATGGGGAGCGCCCCCTTTCTCGGCGGCGGGTTCGGCCACTTCTATGCCTATGCGCCTAGCAAGATCGAATACGCGATCGATCGCTACGCGATGGAGGTCAAGCGCCAGCTCGACGTGCTCGACCGGCGCCTCGCCGAAACCCCCTACGTGGCGGGGGAGGAATACACCATCGCCGACATGGCGATCTGGCCCTGGTACGGGGCGCTGGCCAAGGGGCAGTTGTACGAGGCCGGCGAGTTCCTCCAGGTCGAGGCCTACACCCACGTGCTGCGCTGGACGGACGAACTGGCGAAGCGCCCGGCGGTGAGGCGCGGCCGCATGGTCAACCGCACCATCGGCAACCCGGCGAGCCAGTTGCACGAACGGCACGACCGCGGCGATTTCGACACGCGCACCCAGGACAAGCTGTCGCCGCCGGCCTGAGCGCGGCCGGCCCGGACAGGAAAGGACGACGTCATGATCACGCTCTACGATTGCGCCACGGCGCCCAGTCCGCGCCGGGCGCGCATCCTGCTCGCCGAAAAGGGCGTGCCGCACGAAACCGTCCAGGTGGACCTGAGGAGCGGCGAACAACTGGGCGAGGCCTACCGGGCGATCAACCCGCTCTGCACCGTGCCGGCCCTGCGCCTGGAGGACGGGCTCGTGCTGACCGACAACGCGGCGATCACCGCCTGGCTGGAGGCCCGCTACCCGGCGCCGCCGCTGCTCGGCGAAACGCCGGAGGAAAAGGCGGAGATCGCGAGCTGGAACTGGCGGGTCGAGTTCGAGGGGCTGCTGGCGATCGCCGAAGCCCTGCGCAACACCGCGCCGGCCATGGCCAACCGCGCCCTGCCGGGGCCGGTGGACTACCCGCAGATACCCGAGCTGGGCCGCCGCGGCCTGGCGCGGTTGCAGGCCTTCCTCGCCACGCTGAACGAGCGGCTGGCCGGGCGGGATTTCATCGCCGCCGGCCGATTCAGCGTCGCCGACATCACCGCCGTGGTGGCGGTGGACTTCGCCCGCGTCGTCAAGGTCCGGCCCGGCGACGAACACCCCCACGTGCAACGCTGGCGTGCGGCCATGGCGCAGCGGCCGGCGATGTCGCGGTAGGGTCGGCGGCGCATTTCCCCCCCGCTCTGCCGGAGGACCGCGAGTCTCTCCGGCGACCCGCATGCCGTAACCGCGACGACGGGGCGACCGCGCCCGGCGGCGGATTTCGGGATGACGGCACGCAACGGATCGGGGGCCGGTTTGCGGCCATCCTTGGGCATGCATCATGTTGCATGTGAGCCCCTTCTTCCCGGCCCGTGGCGTCCACGCAAGGAGGCCGACATGGCACGGATCCGGTCGGGGCGCGGCTCGACCGGCGGCCCTGTGCGAGAATCCGCCCCGGGGCGGGTCCTGCCACCGACCCGGATGGAGAAAAATCCAATGTGGAAGCCGATTGTCGCCATTTCGTTGGGCTCCGCCCTGGGCGCCCTGCTGCGCTGGAGCCTGGGGATCAGGCTGAACGGCATCCTGCCGGCCATTCCGCTCGGCACGCTGACCGCCAACCTCGTGGGCGGCTACATCATCGGCCTTGCCATCGCGTACTTCGCCAATGCGCCGGGGATCGCGCCGGAATGGCGGCTGCTGATCATCACCGGCTTCTGCGGCGGGCTCACGACCTTCTCCACCTTCTCGGCCGAGGTGGTCACGCTGCTCCAGGAGGGGCGCCTGTCCATGGCGATGGGCGCCATCGCCCTGCACGTGACGGGTTCCCTGCTGATGACGCTGGCGGGACTGGCCTCCTGGCAGTGGCTGAAACCGACCTGAACGCGG
>JAEUNJ010000216.1 GCA_016791145.1 Rhodocyclaceae bacterium | reverse complement strand
ACGCCCACGACGGCCCAGGCAATGACGGCCAGTCCATGGGGGGCCGCCAGGACCAGCGCGGTCACCCCGATGACCTTCTTGGCAATCGATACCCAAAGGAAGAGATCCGATCGTCCCTGGGCCTTGAGGACGCTGAGGTTGATGACATGCAGCGGCCAGAGCAGGCCGGCGAGACACAGGATGGTCAGCAAGGGCCCGGTCGGCGCCCACTGGTCCCCGTAGAGGACCACGACGAGCCAGTCGGCCACGTAGGCCATGCCGGCCATCAGGGGCAGGTTGACCAGCATGAGCAGCAGGATGGCCTTGCGCACGCCGCGCCTCAGGAGGTCGGGCTCCTTGTTGGCCGCCGAGAAGACCGGGAAGGCCACCCGGTTCAGCACCCGCGACAACAGACTGGTGGGCATCTCCTGCAGATGGTCGGCCCGGTTGAAGAAACCCAGGTCCGACGCCGAATACAGGCGACCGATCAACAGCGTGTTCAGGCGATGGTAGATGGCATCGATGGTCGCCGCGGCCAGCAGGTAGGCCCCGAAACCGAAAAGCCGGCGCAGGGATGCCATCGAAACGCCGGCCGCGGGCCGCCAGGGTCGCCAATACCACAGCAGCGCCGAGGTGATCGCCGAAGATGCCAGCGTCTGCGCGATCAGGCTCCAGACGCCGAAGCCGCCGAAGGCCATGCCGACGCCCAGCCCTCCGGAAACGAGGCTGGCCACCACCGTGATCCGCGCCTGGGTGCGGAAATCCAGGTCCTTGGTCATCATCGAAGCCTGGAGGGAACCAAGGGCGGTCAACACGACGTTGACGGCCATCGCATAGGTAAGGGGCTCCAGGATGGGCAGGCGGTAGAACTCGGCAATCCATCCGGCCGATGCCGCCAGCGCGCCCGCCACCAGCACCGCGGCCGCCATGTTGAACCAGAACACGGAGGCCTTGTCCTCCTCCGTCACGTCCTGGCGCTGGATCAGCGCCGCTCCGAAGCCGCTGTCCACGAAGATCAGGGCAAGGGACACGAACAGGGCCAGCATGGCCACCGCGCCGAAATCGGCCGGCGTCAGCAGCCGCGCAAGGATCAGCGAAATGACGAACTGCACGCCCGTGCGCGCCGCCGATTCCAGCGCGCTCCAGTAGGCGGCGGAGGTCGATCTCTGCCGCAGACTCATCGAGCGCTGCGGTCCGCGTCGCCGTTCCCGGCGCGCGCCTCCTCCTCCCGGAGTGCGGCCTCCAGCGCCAGCAGGTTCCGGTCCCTGGGTCCGATCTCCCGCGCCGGCGTGCCCGCGTACATCGTGAATTCATGACAATCCGTCCGGACCAGGGACAGGGAACCCACGGCGGCCCCAATCCCGATCCTAACCCCCGGCAGAATCACGGACCCGCATCCGACGATCACGTGCTTGCCCAGCGTGACGTCCGCATGGACCGCCCCGGTGTAGGCCGGAGGAAGCGTCGGGTTGGTCATGGTGCGGCCGCTGTAATCGTCGGAACTCGAATAGATCGACACGCGGGAGGACAGATTGGCGAAATCCCCCACCGAGATGCGGCCGCGCCCGATCAGGGAACAGAACACGGCCACGTGCACGTTCCGACCGATGTCGATGCCGCCGAGACCCGCCGAGAGCACGCAGAAATCATCGATGCGCACGTTGTCGCCGAGGCTGATGTTCTCGATGCCGTAGAGGGACGCCATTCGCGAGAGCCGGACATTGCGGCCGCAATGGCGCAGGCCGAGAGCCCTCAGTTCCTCTTCGCCGTAGATCGCCATGGCCGGCCGGGACGCCCTTCGTTGAAACGCTCAGGCCGCCGGCGGGAGCTTTGCGGCGGTGCCCGGCGCAGCCAGCAGCCGGAGGATCCCGGTGACGCACTCGATGTCGGATTCCTCGATGGCCGTGCCCGTGGGCAGGACGATCACCCGGTCGGCGACTTTCAGGGTCTCGGGCAGCATCAACCGGGCGTGGGGAAACAGGGACCGGTAGGGCAGCATCGCGTGGCACCCGGGCCAGAAGTACTTCCTGGCCAGGATGTTCTCGGCATGGAAAACGCGGATGATGTCGTTGCGGGAGACGGGGAAGGTGTCGCCCACCTCGACGACGACATACTGGAAATTGTTGCCTTCCGCCTCGTCGTAGGCAAGGAGCGACAGTCCGGGAACATCGTTCAGACGGGACGCATAGTGGCCATGGTTGCGCCGGTTGGTGGCGGTGAAGGAATCCAGGCTCTCCAATCCCGTCAGGCCCATGGCGGCGCACACTTCCGTCATCTTGCCGTTGGTGCCGGGGTAGATGCCATTGTCGAAGCCCTGGAACCCGAAATTGGCCATCAGGCGCATCTGGCGCGCCAGCTCGTCGTCGTTGGTGGCGACGGCACCGCCCTCGAAGGAGTTGAAGAACTTCGTGGCATGGAAGCTGAAGACCTCGCAGCGCCCGAAGTTGCCGATCCGGGTCCCCTTGTGGGTGCAGGCGAAGGCGTGGGCGGCGTCGAACATCAGTTGCAGGCCGTGCTCGTCGGCCACGGCCTGCAATCCCTCCACGTCGCAGGCCCGCCCCCAGAGGTGGACGCCGATGATCCCGGTGGTGCGCGGAGTGATCATCCGCCGCACCGCCTCCGGATCCAGCGTATGGGTGTCGGACCGGATGTCGGCGAACACGGGCGTGATGGCCTGCCAATGCAGGGCATGGGCCGTCGCAATGAAGGTATACGAGGGAACGATGACCTCCCCGGTCAGATCCAGGGCGCGGATGGCGATTTCCAGGGCCACCGTGCCATTGCACATGGCGACCACGTGCTTGACCCCGAGGTACTCGGCCAGGGACCGCTCGAATTCCTGCACCATGGGACCGTTGTTGGACAGCCAGCGGCGGTCCAGGATGTCGTTCATGCGGCGCATGAAGGCATCCCGGTCGCCGATGTTGGGCCGTCCCACGTGCAGGGGTTGGGCATAGGCGGGGGGCGCGCCGAGCAGGGCCAGGTCGGCGGCGTCGGAAAAGGATTTCATCGGGTGGTCGTCTTCGGATGGCAGGGAGGAATGATGGCAACCTGATGGCTGCGTTCTCGTTGCAGGCGGCAGGATAAGCCCATTCGCACCGGGGGTGAAGGAACTTTTTCCTCAAGCCTCCGTGCGTGATCGTCCGGGTTCGACCAGCGATATCTGCGTGCGCCACTCCGTTTCCGGCCCGACCCGCCCCCCCCAGATGGCGACCCAGGCGGGGACCCGGGTGCCGTAGGACCGGGAGACCCACCCCTGGGGTGTCGCCTCGTCCCCGCGCACAAGGAGGGGACCTTCCTCGGCCCCTTCCATCGAGAACCAGGCGACCACCGGGCCGTTCGCCACCCGCAGGAATCCGCCCTCCGCCCGAACGTCGCAATGCTCCGAGAAGTGCCAGTACAGCTCCGCCCGGTGATCCCGACGGCATTGAAAGCTGTCGGTCACCCGGACCTGGCGCGCGGCCTTGTCCAGTTCGATCCGGCGCCGGTGCCACAGCGGGTCCGGCAGCCGCCGGTAGCCGTCGTGGCTGCCGACCCAGGTGTCGAGGGCGGGTTCTTCGCGAAACATCTCGCAGCGGACCTCCGCGTGTCGAATCCAGAGGAAAGCGCCACCCGAGACGGACTGGTCCAGGCCGTCGATCCGCACCGTGTTGTGCGCCGCCGTGCCGCGGAAATACTCCCGCCACCGGGGTTCGGCGCCATAGGCATAGGTCCCCGGATCCACCAGGATCTCCCGCCCCGCCACGGAAAGGACCAGCGACAGGGCATCGGCGTGGCCATGGGCGGCGATGCCCAGGTAGCCCAGGGCGCCGGCATCGGCCACCACCCGGATCTCCCGCTCCGGGTCACCCGGACGGTCGGCGAGGATCCAGTAACCGCCCTCCGGGAAGGCCGGCCGGCGAGGAGGGGCCGCGTCGGCCGCGGCGAATTCGGCATCGGCCTGCTGTCCCAGAAGCCATCTCGTCCGGTCGTCGCAATGCCCGGCCCTGTCCCGGAAGTCCCGCCGGGAGAACAGCCCGGCCCCGGTAGCCA
The DNA here is from genome assembly GCA_016791145.1 of Rhodocyclaceae bacterium. Taxonomy (GTDB): domain Bacteria; phylum Pseudomonadota; class Gammaproteobacteria; order Burkholderiales; family Rhodocyclaceae; genus JAEUNJ01. The sequence continues at coordinate 1,252 of JAEUNJ010000216.1, read as the reverse complement.
GGAGGGACCTGAATACGTCGAAAGCCGGATCCGGCACGAAGCGGACCATGTGGGCGTCATCCGAATCGCCGATCATCGGCAACGCCCCCCCGGCGTCGGCAAGGGCAGCGATGAACTCGAGCATGCGCTCCAGGCGGTCCCAGAAGGAAGGCGAGAAGTCGATGCCGTTGGCGCGCCCCAGGAGGCCCGCCAGAGTCATCATGTCGGCGACTTCGTGGTGGTACCAGACGGACTGTTCCCGATTCACCCCGTCCGGTGCGACCTGTCGCCGGGCCTCCGCTTCGATGCCCGCACGTGCCGTCTCCCGCCAGCCGGCCGATCGCCGCCAGCAGGGCCAGGTCACCGATGCCACGAACAGGCCCACGTACTCGCCGAACAGGTGGTTGTTCGCGGACGAGTGGCGGGAGAGATGGCCGGCAATGAAACGGCAGTGGCGGTAGATCATGGCCAGCCAGTCCTGCCGCAGGCGCCCGCCTTCGGCGCCCGCGAAGACGGGGGCTCCATGGCCGCCCAGCAGATGCCAGGTCACGGCCCAGTTGAGCAGGCGTACCGCGTGTTCCAGGGCACTGATCCAGTTTCCGCCCAGGGGATAGGGACAGGCTTCGAACCAGGAACGCAGCATCGCCGCGCAGCCCTCCGCGTACTTCTCGCCGCCGCCCAGGCGATACGCCTGGGCCAACGTCACCAGTTCCAGGTGCCGGTTCAGTTCCCAGAGGTAGCGGACGTCGCCCACCACGGATCGCCGGCGGTAATCGATGGTCTTCCCGAAGGTCATCGGCGGCCGGATGCCCGTCCGCGGCTCCCGGTTCCAGTCCGGAGGGAATCCGAGGTCCAGGTCGCGCAGCTCGAACACGTCGAAGCGTCCGGCCAGAATCCGGTCCGCATGCGCCAGGTAGGATTCGGATTCCACTTCGCAATGGGCCAGACCGGGCCACGGGCTGCCCCAACGATCTACGGCGGGAGCAGGCACCTGCGACGGGCGACTCGCACGTGCCGATTCCAGGCTCGCCTGTACCGTCCGGGCGACCCGGAACGCGATTTCCGCCGGCCCCATGACGCGAAGCCGTTTCAGCTTCCAGGCCAGACTCATCGGGCTTCGGAGCTTCCGCGGTCAGTGGTAGAAGATGATGCGGCTGCCCAGGGGCTCGAAACCCATCGGGATCACCCGCAATTCCGGAAGCGCCGCCGCGATCGCCCGATGGCTGTCACGGGGCGCGTAGAACATGAGGAAGCCACCCGCGCCGGCGCCGAG
>JAEUNJ010000203.1 GCA_016791145.1 Rhodocyclaceae bacterium | reverse complement strand
GGCGAACCGGTTCGCCGGCCATGCTCGCCGCAGGCCCCGGTCGGCCTCGCATGAAGGTCGGTCGGGTGGCGGCACCCGGAGGCGGCGCACCCGAATCGGCCGGGTGACACGTCCGGTCCGCCTCCTGCCGCGGCGGAGCGGAAAAAAAGAAGCCGGCCCCGCAGGACCGGCTTCTTCAGGCAGCAGCCGAAGGAATTACTTCTTCTCTTCCTTCTTGGCTTCCATGCCCTGCATGCCGGACATGCCGGACATGCCCTTCTGGCCTTCCATGCCGGACATGCCTTGCATGCCGGACATGCCCTGCATGCCGGACATGCCTTCCATGCCCTTCTGGCCTTCCATGCCCTTCTGGCCTTCCATGCCGGACATGCCTTGCATGCCGGACATCCCCTGCATGCCGGACATGCCGGACATGCCCGCCGGAGCGGCGGGAGCGGGCGCCGGAGCGGGCGCCGGGGCCGGAGCGGGTTCCTGCTTGCCACAGGCGCTGACGGCCAGGGCCACGAGAGCTGCAACGAGGAGAGATTGTTTCATGTGGTTCCCTTTATCGATAAAGAGTGATGCAACAGACCCGAGAATATTTTTTTGCCGGCCAGGTAGCTAGCCCGACCAGTCAAAAAGTATAACACAGCACCTTCCGCTCCTCCGGCGGTGATGCGGCTGCGCGCCTTTAGGCGTGACGGGTCCGGTCGCGGCAGGCCGGGGACGCAAGGCGTACCCGAGGGGGTGCTTGCGGTGTCTCCGGGACCGCGCGGGCGGTCCGGGGTGGGGATGGGGCGCGGCGACGGGCCGGTGTTCAGAGGTCGTCGTCGTCTTCGACGCGGGGGGGGGCCGGGGTTTCCGCCGGATCCCGGTGCGGCATCTTGCATGCCGCGACCTGCTGGGCAAGGCTGGGCAGCGGGGGCGGTCGTTCCCCCGGCTTCAGTTCACGATGGAGATGGCGGAAATCGCGGGACGAAGGGTGGTTGTCCACGTATTTCATCTGGTGCCTCCTGTCGCGGGGTGATCGGCCCATGCATTGTGCACCCGGGCCGGATTCCGGCCCCGCCGGGGGGCGGGGGAAACCCGGTCCGTCGTGCGCCAGGTCACGCCAGCGGCGTGACGCTTTCCACGATGGGTGCGCGGACCGACGGGAACCCACCGCCGGCCGCCGGGTCGGGCGATAATGCTTCGCAACATGGAAACGCACGCTCGGTGGATTCGCAGCGGCGATTTCTGGGGCGGCCTGGCAGCGATGCTCGTGGCATTGCCTTCGGCGATCGCCTTCGGGGTCACGATCTATTCGCCCCTGGGTGGATCCTACGCCGCCCAGGGTGCCCTGGCGGGCATCCTCGGCGCCACGGCCCTGGGCCTGGTGGCGCCCGCCCTGGGCGGCACCAACCGCCTTATCACGGCGCCCTGCGCTCCGGCGGCGGCGGTTCTTTCGGCCTTTACCCTGGAGTACCTGGGCGCCGGCAACCCGCTGGAGGCGGCCCTGATCCTGCTCACGGTGCTCGGCCTGGTGGCCGGCGCGTTGCAGGTCCTCTACGGTGCCGTCGGCCTGGGCCGGCTCATCAAGTACATGCCCTATCCGGTGGTCAGCGGCTACCTTTCGGGGGTTGGCCTCTACATCATCGCCAGCCAGGTTCCCAAGTTCCTCGGTGCCCCGAAGGGCAGCCATTTCTGGCACGCCCTCGTTGAGCCGGGCGCGTGGCAGTGGGAGGGGATCGTGGTGGGGACCGCCACGATGGCCGTGATGGTGGCGGCGCCCCGATTCACCCGGCTCGTGCCGGCCGCGATTCTTGCCCTGCTGGCCGGCATGGCGACCTATTTCGGCCTCGCGCTGATGGACCCGGCGCTGTTGTCCCTGGCGGACAATCGCCTTGTCGTGGGACGCCTCGGCGGAGCCGGGGGCGGTTTTGTCGAGGCCGTGGTCGGCCGCTGGCAGGCGGCCGGGGGCATGGACACGGGCATGCTGGTCCAGGTGCTCGTGCCGGCCCTGACGCTTTCGGTGCTGCTGTCCATCGACACGCTGAAGACCTGCGTCGTCCTGGATGCGATGACCCGCAGCCGGCACGATTCGAACCGGGAACTGATCGGCCAGGGCATGGGGAACATCGCCTCGGCCGTCATCGGTGGCATTCCCGGCGCGGGGACCATGGGGGCGACCCTGGTCAACATCTCCAGCGGCGCCGCCAGCCGGGTCTCCGGGCTGATCGAGGGCGTGCTCGCCCTGGTCGCCTTCCTGGTCCTCGGATCCCTGATCGCGTGGGTCCCGGTGGCGGCCCTGGCCGGCATCCTGATCGTGATCGGGATCCGCATGATCGATCTGCACAGCCTGAGCTACCTGCGTTCCCGGTCCACGGTGCTCGATTTCGTGGTCATCGCGTCGGTGGTCGCGACGGCCCTGACCGTGAGCCTGATCGCGGCGTCCGGGGTGGGCATCGTGCTCGCGGTGCTGCTGTTCGTGCGCGAGGAGATCGGCGGCATGGTCGTCCGGCGCAAGCGTTACGGCAACGAGAGCTTTTCCCGGCAGATGCGCCTCCACGACGAGATGGAGATCCTCCTCGAGCGCGGCCGCGAGGCGGTGATCTTCGAACTCCAGGGCAGCCTGTTCTTCGGCACGGCGGACCAGATCTACACGGCCCTAGAGAAGGACCTCGCCCGGTGCCGTTACGTGACCCTGGACCTGCGCCGCGTCCAGGCCCTGGACATCACGGCCGCCCATGTGCTCAATCAGTTGAAGGACATCCTTGCCGAGCACGGGGGACAGCTTCTGCTCAGCCAGATTCCGAAGAAGCTGCCCAACGGGAAGGACGTGCGCCGCTATCTGGACGAGGTCGGATTGCTCGGACCCGACAGCCCCGTGCGCGTTTTCGGCGAACTGGACGAGGCCGTGGAATGGGTGGAGGACCGCATCCTCGAGCAGGTGGCCATGGAACGGCGGGAGGAGGAAGCCTTGGCCCTGCACGAGTTCGAGGTGTTCCGGGGCCGCAAGGAGGCGACGCTGGCGGCCCTGGAGGCACGGATGGAAAAGCGCCTGGTGCCGGCCGGTCAGAGGATCTTCTCCCGGGGTGATGCGGGCGATGAACTGCTGCTGATCCGGCGCGGGGCCGTGCGCATCGTGCTGCCCCTGGGCGACGGGCTGGTCCGCCACGTCAGCACCTTCGGGCGGGGCAGTTTCTTCGGGGAGATGGCTTTCCTGGACGGGGAACCACGTTCCGCCGACGCGGTGGCCTACACGGATACGGAGCTTTTCCTGCTCTCGCGCAAGACCTTCGACACCTTCGCCGAGGAGCATAAGAAGGTGGCTTTGAGCCTGCTCGCCGGTCTGGCGAGCGTGCTGGCCGGGCGCTTGCGTTACGCGAACGCGGAACTCCAGGCCGCCGAATCCTGACGCAGCCGCGGCTCAGGCGATCCGGTAACGGTCCCCTTCGGCGACGATCGTCCCGTCGGCCAGCAGTCGTTCCACGTGCTTGCCCATGATGGCCCGTTCGCCGAATTCGAAGAACTCCCTCGGTTCCCGGGGCTTCCGATAGACGATGCAGCGGCCGACGATCTCCTCCATGGTGCGCGGCTCGGCGAGGAAGTCGAGGAGCTTGCCTTCGCGCGCGTCGATGACCTTCAGGTAGCTGTCGAATAGTGCGTCCACGTCGCCCTCGAAGACGCCGTCCTCGTGGCTCGCCAGGCGCACCCGGGCGGGAATCCGCCGCAGGCGCTCGGTGGATTCGATCAGGGCGCCGAGGTCGGAATCCCGGTCCCCGTACCAGGGTCCGAACCGGGTCAGGTCGTAGTCCCCCATGAACAGGACGGAGGGTTCGCGGAAGTGGAAGGCCAGGTGGCCGGGCGTGTGACCCGGTGTCGGAATGATCTCGACCGTGCATACCCCCAGGTCGATCACCTCGTCCGGCGCGAAATAGCCGGCCGCCCGGCGCGGCCGGAAGCCGAAGGCTGCGGCGAGTTCCCCGCGCCAGTAGTCCCGGTAGGACTGCGAGAAGCCGTACCAGTCCATGAAGGTCTCGATGTCCGCCAGGGGGCCCGCCTCACAGGCCATCTGGCGGAATGGCAGGTCCTCCAGCAGGGGCAGCCCCTTCAGGTGATCCTCGTGCCAGTGGCTGAGCCAGACCTCGCGGATGCCAGGTCCTTCGCGCAGGCTGCGGATCCGCTCGGGATCGGCGCCCGCGTCGATCAGGATGCCCGGACCTTCGACGTAGACGGAATTCGAGTACGGATAGCGGCCCCGGTTCCCGCCCGGGATGAACCAGACGGGACCGAAGTGCCGCTCCTGCGGACCCCCCGGATCAGACATACCAGCGCGAGAGCATCTCGGCGATGCAGGCGGGCTTTTCCTGTCCCTCGACCTCCACCGTGGCGGTCCAGGTGAACTGGACACCTCCCTCGATGTCCTCCCAGTCCTTCAGCGAGAAACGGGCGCGCACCCGGCTGCCCACCCGGACGGGGGAGGTGAAGCGCACCTTGTTGAGCCCGTAGTTGATGCCCATGCGCACGCCCCCCAGGCCGATGCTTTCCTGGGAAAACTTGGCCAGCAGCGAAAGCGTCAGGTAGCCGTGGGCGATGGGTGCCTTGAAGGGCGAGTCGCGCTTCGCCCGTTCCACGTCCACATGGATCCACTGGTGGTCGCCCGTGGCCTCGGCGAAGCCGTTGATGCGTTCCTGCTCGATGGTCAGCCAGTCGCTCAGCGCGATCTCCTGGCCCTTGCGGGCCTTGATCTCGTCCAGGTTGGCGAATTGGGTCTTGGGCATGGTCGTATCCGTTCAGTGGCGGCGGCGGAACATGCTGTGCCCCTCGAGGGTCATCACGCATTCGTTGGCCTGGTTGAGGATCTCCCAGCGGGTGCGCAGGAGGCCGATGTGGGGCTTGCTTTCGGAGGGGCGGGCTTCCAGGACGGTTAGCCGCGTCCGCAGCGTGTCGCCGGGGCGCACGGGCTTGACCCAGTTGAGTTGCTCGATGCCCGGGGAGCCCAGGCTCGCCGATTCGAGCAGGAAGGCATCGCAGGCCATCCTCATGGCGACGCTCGCCGTGTGCCAGCCGCTGGCGATCAGGCCGCCGAAGGGCGAGTGGCGGGCCGCCTCCTCGTCCACATGGAAGGGCTGGGGGTCGAAGCGCCTGGCGAACTCGACGATGTCCTCCCGGGTCATCGTGATGCCGCCGAATTCGCGGACGCTCCCGACCGGGAAGTCCTCCCAGTAGTACTTGAATTTCCTCGTCATTGTTTCTTGGCGCCCGACATGTACATGGCAAGACCGGCCTTGTAGTCGGCCCAGACCTTCTGGACCGCCGGGCGTTCGGCCATCATCGTCAGGTAGGCCTTGGCTTCGGGCAGCGCCTCGGCGACCAGATCCTCCCCGTAGATCTTCTTCGTGCAATTGGAGATCACGGGCAGGTGGGCCCAGGCCGCGCAGTCCGCATGGGTGAGCACCGCGCTGCCGGCGAAGGGCGAAAAGCGCAGGATGCGGGCCAGGCTCTTCAAGCCCTTGCGGAGCAGCCTGTTCACCTCGGCCTTGGTCTCGTCCGACGCGTGGCCCCCGAAGAAAGCCTCCCCGTAGAGGCGCCGGGCCACCAGTTCCAGGTCCAGTTCCAGGTGTTCGATGAGTTCCCGGGTCTTCGCCCGCGCGAAGACCTCCTTCGGGTAGAGGGGAGGGTCGGGGTAGGCCTCCTCCATGTATTCGGTGATCACCTGGGACTCGGAGACTACCCCGGCATCGGTGCGCAGGAAGGGCACCTTGCCCATCGGCGACAGGGCGAGGAGGGAATCGTCCTGGGACGGAAATACGGTCTCCTCCGCAAACGGGATGCCCTTTTCGAGCAGCGAGAGCTTGACCTTGTTGTAGTAGTTGCTGACGGCGAAACCGCAGAGCGTGAGCATGGAGGCGTCCTCGGGCGGCAGGAAGGACGGGCGCCCCGCGGGGCGCCCTTGATGGCGGGCCGACCGGGTCAGCCCGGCAGCTTGTGGTCGGCGAACTCCTCGCGCAGCTTCATCTTCTGCAGCTTGCCGGTGGCGGTGTGCGGCAGGGACTCGACGAAGACCACGTCGTCCGGCGTCCACCACTTGGCGATCTTGCCCTCGTAGAACTTGATCAGGTCTTCCTTGGTCACGTCCATGCCGGGCTTCTTCACCACGATCAGGAGCGGCCGCTCGTCCCACTTGGCATGACGGGCGCCGATGACGGCCGCCTCGGCAACCGCCGGGTGGCCCATTGCCACGTTTTCCAGGTCGATGGAGGAGATCCATTCGCCGCCGGACTTGATCACGTCCTTGGAGCGGTCGGTGATCTGCATGTAGCCGTCCGGGTCGATGGTGGCCACGTCGCCGGTGGGGAACCAGCCGTCGCGCAGCGGGTTGCCGCCCTCCCCCTTGAAATAGGTGTCGATGATCCACGGGCCGCGCACCAGCAGGTCGCCGAAGGCCTTGCCGTCCCAGGGCAGTTCCAGTCCCTCGCCGTCGACGATCTTCATCTCGACCCCGTAGATCACGCGCCCCTGCTTCGCCTGCACCGCGAGCTTCTCCTCCGGGCCCAGGGCCAGGTGCTTGGCCTTGAAGGTGCCGCCGGTGCCCAGGGGGCTCATCTCCGTCATGCCCCAGGCGTGGATCACCTGCACCCCGTACTCGTCCTGGAAGGTGCGGATCATGGCCGGCGGCGCGGCCGAGCCGCCGATGACCGTCCGCTGGACCGTCGAAAAGCGCAGGTTGTTGGCCTTCACGTAGTTGAGCAGGGCCAGCCAGACCGTGGGCACGCCGGCCGTCAGGGTGACCTTCTCGTTCTCGAACAGCTCGTGGAGGCTCTTCCCGTCCAGGTGCGGGCCCGGGAAGACCATCTTGGCGCCCACGGCGGCGCAACTGTAGGGCAGGCCCCAGGCGTTCACATGGAACATGGGCACGACCGGCAGCACGGTGTCCCGGGCCGACAGGTTCAAGGCGTCGGGCAGTGCGGCGGCGTAGGCGTGGAGTACCGTCGAACGGTGGGAATAGAGCACGCCCTTCGGGTTGCCGGTGGTCCCGGACGTGTAGCAGAGGCCGGCGGCGGTGTTCTCGTCCAGATCCGGCCATTCGAAGGCATCCGAATGGCTGTTCACCAGGTCCTCGTAGCAGAGCAGGTTCGGGATCGCCGAACCCTGCGGCATGCGTGCCTTCTCGTTGAGGAGCACCCAGCCCTTCACGCCGGGGCACAGCGGCGCGATGCGTTCGACCAGCGGAAGGAAGGTCGAATCGAAGCACAGGTAGGCATCCTCGGCGTGGTTGATGATGTAGACGATCTGTTCCGGAAACAGCCGCGGATTGATGGTGTGGCAGACCGAGCCCATGCCGGCGACGGCATAGTAGATCTCCATGTGCCGGAAGTTGTTCCAGGCCAGGGTCCCGATCCGCTCGCCCGGCTTCACGCCCAGGGCGTGGAAGGCGGAGGCGAGCTGCCGGGAGCGCTTGTGCAGATCCCGGTAGGTGCAGCGATGGATGTCCCCCTCCACGGTGCGGGAGACGATCTCCGTGTCGCCGTGGGCCCGGTCCGCATGGCGGATCAGGGAGGAAATCAGCAGGGGGGTGTTCATCATCTGGCCGCGCATGGCGTGTTCTCCTTTCGCGTGGTTGAATTCAAAAATGGCCGCCCGTGGCGGCGAGCACCTTGTCACGCAGGGTGCACAAGCGGGGGCCCAGGTCCTCCACCAGCTTGTCCCGGGTCATGCCGTAAACGGGACCGCCGCAATTGAAGGCCAGGATGCGCCCGCTCTCGGGCGACACCATGGGCGTTCCGACCGCATAGACCTCCGGGTTCCAGTCGCCGAGGGAAAGGCAGAAGCCGTACTTCTCGTAGTCCCGGAAAGACTGCTCGATGCCGTCCTTCATGCGCGGCCAGTCTTTCCTGGGCGTGATTTCGCGGTAACGCTCCAGCGCCTCCCGGCGCTCCTTCTCCGGCAGCGCGGCGACGTAGGCCCGTCCCATGGCCGTCGTCCCGTGGGGTATCCGCGAGCCCACATCCATCCGCATCTGGAACATGGGCCCGCCCTGGCAGATCTCCACATAGATCATGTGCAGGCCGTCCCGGGCGCCGAGGGAGACGGCGCCCTTGGCGTAATCAGCCAGTTCCTGCATCAGGGGGCGCGCCACCTCGCGGACATTGAGCCCCGACATGTACGGATAGGAAAGGGAGAGCACCCCCGCACCCAGCGAGTACTTCCCCAGCGAGGGCGAGTATTCAAGATAGCCGAGCCGGGTCAGCGTGTAGGTCAGCCGGGACACCGTCGGCTTGGGCAGGCCGCTGCGCTGGGCGAATTCCTGGTTCCCCAGCCAGCGTTCCCCCCGCTTGAAGCAGCGCAGCAACTGGAGCCCGCGGGCCAGCGCGGTGACGAAATGCCGGTCCTTCTCCTCATCGCCCCCGGCCTCGGCGGCTTTCGGGTTTCTGATCCCCATGTTCTCGGTCCCGGAAACGGAAGCGAGAGTCTGAACGACGGCCGCTGGGGTGTCAATATTTCGGAATGGAATTCCGAAAAGCGAAATAATCGGCCCGGGCCGTCAGGAACGGACGGCGTCGGCCCAGCAGTTCGGCGTCTCGAAGAGGCGGATGCGCTCGAGCCGCAGGTGGTTACCGTAGGTGTCCCGGTAAAGGGGATCCAGGATGTCGAAGGCCAGCCGCGCAAGATTCTCGGCCGTCGGCACCACGGGCAGTTCCACCGTCCTGTGGTCCGGCAGGGTGGCGAGGAAGTCGCGTACCGGGGCGTCCCGCACCCAGACCAGGAAGGCGTGGTCCCAGAGCGCCACCAGGTGCCGGGTGGCGATGGCCTTGACCTCGGAAAAATCCATCACCATGCCGTTGTCCGGCCGGCCGGCCGCATCGATCACTTCCCCGGAGAGCGTGATCTCGATGGCATAGCGGTGGCCATGCAGGTGCCGGCATTGGCTGCGGTGGTCCGGTATGCGGTGCCCGGCGTCGAACTCCAGGCGGCGGGTGATCTGCATGGCAGGGGTGCTATCCTCGGGAGGCCGGATTATAGGCGCCTGCCGCATGCCCAGACCCCCCATTCCCCTGACCGTCGAGGACCATCGCCGCGATTCGGCCGGAATGCGCTACGTCTATCCCGTCCTCTCCCGCCGGGCCGGCGGCGTCTCCATAGGGATCAACCTGAATCCGAACAATGCCTGCAACTGGCGCTGCATCTACTGCCAGGTTCCCGACCTGCGGCGCGGCGGTCCGCCGCCTGTGGAACTGGGCAGGCTGGAGGCCGAATTGTCCGGCCTGCTGGAGGCCCTGTCGGACGCGGGGGAAAGCCCCGACTTCTCCGTGCCACCCGGAACCCGCATCGTCGATGTCGCCTTTTCGGGGAACGGGGAACCCCTTGCCGCCGCCGAGTTTCCGGAGGCGGTGGAAGCCGTCGATCGCCTCCTGGCGGCGCGGGGCCTCGGCGGCCTGACGCGCCGGCTCATCACCAACGGCAGCCTGGTCGGGCGGAAGTCGGCCCGGCGCGGGCTAGCCGTGCTGGCGGCCGGGACGGGCGAGGTCTGGTTCAAGCTCGACGCCGGGACGGAGGCGGGTTACCTGAGGATCAACGGCACGCGCACAACACCGGCCACCGTGCTGAGGCGCCTCGGCGCCTGTGCCGCCCTCTGCCCGACCTGGGTGCAGACCTGCGTCTTCGCCCTGGACGGCCGCCCTCCGCCGGAAGCCGAACTCGCCGCCTACCTCGAACTGCTGGCGCGGGCCGCCCCGTCCCTCGCCGGCGTCCATCTCTACGGCATCGCCCGGCCACCGATGCAGGCCGAGGCTCCCCGGCTGACGCGCCTGCCGGAAGCCTGGCTGGCGGCGCTCGGGGCCAGGATCGGGGCCCTCGGCTTGCGGGTCACCGTGAATCCCTGACCGGCCTGCCCGGTGGTCCCGGGGACCGGGGGAACCGCATGAAGATGGAATCGCGCCGGCCGTGGCCGGATGGGCGGCGGCGGGGTCGCGGCACCCCGGTGGGCGCCTCGGGGAGGGGGGGAAATCGGCTACAATTCGCCCCTTTCTTCGAAGCCCCGACAGCATGGCACTGATCGTCCAGAAATACGGTGGCACCTCCATGGGGTCGCCGGACCGCATACGCAACGTCGCCCGCCGGGTCGCCCGGTGGAAGGCCCAGGGCCACAGCCTCGTGGTGGTCGTCTCCGCCATGAGTGGCGAGACCAACCGGCTGATCGCCCTGGCCAGGGACGTCTCCCCGCAACCGGATGCCCGCGAGCTGGACGCAATGGTGGCGACGGGCGAGCAGGTCACCATCGCCTTGCTGGCCATGGCCCTGAAGGACATGGGCGTGCCGGCCAAGAGCTACACGGGCGGCCAGGTGCCCGTGCGCACCGACAGCACCTTCACCAAGGCGCGCATCCTCGACATCGGCGACAGCAACATCCGCCGGGATCTTGACGAGGGGACCGTGGTCATCGTGGCCGGATTCCAGGGCATCGATGCGGACGGCAACATCACCACCTTGGGACGCGGTGGGTCCGACACCTCCGGCGTCGCCCTCGCCGCAGCCCTGAAGGCGGACGAATGCCAGATCTACACGGACGTGGACGGCGTCTACACCACCGACCCGCGCATCGTGCCGGAGGCCCGCAAGCTCGACCGCATCACCTTCGAGGAAATGCTGGAACTGGCGAGCCTGGGCTCCAAGGTGCTGCAGATCCGCTCGGTCGAATTCGCCGGCAAGTACAAGGTCAGGCTGCGCGTGCTCTCGAGCTTCGAGGAGGAGGGCAAGGAGACCCTCGGCACCCTGATCACTTTCGAGGACGACATCAAGATGGAACAACCGATCATTTCCGGCATCGCCTTCAACCGCGACGAGGCCAAGCTCACGGTCCTCGGTGTCCCCGACCGGCCAGGCATCGCTTATCAGATCCTCGGGCCCATCGCCGAGGCCAACATCGACGTGGACATGATCATCCAGAACGTCGGCCACGACGGCACCACCGATTTCTCCTTCACGGTGAACCGCAGCGAGTACGCCCGGGCCAAGAAGATGCTGGAGGAGGAGATCAAGCCCCACATCGGCGCCCGCGCCATCGAGGGTGACAACCACATCTGCAAGGTCTCCGGCGTCGGCGTCGGCATGCGCTCCCACCCCGGTGTGGCCAGCACCATGTTCCGGACCCTGGCCGAGGAGGGCATCAACATCCAGATGATCTCCACCTCCGAGATCAAGATCTCCGTCGTGGTGGACGAGAAATACCTGGAACTCGCCGTCCGCGTGCTGCACAAGGCCTTCGGCCTGGAGCAGGCAGCCGCCTGAGTTTGACCCCGCGGGTGCCGGGCGGGTATCATCCCGCACCCTTGGAGACGTGGCCGAGAGGTCGAAGGCACTCCCCTGCTAAGGGAGCATCCGGTCAAAAACTGGATCGTGGGTTCGAATCCCACCGTCTCCGCCAGGATTCCCTGCCAAGCCAGTCCCAGACTGGACGGCAGCGACACCTGGATCGCAGAGGGATACCTTTTTTGATTCTGCCGTTGCACTGGCGCCCCGCGATTCGCCGGGGTTGTGCGCCCCCGAACGACCGAGTTCCCCTTGGTTACCGGTCCCAGGGTCTCCGGCGCCGCCTTCCCGAAGCAGGTTTTTCGTCACTGATCTGGAAAGGGTTCTGCCGCGATCATGGCCGGGGCCGTGCGCGAATCTTCTGCATTTCCAACCCGAGTCAGGACGGACGCAGGCTTCCCGACAGAGGCTGAAAACAGGAATCGTCCCGCGCCGACGATCCCGAACGGGTGATGGACATCCTCAAGTACGGCGGCGACTGCCAGGTGGTGTCGCCGAAGGCCCTGCAGGAGCGCGTCGCCGCCGAACTGGACCGGGCGCGGAGCCACTACCCCGCCTGACCGGCGGGCCGCCGCAGGGGAAACGCCCCCTGCCCGGAGACGCCCTTTCCACGGGCGTTTCCGCCAAGCTCATTCCCTGAGCCCGGTGCCCGATATGCTGGTTCTCCATGCGCCGGCCACCCGCCAGCGAACCGCCCGCCACCCGCCAGGAGAACCACCATGCCCGATGCCGCCGCCCCGCAAGTCATCCTCACGCC
>JAEUNJ010000179.1 GCA_016791145.1 Rhodocyclaceae bacterium | reverse complement strand
TCCAGGATGTCGCCCGGGACCTCCCGCAATTGCGGCACCAGTTGCCAGAGTTCCCAGCAGCGGTAGTGGTCCACCAGGGTGTGGCCCTGGATGGCCTGGAGCGCCTCCCGGAAGGCGGCGTCCGCCCGCCAGGGGGAATAGGTGGCGAAGGGCATCACCAGCCCGTGGGGCAGGCTGGCGCCGGGCACCTCGAAGACCGCGTCGCGCAGGCGCGGCAGGTTGGCGTGCACCAGGGCCGGCGGCAGTTCGCGCGGCGCGCCCGCCGGCAGCGGCTGGGGGCGCTTGCGGGCCACGAACTCGATGGCGCATTCGGTGGGCGGAAAGCCGGTCTGGTCGAAGGCCCGGTCCCAGCGCTCCTGGAAGAAATCGGCCTGCAGCACGAGGCGTTCGACGGCGATCTGGTCGGCCAGGCCGGCCAGCAGGTCGGCCACGTTGATGGAGCGGGCGGACCAGCTCGCCGGCTTGGCGATGGTGAAGGTCCACTTGTGGTCGCCGTTGAAGCGGCTGGGCCAGAAGCCGTGCTCGTAGAGGTCCTCGTCCGGCACGGTGACGACCAGGTGGCCGCCCGGCTTCAGGATGCGCACCCAGTGGCGCAGGGCCTCGACGGGGTCGCGCATGTGCTCCAGGCAGTGGCTCGAATGGACGAAGTCGAAGGACGCGTCGGCCACGCCGGCCATCAACTGGGCGTCGCCGTCCTCCAGGTCCCAGGTGCGCACCGACTGCATGCGGGCGAAGATGCCGACGTAGTTGGCCAGCGGGTCCGGCTTGCCGCCGATGTCGATGCCGTGGCCGGCGAAATAGCGGGCGTGGAAGGCCCCGTCGTGAAAACGCCGCTTCGCCGCCTTGCTCTGTTCCGCCGCCATGGTCTGCTCCCCCTCGGGGCATTTTCGCGCATCTGGCGGGAATTTTTCGGCAAAGCCCTTCACCGCGGGGGACGCCGAGGGGCACCGGGAAGAACCGGCAGGACCATCGCGGCGGGGACGCCGCTCACGAAAGCCGGTGGGCATGCCAGGGCCCCGGCCCTCCTTGGCGGCCCTTCGCGCCTTCGCGCCTTGGCGGTGGGACTGCTCGAATGCCCCCCTCAATACCCCGGCGGCGCCCGGTCGAACCAGGGCCGGACGCGCTCCAGCTGGCCGGCCAGCCGGAACAGGGTGGCCTCGTCGCCGTAGCGGCCGACGAAGTGCATGCCGATCGGGAGTCCGGCGGCATTCCAGTGCAGCGGCACGGACATGGCCGGCTGGCCGGTGACGTTGAAGACGGGCGTGTAGGGGATGAAGGCGAGGCTCTTCTCGGCCATGGGCTTGACGGCGCCCAGGAGCCGCAGCAGCCAGCCGGCGCGCAGGGGTCCGACGACGGCCATCAGGGCCCGTTCCGCCGCGTTGGGCTGGAGTTCGCCGATCGCCACCGGGGGCGCCGCCAGGGTCGGGGTCAGCAGCACGTCCCAGTCGGCGAAGAATTCGCCCACCCGCCGGGACGCGATCTGGAGCTCGCGCACGGCCACCGCGTAGTCGGCGGCGGAGAGGCTGCGGCCCAGGAGGCCGAGGGTCCAGGTGGCGGCCTCGAAGTCCCGCCACCCGACGCCGCGGGGGGAGAGGGACCGGATCCACTCGATGTCGGCCCGGGTCTCGGCGGCAAGCACCGTGGTGAAGGCGACGGACCAGGATTCCCGGTCCAGTTCCGGCCGTGCCTCGGCCACCTCGTGCCCCAGGTCGCGCAGCAGGTCCACGGTCTCGGCGAGGGCCGCCACGCAATCCGGATCGACCCGCCCGCCGAGGAAGGGATGGGCCGTCCAGGCGATGCGCAGGCGGCCGGGCTGTGCGCCCACCTCGTCCAGGAAGGGGCGCAGGGGCGGCGCGGCGGCGTAGGGCGCCCCGGCGTCGGGACCGGCGGTGGCGTCCAGCAGCGCGGCGCTGTCCCGCACGGAGCGCGTGACCGCATGCTCGGCGACGAAGCCGCG
>JAEUNJ010000148.1 GCA_016791145.1 Rhodocyclaceae bacterium | reverse complement strand
GCACCGGGGCCAGCATCGCGGGTTCCAGCATCATCGAGAGGGCGAAATTTCCGGTGAAGCACATGCCGACGGCGCCGACGCCGGGACCGCCGCACTCGCCATGGGCGTGGCGGGCGAGGGCCCGCAGCCAGGCCGTGACGGGGCTCGTGCGGCCCGCGCCCAGAGCCCGGAACTCGCCGCTCACGCAGGCGCGGCGGAAGACCTCGGCGCCTTCCTCCGCGTCGGGCACGGCACCGTCCCGGCCGAAGAGCGAGGGCATCCAGACCGTGAAGCCCGCGTCCCGGACCCAGCGGGCAAAACGGGCCACCTGGGGACTGATGCCGGGCATCTCCGCCATCACGATCACCGCCGGGCCCCCGCCGGCCACGTAGACCGTCCTCGTCCGCTCCTCCAGGGTGACGGCGCGTCGGGTGAAATCCTCCAGGGGATCGTCGCGGAATGGGTCGCTTCCGGTTCCGGTCATGGCGTTTGTCCTTTCTGTCTTGGGCCCGGAGGGAGTTCCCGATGGCGGGAGGGTACGCCGGGCGAGGTTGGCAAGGCGGTGCGTCGAGGCGCTTGCATTAGAGCCGCCGGCGGCCGAGAATCGGAGTGTCCGTTTTGACATCTTTCAGGCGTTTTCAGTCATGTACGACTTCACCGTCCTGGTCCTGCGGGGTGCCTTCGCCAGCAGCGTCGCGGCCACCCTGGACATGCTCGCCACTGCGGCGCGCCTGGCCCCCCGGCTGGGCGTGGCGGCGCCCCGCTGGCGCGTCTGTTCGGTGGACGGCGGCCCGATGCCCCTGGCCAACGGTTGCGCGGTGGCCACCACGCGGCTGCCGGCGCGGCCCCGGGAAGACCGTTCCGCGTGGGTGGTTCCCGGCCTGGGCCTCGACGGCGCCGCCGCCGTGCGCGGCCGCATGGCCGACGCGGATTTCGTTGCGTCGGCCCGGGCCCTGGCCCGGCATGCCCGCGCCGGCGGCCGGGTGGCGGCCTCCTGCTCGGCGGTCTTCCTGCTCGCTTCCGCCGGCCTGCTCTCCGGCCGGCGGGCCACCACCTCCTGGTGGTACGCCCCGCTCCTCGCACGCCTGGCCGAGGGCTGCACCGTCGATGCCGACCGCATGGTCTGCGCCGACGGACCGGTGGTGACCGGCGGCGCCGCGATGGCCCAGGCCGACCTGATGCTCCACCTGCTGCGGGAGCATTCCGGGGGCCCCCTGGCGGATGCCGTCGCCCGGGTGCTGCTGATCGACGCCCGCCAGGCCCAGGCACCCTTCATCGTGCCCGAGGTGCTGGCCAACGGCGACGATCTGGTCCTGCGCATCACGGCGCGCGTGGAGGCCGGGCTGCCGGCGATGCCTAGCGTCGGGCGCCTGGCCGGTGATTTCTGCATGTCCGCCCGGACACTGGCACGCCGCGTCCGGCGGGCGACGGGGCGCAGCCCCGTGGCCCTGTTGCAGAGCATCCGGCTGCGCCGGGCCAGGGCCCTGCTGGAGGCCAGCCGCATGACCGTGGAGCAGGTGGCCGAGGCCGTGGGCTACCGGGACGCGACGGCCCTGCGCCGCCTGATGCGCAAGGTGGCCGGCGCCAGTCCGAGCCGCTACCGGCCGTCGCCTGCCGGCTGAGGCGGTCCGACGGCCTTCTCTCCGCTCGGTGCAAGGTGCCCGGGGCGGTGGGCGCATGTTCCGCCTGCCCGGAGGGCCTGTGCCTGCGCGGCCTCGGGTCTTCGCCGGACACCGAACGGCGAGCGCCGGCCGCCTGTTCGGCCCGGTGCCTCGGATGGTGACCGGCGGCGACCCGCAGCGTGTCCCGAAGTTGCGGGACCGGGTCCGTTGGCGGCCGGCGGCCCGGGAGCCATGGCGTCGCGATCCGGAAAATATGCCCTCCGGGCATCCGGCGAAGGTAAGATAGCCGTCCGCAACAGGGAGACGGGAAAAAGCCGCGCACACCCGGCGCGCCGGCGATGCCGCCGCGGTACGGGATGGTCGACGGCGCCCGGAAAGGAGCCCGGTCGCCGCGGCCGGCAACGCATTCGGATGCGGGGCTGTGCGGGCCGACCGGAACGTCGATTGCAGTGCCTTGAGGCAAGGCCGACCGCGAGGCCAAAGGATGCAATCCACCACCGAATCCATGCTGCGGGCCCTGCGTGCGGCGATTTCCGTCGGGCCGGTCTGGCGGCTGGCCGTCACGCTGTTGCTCGCCAACCTGCTGGTCCTGACGTTGGTGGCGATTTCGCTGCGCGCCAGTTGGCAGCTCCACGGCGACCGGGCGGCCGTCCATTCCCGGAACACCAACCGGCTGGTCTCCCAGAGCATCGCCGACGACCTGCAGAAGCTCGAGCTGGTGATGCAGGCCGTGGCGGACGAGCACCATCGGCAGACCCACCCCGGGCCCATCGACGCGGCGGCCATGAACACCTTCCTGGCCCGCCAGCGGGCCCGCCTGCCGATGCTCGAACTGATCCGGATCACCGATGCGTCGGGCAATGCCCCCTACGGATCGGACGTTCCCCAGGCCGGGCAGGTCTACGTGGGCGATCGGGATTACTTCAAGCGGCTGAGGTCGGACCCGGCGGCCGACCTGGCGGTCTCCGAGCCCGTGGTCGGCCGGGCCTCCGGCCGGCAGGTGATCATCTTCGCCCGCCGCCTGGGCACCGGGCCGGCCGATTTCCGGGGGGTGGTCCTCGCCAGCGTGGCCCTGGAGTGGTTCGAGCGCAAGTTCGCCGCCCTGGACGTGGGACCCAGGGGGACCGTGGTCCTGCGCGGCAATGCGAGCCGGAACTTCGACCTCCTGGCAAGGATCCCCCATGCGGGCTTCACCGGCCAGACCACGGTCTCCCAGACCTTCCGGAACACCATCACGGCCAATCCGCAGGAGGGCACCTACGAGGCCCACGCCGGCGCCGACAATGTCCGCCGCACCTTTTCCTATGCCGCCGTCGCCCACTATCCGCTGCTCTCCCTGGTGGGCCTCGCCACCGACGACACCTACGCGGCCTGGCGCCGCGAGGCCACGCAACTGGTGGCGGTGGCCCTCGCCTTCGCCGTGTTTTCCTTCCTCGCCGCCTGGGTGATCTGGGGGGCCTGGCGCGACCGGACGCGGAGTTACGAGGGCTATCGCCGACAACTGGAGGACCAGGTGGCCGAGCGCACGCGGGACCTCCAGCAGGCCAAGGCGGCCGCCGAGTCGGCCAGCGTGGCGAAGAGCGCCTTCCTCGCCAACATGAGCCATGAGCTGCGCACCCCGATGAATGCCATCATGGGCATGACGGCCATCGCCCGGAAGCGCACCGCCGACCCGAAGGTGCAGGATCCGTTGCGGAAGATCGACACGGCCTCCCACCACCTGCTCCACGTGATCAACGACATCCTGGATCTTTCCAAGATCGAGGCGGACCGCCTGACCCTGGAAAAGGTGTCCTTCCGGCTGGGGGAGCTGGTCGAGAACCTGCTCAGCATCATGGGCGACCGGGCCCGGGAGAAGGACATCGCCGTGGTCCGCGACGTGCCCGATTGGCTGGCCGGACGCACCGTCTGCGGCGATCCGCTGCGGCTGGAACAGATCCTGCTCAACCTGACCGGCAATGCGATCAAGTTCACCGACCGGGGTTCCGTGACCCTGCGGTGCCGCGTCATCGAGGAAAGCGGCAATGACATGGTGCTGCGCTGGGAAGTTTCCGACACCGGAATCGGGATCACCGCGGAGCATCAGGGCAAGCTCTTCTCCGCCTTCACCCAGGCCGACGGCTCCATGACGAGGCGGTACGGCGGCACCGGCCTGGGACTGGCCATCAGCAGGCGCCTGGCGGAACTGATGGGGGGCACCATCGGCGTGGAAAGCACGCCCGGCGCGGGGAGCACCTTCTGGTTCACCGTCCGCCTGGCCCAGGGTGCCGCCGCCCCGCCGGAGCCGGCCGGCGCCGCCCCGGAAGACAGGTTCGAGGCCCGTCTGCGCGAGCGCCATCAAGGCAAGCGCATCCTGCTCGCCGAGGACGAACCGATCAACCAGGAGGTATCGTGCGACCTCCTGGAGGAAGCAGGCCTGGCCGTCGACCTGGCCGCCGACGGCGTGCAGGCCGTCGATCTGGCCCAGCGCATCGACTATGCGCTGATCCTCATGGACGTGCAGATGCCGAATCTCAACGGCCTGGATGCCACCCGGGCGATCCGCTCCGACTCGCGGAACGCCCGCACCCCCATCCTCGCCATGACGGCCAACGCCTTCGTCGAGGACCGCCTGCACTGCCTGGAGGCCGGCATGGACGACCACGTCGCCAAGCCGATCCGGCCGGAGGTGCTGTTCCAGACGATATTGCGATGGCTGGAGCGGTGAGGGGCATTGCCCCGAGCAACCCGAGGCGTGCGCATCGAGATCCCGGGTAGGAAGGGTTTTCGGCCGAGGCGGCCAGCAGGCAACCTACAGGCCAGTCGGTGGGGCCGCGATTCCGCGTGCGAAGACGCGCCGCCCCTCCCGGGGGTCGTCTCTTCCCCCCGCCGACGGCCACGCATCGACCGTCACGGGAACCGGTGCCGCAGCCTCCTGCTCACCCCGCCGCGCCGCGGATCAGGAACCGCGCGCCGTGGCTGTCGGCGATCAGCGGCATGCCGCCGGGCAGCCGGTGGATGTCCTCCTCGCCGCTCAGCACCAGGGTGGCCTCGCCGCGCTCGGTTTCCACCGTCCGGATGCTTCGGGTGGTGAACGGAAAAGCCCTCTGGATGCAGTGGCTCCGCGGGAACAAGTCGCGGCAGGCCACCCTGCTGCACCAGGGCGCACAGGTCCGCCGGCAGGTTGGCGGCGCGGTCCACCCAGGCCACCTCGTGTCCCCGGGCGCCCGGCCGATCCCCGACGCGGATGACGCCGACCAGGCCGGCTTCCGTGAACGAATCCAGCAAGCTTGGGGGCGCCATCCTCGCCCCGTCGCGAACGAACTGATTGCCGGACTGCCCCCCCTTGGCTCGCCGGTTGAAGCCGCATGCGCGACAGCGACTCCGGCCGCGCCGGCTTCGGGTCGCCGAGGCGATGCTCCGCGGCTACGGCGCAGCCACGGAACCCTTCATGCCCTCGGCATCACGGGCAATAGTCCGGCGGGCCACCGCCTCCGAGCCACCGCGACGCGAAGCGGCCGCATCCGGCCAACGGGAGGGGCGATTGCCCGAAGGGCGCGCCGTCCGGGGAACATCCCTGCCGGTCGCGACGGAGGTCGAAAGAACGAAACCCCCGTCGGATCGGCAGGATCGGCCATGCCCCCCGGAACGCCTGCAGGATCTCGTTTCCCGGACCGGCGGTTACCAGCTCAGGGTCACGGTATTGGGCAGGCTCAGCGTCTCCCGCAGCAGCTTCGGGTTGCCCTTCTGCACGCCGTCCATCAGGTCGGCGTCGCCGATTCCGTGATACATCAGACTGCGCGGATTGACGATGACGCGCACGCCGGACTTCATGGCGTTGTCGAGATCCGCCCGTTCGGTCGCCAGCGCCGGATGGGGTGTCTTGACGGCCAGTCGCACGGCATCGATCGTGAGCAGCACCGTGACGGGCACCCCAGCCTCGGCCTGGCTGGTGGCGATGAACATCGCCAGCGCGGCGCGATGCGGATCGACCGAACTCAGGTTGATGAACATCCGCACCTTGGGCTCGGGCGTTGCCTGGGCGAAGGTCCGGGCAGTCGAGAAGGACAGGCCGAGGGCCAGCAGGAGCACGGCGATGAGGCGGGTGGGTTTCATCATGTTTCCTTTCGATGGTTATCGGAGTCCGGATTATTGCTCATTGCTTTGCCGGCGGATCGGTCGTTCGTCGATGCCCCGGGGCGCCGGCTTCCTACCGGATGTTCGGGCTGCCATCGGGCCGAATCTGGACCTGGGCATCGAGGAAATGCACCACCAACTCGGGCCTGAGCAGTTTTGCCGTGTCGTAGGCTTCGCTGGCCCGGCCGCCGGTGGAGCAGAAGAAGATGACCGGCTTGTCGGTCGGCAGGTTGGCCGCCTGCTTCTCGATCTGGTTGATGGGGATGTTGGTGGCGCCCTTGATGCTCCCGGCGGCGAACTCGCGGGCGCTGCTGACGTCGATCAGGTGCACCGACTGGGGCTTTTCGGCGAGCAGGCGGCTGAAGGATGGAATGCTGATCGATCCCTTGGCCCGGCCGGGTTCGATGAGGTCACTTGCCGGACCGCCGGACTGGGCCACGGCGGCCGGGATTGTGCCGACAGCCAGACAGCAACAGAGCAGGGCCATGAGTCTTCTCATTTCTTGTCCTCCGTGATTTGAAGTGCGTCCAAAGCCAGAATGATGCCTGCGGATCGGGCAATGCGGAAGGCGCCGCGCGCGCCAATCGAATGGCATTGCGGCGCGCGACGGCCCCTTCGATAATCCTTCACAGGAACCGGTCCAGCAGCCGCCTGCTCGCCCCGTCCAGGCGGCCCGCGTCGCGGATCAGGAACTGCACGCCGTGGCTGTCGGCGATCAGCAGCATGCCGCCGGGCAGGCGCCGGATGTCCTCCTCGCCGCGCAGGACCAGGGTGGCCTCGCCCCGCTCGGTCTCCACCGTCCAGATGCTGGGCGTGGCGAAGGTGGAAACCTTCAGGATGCGGCGGACTTCGGGGACGAACTCGCGGCTGGCCAGTTCCTCCTCCACCAGGGCGCGCAGTTCCGCCGGCAGGTCGGCGACGCGGTCCACCCAGGCCACCTCGTGGCCCTCGGGACTGACCAGCGAGAGGCCCTCCTCCGGCGCCGCGATGGGAAAGGCCCGCACGGGCACGACGCCGACGATCTCCTCCCCGCCGCCCACATAGACCAGCCGTCCCCAGGCGTCGCGTTTCAGCGAGAACTCAGGCCTTGCCACCATCGCCTCCCTTCCCGCCCGCCTCGCCGCCGGCGTTGCCCGCCTCGTCGGGACGATCGTCCATGTCCACGTCCATGTTGCGGGCCTGGGCCTGGTAGAGCCGCCAGTAGGCGCCCTCCTTCGCCATCAGGTCCTCGTGGCCGCCCTCCTCCACGACGCGGCCCCGGTCCAGCACCACGAGCCGGTCGGCCTTGCGCAGCGTGGAGAGCCGGTGGGCGATGGCGATGGTGGTGCGGCCGCGCACCAGGTTGTCCAGGGCCTTCTGGATTTCCTTCTCGGTCTCCGTATCGACGGAACTGGTGGCCTCGTCGAGGATCAGGATCTTCGGATCGATGAGCAGGGCGCGGGCGATGGAGATGCGCTGGCGCTCGCCGCCGGAGAGCCCCTGGCCGCGCTCGCCCACCAGGGAGTCGTAGCCCTGGGGCAGGCGCAGGATGAATTCGTGGGCATGGGCGGCCCGGGCGGCGGCGACGATCTCCTCCCGGGTGGCCTCGGGCTTGCCGTAGGCGATGTTCTCGGCGATGGTGCCGAAGAAGAGGAAGGGTTCCTGGAGCACGAGGCCGATGTTGCGCCGAAAGTCCGCCAAGGCGACGGACCGGATGTCGGTGCAGTCGAGCAGGATTGCCCCATCGGTGACGTCGTAGAAGCGGCAGATCAGGTTCACCAGCGTGCTCTTGCCGGAGCCGCTGTGGCCCACGAGGCCCACCATCTCGCCCGGGGCGATGTCCAGGTCCACGCCGCGGATCACGGCCCGGTTGCCGTAGCGGAAGCCGACGCGGCGCAGGGCGATGCGGCCCTCGACCCGGCCGATGCGGACGGGATCGGCCGGCTCGGGCACGCTGGAGACGTGGTCCAGGATGTCGAAGATGCGCTTGGCGCCGGCGGCGGCCTTCTGGGTCACGGAGACGATGCGGCTCATGGAGTCGAGCCGGGTGTAGAAGCGGCTGATGTAGGCCAGGAAGGCGGTAAGCACGCCGACGGTGATCTCGCCCTTGGAGATCTGCCAGATGCCGAAGGCCCAGACCACCAGCAGGCCCACCTCGGTGAGCAGGGTGACGGTGGGGGAGAAGAGGGACCAGGTCTTGTTCAACCGGTCGTTGATGGCCAGGTTGTGGCGGTTCGCCTCCCGGAAGCGGGCCGCCTCGCGGCTTTCCTGGGCGAAGGCCTTGACGACGCGGATGCCGGGAATGGTGTCGGCCAGCACGTTGGTCACCTCGGCCCAGACCCGGTCCACTTTTTCGAAGCCGGTGCGCAGCTTGTCGCGCACCACATGGATCATCCAGGCGATGAAGGGCAGCGGCAGCAGCGTGACGATGGCCAGCCAGGGATGGATGGAAAACAGGATGACCGCGGTCATGGCGATCATCAGCACGTCGGTGGCGAAATCCAGCAGGTGCAGCGAAATGAAGACGTTGATGCGGTCCGTCTCCGAGCCGATGCGGGCCATCAGGTCGCCGGTGCGCTTGCCCCCGAAGTATTCGAGGGAGAGGCGCAGCAGGTGCTCGTAGGTGGTGGTGCGCAGGTCCCGCCCGATGCGCTCGGAAACCAGGGCCAGGATGTAGGTGCGCGCCCAGCCCAGGACCCAGGCCAGCATGGCTGCCCCGAACAGGCCGCCCAGGTACATCCCCACCAGGCCGAAGTCGATGGGCTTGCCGTTCTGGAACGGGATCAGCACGTTGTCCATCAGCGGCATGGTCAGGTAGGGCGGCACCAGGGTGGCCGCCGTGCCGCCGAGCGTCAGCAGGAAGCCGGCCAGCAGCTGGCCCTGGTAGGGCCGGGCGAAGCGCCACAGGCGCAGCAGGGTCCAGGTGGAGGGCGGGGTGTTGATCTCCCGGGAGCAGGCGGGGCATTCCTCCTGGCCGGGCTCCAGCAGGGCGTGGCAGGTGGGGCAGACCGAGTCCGGCTCCCCCTCGGGGGCCCGGCCCGTGGCCAGGGCTTCCCGGCGGCGGGCGAACTGGCGGACCACCTGCAGGGCGGCCAGGTTGCGGCCCAGGGTGTAGCGCCAGCAGGCCAGGCGCCC
>JAEUNJ010000147.1 GCA_016791145.1 Rhodocyclaceae bacterium | reverse complement strand
ACCTCCGCGTCGTCGAGGCTCAGCTTTCCGGCCTCGATCTTCGAAAAGTCGAGCACGTCGTCCACGATGCCGAGCAGGTGCTGGCCCGACTCGAGGATCCGGTCGAAGGTGTGCTGGGTCTTGCGGCCCAGATTCTCCCGGGCGCCCACCTGGGCGAGCCCCATCACCGCATTGAGCGGCGTGCGGATCTCGTGGCTCATGTTGGCGACGAACTCGCTGCGCACCCGGGCGAGCCGCAGGGCCTCGGCCAGGGCGGCCTCGCGGGCCGCCTCGGCGTGCTTCTGCTCGCTCACGTCCAGGGCGATGCCGATGACCGCCGGGTTTCCCTCGTAGGCGAAGGCCCGTCCATGCACCAGCATGTGCACGCGGCTCCCGTCCCGCCGCTGGCCGACGAACTCCACCCGGTCCTCCTCCACCCCGCCGGCCGCGACCCGCATGAGCCGCTCGATCACGCGGTCGCGTTCCCCCGGAACCACGAAGTCCGGCACCGGGACCCGGTCCACGATCTCGGCGGCCGAATCGTAGCCGCCGATGGCGGCGAACCGGGGATTCACGTAGCGGAAGAACCCGCCCTGGGCGATGTAGATGCCGACGATGGACTGCTCGACCAGGGCCCGGAAGCGCGCCTCCGATGCCGCGAGTTCGGCGCCCCGCGCCTTCACCAGCTCCTCCAGGTGGTCCCGGTATTCCTCCAGGGCCAACCGGGTCTGGCGTTGCTCGGTGATGTCCTGGGTCACGCCGATGGCGCGGATCGCCCGCCCGTTCCCGTCCCGGTCGAAGCGGGCGATGGCATGGACCCAGCGTGTTCCCTCGGGCACCCCGAACCGGTACTCCAGGTCGAAGGGCCGGCGCCCGCGGATCGCATCGGACCAGGCGGCCTCGACGACGGGCCGGTCTTCCGGGTGGATGGCCTGCAGCACGTCCAGGACCGAATGGGCCCGGTCCGGCCAGAGGCGGTTCATGGTCTGGCCGTGGATGCCGACGAAGGTGCCAGTCTCCAGGTCGACGGTCCAGCTGCTGGCCTGGGCCAGGTCGATGGCCATTTCGAGGGCCGCCTTGGCCTCCCGGAGCCCCGTCTCGGCCCGCTTCCTTTCCGTGATGTCGGTCAGGATGGAAAGCAGGCAGCGCTGGCCCGAGAGTTCCACCACGTCCGACCACAGCAGCACGTCACGGACCTCCCCATTGCGCAGCCGGATGCGCGTGTCGATGCTCTGGGGGCCGCCGAACCATTGCAGCCGATCCACCAGCCGGGCGCGGTCCGCGGCATCCACCCAGGCGTTCAGTTCGGCCAGGCTGTGGCCGACGATGGCCTCCCGGTTCGGGAACCCGCTCTGCTCGACCAGGGCCTGGTTCACGTCCAGGATGCGGCCGTCCTCGAGGCGCGACAGGGCGATCCCCACCGGGCTGTCGCGGAAGACGGTGGCGAAGCGGTTCTCGCTGTCCCGCAGCAGTTGTTCGGTGTCCTGCTGGAGCAGGAGGATGAAGCCGACCCCGCTGGCGATCATGACCAGGAACATGGGCATGAAGATCGCGACCTGCAGGGGGGTGGCCGAGGCCACGGTGGTGCCCGGGACGAGGACGCCCCCGAGGGCGCGGAGGAGGAAGGTGGCCACCAGGAACACGTAGCACCAGGCGAGCAGCCGGCGCAGCCGGGTGATGCCGTGGCGGATGAAGGCGTAGGCCAGCAGGCCGCTGAACACCGCGAGGGCCAGGGAGGCGGCGGTGACGCGGGCGCCTTCGGAGGCGCCCCCGTACCAGGTTGCGTAGAAGATGCCCAGGGCGACGACCCAGAGGGGCAGCGCGAGGCGCCGCCACTGGCGCATGCCCAGGTATTCCCAGCAGGCGGCGAACTCGACCACGAAGCCGGAGAAGAAGAACAGGTTCCCGACCACCACGGTGAGCCATGGCGGGGCCAGGCCGCGCATCCAGATCAGCGCCAGGCCGAGTCCCTGGCACAGCCGCGCCGCGGTCCACAGGCGGCCCACGAAGGCGACGCGGGAGGTGGGGCCGATGCTGCCCATCAGCAGCGCCAGCATCAGGTTGCCGATGGCCAGGCAGGCGATCGCGGTGCGCAGGTCGATCAGGGTGGCGAGTTGCATGGTCTCCCCGGGCGGCGGTGGCACCGCCGCGTTCTTTTCCCGAGATTATCCAACCAAACGCCGGCAGGTGCCGCGACAGGATCGTCGCCCGGTCACCGCCCTCCCCGGGCCAGGTGGGCGACGATCGCCGCGGCGGCGGCCAGGACGACCGGCAGGGCGAGCAGGTTGAGGACCTGCCAGCCGCCGCCGGTGACCAGGGCGCCGGCCCCCAGGGAGGTCACGCCCTGTACCGCGAAGACGAGGAAATCGTTGCCGCCCTGCACCTTGGCCCTTTCCTCCGGCCGGTGGGTTTCCGTCAGCAGCGTCGTGCCGCCGATGTAGAGGAAGTTCCACCCGACGCCGAGCAGCAGCAGGCCGGCCCAGAAGTGCATCACGGACACGCCGGCCAGGGTCACGCCGACGCAGGCCAGCAGCAGCAGCGCGCCGGCCAGCAGGATCCGGCCGACCCCGAAGCGGCGGATCAGCTGGCCGGTGAAGAAGGAGGGGGCGAACATCCCGATGACATGCCACTCGAGGACGAAGGCGGCGTCGGCGAAGGGATGGCCGCAGACCTGCATCGCCAGGGGAGTGGCGGTCATCAGGAGATTCATCACCCCGTAGCCCGCCGCGGCGGCCAGCACGGCCACCGCGAAGGCCGGCTGCCGCGCGATCTCGCGCAGGGGCCGTCCCCCCGCAGCCTGCTGGTGCGCCGCCAGCGGCGGGATGTCCAGGCGGCTGGCCACCAGCAGCGCCGCGAAGGCGTAGGCGGTCAGCGTCAGGTAGCTGGCGAGGAAGGGCGGGGCCAGCAGGTCCCGGGTGAGCTTCCCGGTCTCGGGCCCGAGGATGCCGCCGACGATGCCGCCGGCCAGGGTGAGGGAGATGGCGCGGCTCTTCCAGTCCGCCGGTGCCGCGTCCGCCGCCGCGAAGCGGTACTGGAGGCCGAAGGCGTTGTAGGCGCCGCCCATCATCGTGCCCAGGCAGAGCAGCCAGAAGCTTCCCGCCTGGACGGCCAGGGCGCTCGCCAGGCCGCCGGCCATGCCGATCACGGCCCCGAGCATGAAGCCGGCCCGCCGTCCCTGGCGCCGCATGAAGAAGGCCGCGGGGATGGTCGTCAGGGCGGTGCCCACCACGTAGGCGGTCACCGGCAGCGAGGCCAGGGAGGCGTCCGGCGCCAGGGCGAGGCCGACCAGGGTGTTCACGGCGATCAGGGTCACGCCGTTCATCAGCAGCAGGGCCTGGCATGCCGCCAGCAGCGGCAGGTTGCGCAGCGCGGGGCTCATTCCGAGCGCAGCGCCTCCAGGGGGTCCAGCAGGGCCGCGCGGCGGGCGGGCAGTACGCCGGCCAGCAGTCCCACGACGACGGCGGAGCACTCGGCCACCACGGCGTAGGTCCAGGGCGTGTGGATGGGCAGGGCCGGCAGGGCGGCCCGCAGCACCTGGGCGATGGCCCAGCCCAGTCCCAGGCCGGCGATGCCGCCCAGCGCGGCGAGCACCGCCGCCTCGCCGAGGAAGAGCAGCAGGATGCGCCGGCGGGTGGCGCCGACGGCCCGCAGCAGGCCGATCTCCGAGGTCCTTTCCGCCACCGCGATGGTCAGGATGGTGAGGATGCCCACGCCGCCCACCAGCAGCGAGATGCCGCCGATGGCCGCCACCGCGAAGGTGATCGCATCCAGGATGGTGCCGAAGACCTCCAGCATCTTCTGCTGCGGCGTGATGGTGAAGTCCTCCCGGCCGTGCCTTTCCACCAGGACCCGGCGCAGGCCCGCCTCCACCTCGGCCAGCGGCGCCGTCGGCTCGTAGGTGACGTGGATCTCCATCAGGCTCTCGCGGTTGAACATCTCCATCGCCCGCCCCACGGGGATGTACACCGTGTCGTCCAGGTCGAAGCCCAGCACCTGCCCCTTCGGCGCCATGACGCCGATGACCCGGTAGCGCTCGCCCCCCACCCGGATGCGGGCGCCCAGCGCGGGCGTCTCACCGAAGAGCTCCCGCGCCACCTTCGCCCCCAGCACCACGAAGGCACGGGCCGTGCGCGGGTCCTCGTCGGGGAGGAAGTCGCCGGCCGCCACCGTCATGCGCAGCGTCTCCACGAAGGCGTGGCTGACGCCGTAGAGGGTCACCCGGCGGGTCCGTCCGCCGTGCTCCACGTCGCCGTTGCCCTGGATCAGCGGGTCCGTGGCCAGCACGTGGGGAGCCCGGCGCAGGGCCAGGGCGTCCTCGATGGACAGGGGCCGCACCGTGTTGATGGCGCCGATGGAGCCGCCCCGGGTGGTCGTCTTGCCCGGCGCGATGCCGATCAGGTTGGTGCCGAACTGGGTGAACTCGTCGATGACGAAGCGGTGGAGGCCCTCGCCGATGCTGGTCAGGAGGATCACCGCGGCGATGCCCACCGCGATGCCCAGGGCCGTCAGGAAGGTGCGCAGCCGGTGGGACCCCAGGGAGAGCAGCGTGAAGCCGAGGAAATCGCCCGCGCGCACCGCGTCACCTCCGGGAGAGGGCCATCACCGGGTCCAGCCGGGCCGCGCGGCGGGCCGGGGACACGGAGAACAGCACCGAGGTGACCACCGCCGTGCCGGGGGCGGCGATCAGCGCCCACCAGGGTGGCGAGAAGGGGATGTCGGGATAGACCTGGCCCACCATCCACTGGCCCAGCTCGCCGATCGCCAGGCCCACCGCGGCGCCCCCCAGGGCCAGCATCACCGCCTCGGTGAAGAACACCGCCCGGATCTGGGCCCCCGTGGCGCCCAGGGCCTTCAGCAGCCCGATCTCCCGCCGACGCTGGGTCACCGAGATCAGCATCACGTTCATGATCAGGATGCCGGCAACGCCGAGGCTGATCCCGGCGATGCCGCCCACCGCCAGGGTCAGGGCCGTGAGGATGCGGTCGAAGGTGGCGAGCACCGCGTCCTGGGTGATCACGGTCACGTCCCGCTCGCCCTCGTGGCGGGTGCGGACGATCTCCTCCACGTCGGCCTTCGCCTGGGGCACCTGCTGGCGGGTCTTGGCCTCGACCAGGACCCGGAACAGGGCCTCGGTGTTGAACAGGGCCTGGGCGGAGGCCACCGGCACGATGATGATCTCGTCGGTGTTGAAGCCCAGCGACTCGCCCTGGGCGGCCAGGACGCCGATCACCCGGAAGCGCCGGTCGCCGATGCGCACCCATTCCCCCAGGGGCTGCCGGGCGCCGAACAGCTCCCGGCGCAGCTTCGCGCCGATCACGCAGACCGGCTGGGCGTGGTGCGGGTCCCCCGCCGGCAGGAAATGGCCCTGGGCCGTCTCCATGTGCCGGATGTCGAGCATTTCCGCCGTGGAGCCGAGCACCGGCGTCTCCCGGCTCTTCGATCCCCAGCGCAGGTCGCCGGCGCCGACGATCAGCGGCGCCACCCGGCGGATGGCCTGGCTGCGGGTGAGGGCCAGCGCATCGTCCAGCGTCAGGCTGCGGGGCGTCTTGGCGACCACCACGCCGGGATTGATGCCGCCGGTTTCCGAGCGGCCGGGAAGCACGATGATCAGGTTGGTGCCCAGGGAACCGAACTGGTTCAGCACGTAGCGCCGGGCGCCCTCGCCCAGGGAACTCACCACCACCACCGCCGCCACGCCGATGCTCATGGCGAGCAGGATCAGGAAGGTGCGCGAGCGGCTGCCCCGCACCACCTGCCAGGCGAAGCCGATCAGGTCGGAGAAACGCATGGGCCCGGCGGCTCCGTCCGGCGGTCGGTCACCGCTCGTCCCCGACGATGCGGCCGTCCACGATGCGGATGCGGCGCTTCGCGCGGCCGCCGATCTCCGCGTCGTGGGTGACCATCACCAGGGTGCCGCCGCCGGCATGCAGGGCCTCGAGCAGGGCGATCACCTCCTGGCCCGTGCTGCGGTCGAGGTTGCCGGTCGGCTCGTCGGCCAGGATGACGCTGGGATTCATCGACATGGCCCGGGCGATCGCCACCCGCTGGCACTGGCCGCCGGAGAGCTGGTCCGGCCGGTGGCGGGCCCGGGATTCCAGCCCGTACTCGGCCAGGAGCCTGTCCAGGCGCCGGCGCCGCTCCGCCGGTTCGATGCCGGCCAGCACCATCGGCAGTTCGATGTTGCCCTCGGCCGTCAGGCGCGGCACCAGGTGGAAGAACTGGAAGACGAAGCCGATCCGCTCCCGCCGCACCCGGGCCAGTTCGTCGTCGGAGAGCCCCGTCACGTCCCGGCCCTCCAGTTCGTAGCGGCCGGCGTTGGGGCGGTCCAGGAGTCCCAGCACGTTGAGCAGCGACGACTTGCCGGACCCGGACGGGCCCATGATGGACAGGTATTCCCCCGGGCCGATGACCAGATTCACGCCGCGCAGCGCGTGCACCTGCTCGTCGCCGACGGTGAACACCCGCTCGATGTCGGTGAGGCGGATCATCGCGAAATCCCCGCCGCCGGGGTGCGGTGGTGCGGCGAATCGCCCGTCGGGGCCGGCGCCGGGTGGAGTCCGGACGAAGGTCGGTGCGCGATTCCCATCCGGATCCTTTGCGAACGTTGCGCCTTCGCGCCTTTGCGGTGGAGAGCCGCCTATTTCCCGGCCGCGGCCGGCTTCGCCGCTTCCTCCACGGCCCGGGCGCCGGCCTTGAGGCCCTCCCGGTCCAGGGAGGTGACCACCTTGTCGCCGGCCTTCAGCCCCGACTTGATCTCGGTGAACTCCCAGTTGGCCAGCCCGGCCTCGATCCTGCGCTCCTCCAGGCGGCCATCGGCGCCCAGGACCAGGGCCCGGTTGCCGGGCATCAGGGCCGCGGTGGGGACGCGCGGCACCTTCTCCCGGGTCTCCAGCACCACCTCGATGTCGGCGCTGTAGCCCACCAGCAGGTGCTTCGCCTCGCCGGCGTTCTCGAATTCCACCTCCACCTCCACCGTGCGGGCCTGCTTCTCCAGGGCCAGCACGTAGGGGGCGATGCGCCGCACGTGGCCGGCGAAATGCCGGCCACGGTAGGCGTCCAGGGTGATGCGTCCCTGCATGCCCACCTTCAGCTGGGCCGCATCCACTTCGTCGATGGGGGCCGTCACGTAGAGACAGGTGTCGTCGATCAGGTCGATGGCCGGCAGGGTCGGGATGCCCGGTGGAGAGGGGGTCAGGTACTCGCCCAGTTCCCCGTTGATCTCCGCGACGATTCCGGCGAAGGGCGCCCGCAGCACCGTGCGCTCGGTGTCCGCCCGGGAGGCGGAAAGGCGTGCCTCCGCCTCCTTCACCTGGGCGCCGGCCGATTCGCAGCTCGCCTGGCGGGAGGCGGCCTCGGCCTCGGCCCGCACCACCTTCTCCTCGGAGACGAAGCCCCTGTCGCGCAACTGGCGGGCCTGCCTCGCCTCGCTGGCGGCGGCCCGGGCGATCTGGCAGGTTTCCGCCACCCGCGCCCGCGCCGTGCCGATCTGCTCGCGGGAGACCCGTTCCCGGGCGGCCAGGTCGTCGTTCCAGAGCTCCAGCAGCAGGGCGCCCGCCGGAACCCGGTCGCCCTTCTTCACGGGGAGGCGGGCGATGCGCCCGCCGGAGTTCGGCGCCACCTTGGCGCGCCGGCAGGCCGCCACCGACCCTGCCCGGGTATTGGCCACCGTGGTTTCCACCCGTCCCTCGCCCACTTCCGCCAGGACCACGGCCACGGGCTTCGGCCGGGTGAACCAGAGGAAGGCGCCGGCGAGGACGGCCAGGACGACCAGGGGAACGGCGATCCGCAACAGGGCTCGCCCGGACTGGGCATGGGAATTCATCGACGGCTCGGCGGCGCGGCAGGCGTTCGTGGCGGGCGGACCGGCCGGCCCGCGCGGGATTTGCTCCGGGCATCATTATCCCGGAAAACGCCACCGGCCAGCGGCCGCGGGTCGCGGACCCGGCGGGTCGACGCCCGGCGAGATAGGATGGCGCAATCCGCGCCCCGGGGCGGGGGAATCGACCGATCGGGTCCGCCTGGCGGGCATTGGGGCGGCCCGGCGCCCGAAAAGGAGGAATCATGGCTTTCCTGCTTGCCCTGGACCAGGGTACCTCGAGTTCCCGTTCCATCGTCTTCGACGCCGAGGGCGGCATCGCCGGCATGGCCCAGCGGGAATTCCGCCAGATCTTCCCCAATCCGGGCTGGGTCGAGCACGACCCGATGGAGATCTGGCGGACCCAGCTCGACACGGCGCGCGAGGCCCTGGCCCGGGCGGGGATCGGCGCCGCCGACGTGGCCGCGCTGGGCATCACCAACCAGCGCGAGACCACCGTCGTCTGGAACCGCCGCACCGGCCAGCCCATCCACAACGCCATCGTCTGGCAGGACCGGCGCACCGAACCCCTCTGCGCGAGGCTGCGCCAGGACGGCCTGGAGGGCCTGGTGCGCGAGCGCACGGGCCTGATCGTCGACGCCTACTTCTCGGCCACCAAGATCCGCTGGCTGCTCGACAACGTGCCCGGCGCCCGGGCGGCCGCGGCGCGCGGCGAACTCGCCTTCGGCACCATCGACACCTGGCTGATGTGGCAACTGACGGGCGGCCGCGTCCATGTCACCGACGTCAGCAACGCCGCCCGCACCCTGCTGTTCGACATCCGCCGCAACCGCTGGGACGGGGACCTGCTGGCGGCGCTGGATATCCCGGAGTCATTGCTTCCCGAGGTGCGCCCCTCCAGCCATGCCTTCGGCGAGACCGACGCGGACCTGCTGGGCGCCTGCGTTCCCGTCGGCGGCATGGTGGGCGACCAGCAGGGCGCCCTCTTCGGCCAGGGCTGCTTCCGGGCCGGCCTGGCCAAGAACACCTACGGCACCGGCTGCTTCATGCTGATGCACACGGGGGCGGAGTTCGGGCTGTCGAACAGCGGCCTCATCACCACCGCGGCGGCCCAGCCGACGACCGCCCCGCGGTTCGTCATCGAGGGCAGCGTCTTCATCGGCGGCGCCGTCGTCCAATGGCTGCGCGACGGGCTGCGCGCCATCCGCAGCTCGGCCGAGGTGCAGGCCCTGGCGGAATCGGTGCCCGACGCGGGCGGCGTCACCTTCGTGCCGGCCTTCACCGGCCTGGGCGCGCCCTACTGGAAGCCCCATGCCACCGGCGCCATCGTCGGGCTGACCCGCGGCACCACCGTCGCGCATATTGCCCGGGCCGCCCTGGAATCCATCGCCTTCCAGAGCGCCGCCCTACTGGAGGCGATCAACCGCGACGCCGGCGGCGGCGGCGTGCGCGTCACCGAACTGCGGGTGGATGGCGGCGCCTGCGTGAACGACCTGCTGATGCAGTTCCAGGCCGACCTGTCCGGCATCCCCGTCGTGCGGCCTAAGGTGGTGGAGACGACGGCCCTGGGGGCCGCGTACCTGGCGGGCCTGGCCGCCGGCGTCTATCGGAGCCTCGACGAACTGGCCGACCGGTGGCGGGCGGAGCGGACCTTCCATCCGACCCTGGACCGGGCCCGGGCGGCGGAGCGCATGGCGGCCTGGGAGAAGGCCGTCGGAATGGCGTCCGCCGAGTGACGCCTGCCCCCGGGGCTACTTCTTCGCTTTTTCCGCCGGGGCGGATTTTCCGGCGGCGGGCGGTTCCGGCTTCCTGTAATCGCCGAGCACGCCCTTCAGCAGGCAGACCTTCTCGACGGGGCACTTGGCGCAGCCGGCGACGATGGCGACGGGGCAGACGGTCATGGCGGGACTCCAGGCGGATGCGCACTCAGGCGCGGAGCCTCGATTCTACCTCCGGGTTCACCAGGTCCCGGGGACGGTGTCCCCGCATCGCCGCCACCAGGTTCTCCGCGGCGCGCAGGGCCATGGCGACGCGGGTGGCCCGGGTGGCCGTGCCGATGTGGGGCGTCAGCACCACGTTGTCCAGGTCCAGGAAGCCCGGGTCCAGGGCGGGCTCGTTCTCGAACACGTCCAGCCCCGCGCCGGCCAGGCGCTTCTCGCGCAGCGCCGCGACCAGGGCCCGGTCGTCCACGATGCCGCCCCGGGCCACGTTGATCAGGCAGGCCGTGGGTTTCATCAGCGCCAGTTCCGCCGCGCCCAGGGCGTGGCGGTTCTCGGGCGTGTAGGGCAGGGCCAGGACGAGGAAGTCCGACGCGCGCAGCAATTCGTCCCTGGGCAGCCAGCGCGCGCCCGTGGCCGCCTCGTCTTGCGGCGCGAGGCGCCGCCGGTTGTGATAGACCACCTGCATGGAGAACCCGGCCGCCCGGGCGGCGATGGCGCGTCCGACCCGTCCCAGCCCCAGGATGCCCAGGGTGGCGTGGTGGATGTCCAGCCCGCGCAGGGGATTGCGCGCCGTGTCCTGCCAGTTTCCGGCGCGCAGCCAGCGGTCCCAGGCCACCACCTGCCGGCCGGCGGCCAGGATCAGCGCCCAGGCGAGGTCGGCGGTGCTGTCGTCCACCACGTCGGGGGTATTGGTGACCCGGATTCCGGCCTCCGTGCAGGCCGCCACGTCGATGTTGTTGAAGCCGACGGCGATGTTGCAGACGGCCCGGAGCCGGGGGCAGCGGGCCACGAGCTCGGCGCGGAAGGGATCGAATCCCGACAGGAGCAGGCCCTCCCGGTCGGCCACGGCGGCCGCCAGCGCGTCGGGCGGAAGGGCCTCCGCGCCCGGATTGACCGCCACCTCCAGGTGCTTCCCGAGGTAGTCCAGAACCTCCGGGAACACCGGGCGGCTGACGAAGACGCGCGGGGCGGCGGAGGGGGCCGCCACGCTCATTTCCCCGGGGGCGTGCCCACGCCGCGTCCGTCGCCGTCGCGCTGGGCCGTGTGGTATCCGGTGCGCAGGAACTCGGCCGCGTCCCGGTCCCCTTCCGCGGCGGCGGCGGCGAACCAGCGGCGGGCGACCGCCTCGTCCTGCGCCACGCCCCGCCCGAGCAGCAGGGCGGTGGCGTAGTGCAGCTTGCCCAGGGTGGCATAGCCGGAGGTGCCGGACTCCCCGGCCCGGCGGTAGAGCTCGGCGGCCCTCGCCAGGTCGCGCGGCACGCCGTTGCCGTTCTCGAACAGCAGCGCCTTCCAGAGCATGGCGCCCACGTGGCCGGCGGCGATGCAGCGGTCGTAGATCCGGTTGGCGGTCGCGTGGTCGCCGCATTTCTCGGCGGCATAGCCGTAGCCGCAGCGCATGATGCCGCCGGCGGCCCCGTTCTCGGCCACGTACTCCAGGGTCAGTTCCCCGACCACGTTGGCGAGGTCGCTGTGCACCGTTTGCCGGACGGCGCCGCCGCAGTACAGGTTGTCCCCGGCGACGGCCGGCGCCGCCAGCGCGAGGACGAGGAGCGGGAAGAGGAGTGCGGCGCGCATGGGACGCTCCTTGCGGACGGGAGGAACGAGTTTAACCGCCCCGGCCCCCGCCCGAGGCGACCGCCACGCCGGTGGCCCGCTGGATGTCCCGCCGGTGCCCGAGGAACCAGGCCGCGCCGGCGACCAGGATCACGCCCTCGCCGACCAGGGTGGCCGGGGCGCCGAAGGCCGCGGCCACGAAGCCGGCGATGAGGCCGCCGACCGCGTCGAAGCCGAAGCGGGCGGCGGTGAAGAGGGAGACGACCCGGCCGCGCAGCCGGTCCGGCGCAAGGCTCTGCAGGATCGTGTTCACCCCCACGTTGCAGACCGAGATGCCGAAGCCGAGGGCCGCCATCGCGGGCAGCGCGATTTCCAGGCGGGTCGTCAGCGGGAAGGCCAGCAGCGCGGCGGCGCTCATCACCACGCCGCCCGCGACGCCCCGGACCACCGCGGGCAGGGACTTGCGGGCCGCCAGGAACAGCGTGGAGGCGAAGGCGCCGCAGCCCGCGGCGCCCCAGAGCAGGCCCAGGGTGCGGGCATCGCCGCCGAAGACCTCCCTGGCGAAGATGGGCAGCAGCACCGCGTAGGCCGAGGCGGTGAGGTTGAGCAGCGTCAGCATCACCAGCACGGTGCGGATTGCATAATCGTTCCAGGCATAGCGCAGGCCCTCCCGGAACACGTGGCCCACGGAGCCCTGGGCCCGCGGCGTCGGCGGAACCCGCATCCGCAGCAGGCCGGCGATGAGGGCCGTGAAGGACACCGCGTTGATGGCGAAGCAGGCCGCCTCCGACGTGAGCCCGACCAGGAAGCCCGCCACCGGCGGGCCCACGAAGCGGCCCAGGTTGAACAGCATGGCGTTCAGCGCCAGGGCATTGGGCAGGTCCTCCCGGCGCGGCACCATGGCCGAGATCATGGACTGGCGCAGGGGCGTGTCGAAGGCGTTCAGGATGCCCAGGGCGACGGACATGGCCACGATCAGGGGCGGGCCGATGGACCCGGTCCAGGTCAGCAGGGCGAGAACGGCGGCCTGGAGGGCGAGCAGGAACTGGACGCCGACCAGGGTGCGCCGCTTGTCGTGGCGGTCTATCCAGGCGCCGGCCAGGGGCCCCACGAAGAGTTGCGGAATGAGGGCGGCGAAGGCGGTCAGCCCGAGCAGCGTCGCCGATCCCGTGAGCCGGTAGACCAGCCAGGCCAGGGCCACCTGCTGGATCCACGAACCGAGGATTGAAACGGCCTGCCCGGCGAAGTAGTAACGGAAGGCCGGGTGGGCCAGGGCCCGCATGGGGGCGGGGAGGGACGACGTTGTCATTCGGTCTTGTTCCCGGCGGCGCCGGTGCTTCAGGCGTACAGGCCCCGCTGGCGGGCGAAGAGGCGGATCAACCCCAGCAGGCCGGCGGTATGGGGGACCGGGACGCCGACCCGGACGGCGATTTCGTGGACGATGGCCAGCAGGGCGTCGATCTCCAGGGGGCGGTCCCGGTCGGCGTCCTGCAGCATGGACGTGCGCATGGCGCCCAACTGGCGCGTGACGGCATTGCGCTCCCCGGGGGTCTGGGCGATGGGGCAGCCGATGGCCGCCCCGACCGCGGCCGCCTCCGACATCACCGCCACCACCAGGTCGTTCGCCAGGGGATCGTCGAGGATGCGGTCGGTCGTCGCGCCGGTGAGGGCCGACATCGGATTCATGGTCATGTTGCCCCACAGCTTGTACCAGATGTCGCGCTGGATCGAGGCCGAGGCCCTGGCGTCGAAGCCGGCCCGGCCCAGTTCCGTTGCCAGGGCGTCGAGGCGCGGGGAGGCACCGCCGGCCGCCTCGCCGACGATGATGCCGTTGCCCAGGGCGATGCGGCTGAGGCCCGGCTCCGGGGAGGCGCAGGACATATGGACCACGCAGCCCATCACGTGCCGCGTCGGGATCAGCGCGCGCAGCGCGCCGCTCCGGTCCACGGCGTCCAGGACCGTCCCGTGCAAGGGGCCGGGCAGCCCGTCGAAGAACCACCAGGGCACGCCGTTCATGGCCGTCAGGACGACGGTGTCGGGTCCCAGCAGGGGCGGGATCGCGGCGGCGACGGCAGCCAGCGCCGGCTCCTTGACGGCAACGACCACCAGGTCCTGGATGCCGGCTTCGCGGCTGTCCGCCACCGGGTTCACCGAGTGGGAAACCACCGCGCCGCCCGCTTCGAGCCGGATACCCCTGTCCTGGAGGGCGGCCAGGGTCGCGCCGCGGGCCAGGGCGGAGACCTGATGCCCGAGGGCGGCGAGGCGGGCGCCGAAGACGAGGCCGATGGCGCCGGCGCCGACGATGCAGACTTTCATGGACATGAACCCCTGGAAATGGCCCGGAACGGCTGGACGGGCGGGTGCAATGATGCCGGATTCTTCACCGCCGGGTCACCGGAGGAGTCAGTGGGAACCGGGTACCCGCCGCAGCGAGGGCGCCGCACCCGCGAAAGCCGTCGCCTCTCAGGAGACGCCGCGGCCTCCCTTGCCTCCCTGCGTCGCGTGCCAACGGCATCCCTGGTTCAATACCGGTAGCCTGGATCGATCCGGTCCACGACCCGCTGCAGGGCGGCGAAGGCGTCGGCCCCGGCGCCGAACCTGGGATCGAAATTCAGGGAATCGGCGACGCACTTCTCCAGGACGGGCACCGGGATCTCGGCCACCCGGCCCATGGCCATCGATGCCACCTGGATTTCGCAGGCCCGGTTCACCAGCCACATCAGGGCGAAGGCCTGGGGCAGGGTGTGGCCGATGGTCACCGGCCCGTGGTTGCGCAGCAGCAGCACGGGCTTGTCGCCGGCGCTGGCGAGGATCCGTTCCCCTTCGTCCCGGTGCACGGTGATGCCCTCGAACTCGTGGTAGGCGACCTTGCCGTAGAGCTGGGCGGCATAGAAATTGGAGAACGATAGCCCGTCCTCCAGGCAGCAGACGGCCTGGGTGGCGGTGGTGTGCACGTGCATCACGCAATGGCCCTCCGGCACCTTCTCGTGGATCTTGCCGTGGAAGGTGAAGCCGGCGGGGTTGATCGGCCAGTCCGAGTGGCCGACGATGTTGCCCGCGATGTCCACCTTGACCAGGTTGGAGGCGCGCACCTCCGAATAGTGCAGGCCGAAGGGATTGATCAGGAAGTGCCGCTCGGGCCCGGGCACGCGCAGCGAGATGTGGTTGTAGATCAGCTCCGTCCACCCCAGGTGGTCGAAGATGCGGTAGGCCGCGGCGAGCTGGACGCGGGCGTTCCATTCCGCCTCCGGAAAGCGGGCCGGGCGTTCGTAGGAGCGGACGTCGGTGGTCATCGGCCTTCTCCCGCGCCGCTCAGTAGGTCGCCCCGGCGGCGCCGCCGGTGTCCTTGAACGAGGCCGCCAGCTTGACGGCGGCATTGCGCAGCAGGCCGGTGTCGGCGCCGACGGCCAGGAAGACGGCGCCTCCTTCCCGGTACTGGGCGCCGAGGGCCGGATCGTGGGCGAAGACGCCGGGGGCCTTGCCGGCGGCGCCGATGCGGGCGATGGCGTCGGAAATGGCCGCCCGCACCTCGGGGTGCCCGGTCTGGCCCAGGTGGCCCATCGAGGCGGCCAGGTCGGCCGGCCCGATGAACACGCCGTCCACCCCGGGGGTGGCGGCGATGGCGTCCAGGTTGGCCAGGCCGGCCATGGACTCCACCTGGACGACCAGGCACATCTCGGCATCGGCCTTCAGGTGGTAGCCGTCGATGGCGTTCCAGCGGGCGCCGCGCTCCAGCCCCGTGCCGACGCCGCGGATGCCGGCCGGCGGGTAGCGGGTGGCGGCCACCAGGGCGGCCGCCTGCTCGGCCGTTTCCACCATGGGCACCAGCAGGGTCTGGACGCCGATGCCGAGCAGGCGCTTGATCAGCGAGGCGTCGTGGTTGGCCGGGCGGACGACGACGGAAACCGGGTAGGCTGCCGCCGCCTGGAGCTGGGCGAGGATGGAGCGCACGTCGCCGGGGCCGTGCTCGCCGTCCACCAGCAGGAAGTCGAAGCCGGCCGTGGCCAGCACCTCGGTGGCGATGGGGCTGTCCAGACCGACGAAGACGCCGATCTGCGCCCGGCTCTTGGCCAGGGCGCGCTTGAATTCGTTCTTGGGGATGTCCATGAGGTATTCCAGGAAAATTCCTTCTTAAACACAGAGGACACGGAGGACACGGAGGAAGACAGGGAATCCCCGATGGCGTGAGGCATGGATTTTCCTTTCTCCCAGCCTTTCCTCTGCGTCCTCCGTGTCCTCTGTGGTGAAAAAGCCTTTCATGCAAACCGGAAGCCGATGCCGCCCAGCGGACCGTAGTCCACGTGGAAGCTGTCGCCGGCGGCGGCGGGGACCGGGCGGATGAAGGAGCCGGCCAGGATCACCTGGCCCGGTTCCAGGGCGATGCCGTGGGGAGCGAGCTTCCGCGCCAGCCAGGCGATGCCGTTGGCCGGGTGGTTGAGCA
This sequence comes from Rhodocyclaceae bacterium, assembly GCA_016791145.1. Taxonomy (GTDB): domain Bacteria; phylum Pseudomonadota; class Gammaproteobacteria; order Burkholderiales; family Rhodocyclaceae; genus JAEUNJ01. Next base: position 2,219 of record JAEUNJ010000147.1, on the reverse strand, counting down.
CGCCGGCCGCGACCCCCGTCTCCTCGATCATGCCGTTCTTGTAGCAGAGGCCGCCGATCCAGCGCAGGTCCAGGTCGTGGGGTCGCACCGGGCGGCCGCCGAGCACGATGCCGGCGTTGGCGGCGTTGTCCGAGATGGTGTCGAAGACCTTGCGCATGCGCTTCGTCTCCGGGTCCACCTGGGGGCAGCGCTGGTCGATGATCTCGACGGCCGGGGTCACGTGGTCGGTGGCATTGAGCACGTCGAAGATCGTCACGTCCGGCCCTTCCAGGCGCCTGGCCAGGATGAAGGCCAGCTCGATCTCCACCCGCGGCACGATGAAGCGCTCGATGGGGATGTCGCCGCCCTCGGCGAAGAACATGCGGTCCATCAGCGTGCCGTAGTCGGGCTCGCTGATCTGCGAGGACTGCTGCATGGCCCGCGAGGTGAGGCCGATCTTGTGTCCCTTGATGGCCTGGCCCTCGGCGACCTTGAGCTCGATCCAGCGGCTCTGCACGGCGTAGGCGTCGTCCATGGTCATTTCCGGATGGTCCAGGGAGACCTGGCGGATCTGGACGCGGGTCTTCTCGGCCTCGTGGAGGCGCCGGGCGATGTCCTTGTGGGTGTCGGGGGAGAGTTGCAGCATGGGCGTCAATCCTTGCGGAATCGGGCGTGGACGTTGTTCTGCTTCCAGGTGCCGGCCTCGTCGAATTCGGCGATTTCCATGGACAGGGCCAGGTAGCGCCGGGCATACAGGTCGGCGAAATGCGCCGTGATGGCCGCGAAGAGTTCGTCGCCGGCCTTCTTCCTCACCTCCGGCGGGCGTCCGGCGCCGATCTTCAGTTGGGCATGGGCGAAAGCGTAGTCGGCTTCCCCGTCGGCCATCCGGTAATGTGCCAGGACCACGGCCCGGGACCGGATGCCGCCGATGGGGAAGACTCCGCCCTGGGCGATCAGGGTCTCGTTGACCTTCTTGAGCAGGCCGGGGATGTCGGCCTCGGCGGCGATGTTGTCGGTGATCTCGATCAGGAAATGCGGCATGGTCGTCGGACGGGGAAGGGGATTCAGGCGACCGGGAAGACGGCATTGATCTGCCCGGTGCCGGAACTGCCGAAGTAGGGCGTCACCACCTCCACCGGGCGGTCGTAGGCGGGACCGCCGAGCAGGCCCAGCAGCATCGCCGTGTCGTGCATGCCGCCCTCGCCGTGGCAGCGCTCCGCGTACTCGGGCAGCATGGCGCAGAAGCTGCGGAAGTCGCCGGCCTGCCAGAGCGCCACGACGCGGCGGTCGGCCTCCTCCAGGGCTGGGTCCCAGACCTTGTGCATCATCTCTTCCGGGCTGCCGTTGTCGTTGAAGCGGTGCGAGAGGGAGCCGCTGGCGAATACCGCGACGGTGGCATCGCTGCGCTCGATGGCCTCGCGCACGGCGGCGCCGAAGCGCAGGCTGTCCTCGAGCCTGTGCCAGGCGCACCAGGCGGCCACCGACACCACCCGGAAGCGGCGGTCGCCGTTCATGTAGCGCATCGGCACCAGGGTGCCGTATTCCAGTTCCAGGCTGGCGATCTCGTGGGCGCGGGTATGCACGCCGGCGGCCGTGGCCGTCCCGGCGATCAGCCGCCCCAGGGCCGGGTCGCCGTCGTAGGCGTAGGGCATGTCGCGGATGAAGTGGGGCAGCTCGTTGCTGGTATAGACGCCCTGGAAGCGGCCGTTGCAATTGACATGGTAGCCGGCGTTCACCAGCCAGTGGGTGTCGAGGACGACGATGCTGTCCACCCCGAGTTCCCGGCAGCGCCGGCCGATCTCCCGGTGGCCGTCGATGGCCGCCTGCCGGCAACCCTGGTGCCGGCCGGGCAGCTCCGACAGGTACATCGACGGCACATGCGTGATCTTCGCCGCCAGGGCCAGCTTGCCCATCGTCAGTCCAGCGGAAAAACCGCGTTCACCTGGCCGGTGCCCGAGCTCTCGAAGTAGGGCGTCACGACTTCCACCTTGCCGGCGTAGGCGTCCCAGCCCAGGGCGCCGAGCAGCATGGCCGTGTCGTGCATCCAGCCTTCCCCGTAACAGGTCTTCGCATAGGTGGGCAGCATGCGGGTGAATTCCGGCCAGCGGCCCTCCTCCCAGAGCTGCAGGGCGCGCAGGTCCACCTGCTTGTAGAACTCGTCGCTGATGCTCAGCGTCCCCTTCTCGACCACGGCATTGTCGTGGATGCGGTGCGACAGGGAGCCGCTGGCGATGAGCGCC
>JAEUNJ010000073.1 GCA_016791145.1 Rhodocyclaceae bacterium | reverse complement strand
GCGGCCTTACTTGATCTTCGCCTGGGACCGCAGGTCCTGCATGTGCTTGACGATCTGCTGCTGGACCAGCATCTGGCCGATCTGCGGCTTCACCTCGTCCATGGAGGGCATCTTCAGTTCCCGGGAGTCCTCGAGCAGGATCACGTGCCAGCCGAAGTCGGTCTTCACCGGCGCCTCGGTGAACTTGCCCTTGGCCAGCGACTTCAGCGCATCGGCGAAGGGCTTCACGTAGTTCGCCGGCTCCGACCAGCCCAGTTCGCCACCCTTGTCCTTCGATCCCGGGTCCTTGGACTGCTTGGCCAGCTCGTCGAACTTCTCGCCCTTCTTCAGCTTGTCGATGATGGCCTTCGCCTGGTCCTCGGTCTCGACGAGGACGTGGCGGGCCTTGAATTCCTTGTCACCCCGCTGGGCCTTGACCTTTTCGTACTCGGCCTTCATCTGATCCTCGGTGGGCTGGTGGCTGCGCACGTAATCCGCCACGTAGGCATTCACGAGGACGCTCTGCCGCGCGAGTTCCATCTGGGCCTGCACCGCAGGGTTCTTGTCCAGGCCCAGGGCGACGGCCTTCTGGGAGATGATCTCGCGCTGGATCAGTTCGTCGCGGACTTGCGCCCGCAGTTCCTCCGAGTCCGGCCTGCCCTGGGCTGCCTGGGCGGCGACGAAGGCGTCGGCGAGGCGACGGGAGATCGCCTTGCCATTGACATTGGCGACGGTTTCGGGCGTGCCTTCCGCCTTCGCCTCCTTCTTCGCTTCGGCCTTCGCCGGCTCCTTGGCCAGGACGGGCAGGGCCGCCAGGGATGCCGAGAGGGCGATCGCCATGGGAACGAGACGGAATTTCGCAATACGATTCATCGATGGTCCTTGCTGGAGGGGATGTTCAGGTTTCGTCGGGGGCCTTGGCGATGATGCTCAAGGCATGGATCTCGCGCTTCATCAGCGGGCCCAGCGCATCATACACCATGCGGTGGCGGCGCATCGTCGGCTGGCCGCGGAAGCCCTCGGCCACGATGGCGACGCGGAAATGGCCGCCACCGTCGCGGGCGCCCGCATGGCCCGCGTGCAGGTGGCTCTCGTCGACGATCTCCAGGCGCAGCGGTGCCAGCGCGGCCAGGCCCTGCCGGATCGCCTCGACCCGATTCACGGCAGGACGCGTTTGAAAGGCCGGACGGTGACGCGGGCGTACACGCCTGCCATGACGTAGGGGTCGGCACCGGCCCAGGCCTCCGCCTCCGGAAGCGAGGGGAACTCGGCGACGATCAGGCTGCCCGTGAAGCCCGCGGATCCGGGGTCCGGGCTGTCGACCGCCGGGAAGGGGCCGGCCATCAGGAGCCGCCCCTGGTCGCGCAACGCGTGCAGGCGTTCCAGGTGCGCCGGGCGGGCGGCCAGGCGCCTTTCCAGGCTTCCCGGGACGTCCTCGCCGACGATGGCGTAGATCACTTGGCCTTGTCCTTCTCTTCGGGTTCCGGTTCGATGTGCTTGAGCAGGAAATAGCCCTGGACGAGCATGAAGACCATCATCAGCCCGGTGCCGCCGAAGAGCTTGAAGTTCACCCAGGTGTCGTTGGAGAAGGACAGGGCCACGAACAGGTTGGCGGCGCCCATGAACAGGAAGAAAACCGCCCAGGACAGGTTGAACCTGGTCCACACCGGATCGGGCAGGGAGAACTGGGATTCCAGCATGGCCCGCATCAGGTTCTTGCCGGCGAACCTGTCGGAAATGAACAGTGCCGCCGCGAACACCCAGTACAGGACGGTCGGCTTCCACTTGATGAAGGTGTCGTCGCGCAAGGCCAGCGTCAGGCCGCCGAAGACCGTCACCAGCACGAGGCTGACCCAGAGCATCTTGTCCACCTTCCCGTGATGGAACCACACCCAGGCCACCTGGATCATCGTCCCCAGGATCACCGCCAACGTGGCCAGGAGAATCGGCGCCTGGTCGACGCTGACCATGCCGCCGGCGCCCAGGTGACTCAGCAGTTGCGTCGCATGCGCGGTGGCGTCGTCCGGGAAGGACTGGGCGACCTTGTAGGTGGCGAAGAACAGGATGACGGGGAAGAGATCGAAAAGCAGTTTCATGGCAAGGGATTATATCGGGTCAGCGACGGCGCAGCCGCAGCGCGGCGGAGTTGATGCAGTAGCGCAATCCGGTCGGGGGCGGCCCGTCGGGAAACACGTGGCCGAGGTGGGCGCCGCAATTGGCACAGACGACTTCCGTCCGCGCCATGCCGAAGCTTCGGTCTTCGTGCTCTTCTATTCCCGAGGCATCGACCGGGGCGTTGAAGCTCGGCCAGCCGCAGCCGGAATCGAACTTCTCCCCCGAGTCGAACAGGGGGGTGCCGCAGCAGACGCAGGCATAGGTCCCCGCGTCGTGGCAATCCCAGTACTCGCCGGTGAAGGCCCGCTCCGTGCCCTTGCGGCGCGTCACGTCGTACTGCACGGACGTGAGCTGCGCCAGCCACTCCGCGTCCGTCTTGCTGATCTTCGCCATGCCGTCTCCCCGTCCGAGCCAGCCGCCTATAATCCGCCGTTTTCCGCGCTCCGCCAGCAGGATTCTCGCACCATGCGTGTCATCGTCCTCGGTGCCGGCGTCGTCGGCGTCGCCTCCGCCTGGTACCTGGCGGAGGCGGGGCACGAGGTCACGGTCGTCGACCGGCGGGAAGGCCCCGCCATGGAGACCAGCTTCGCCAACGGCGGCCAGATCTCCGTCAGCCACGCGGAACCCTGGGCGAGCCCCGCGGCGCCGGCCCGGATACTGCGCTGGCTCGGCCGCGAGGCTTCCCCGCTCCTCTGGCGCCTGCGGGCCGACCCGGCCCAGTGGGCCTGGGGCCTGCGTTTCCTGGGCCAATGCACCGCGGCCCGGGCCCGGGCGAACACCATCGCCATCCTTGCCCTGGCCCTCGAGAGCCGCTCCCGGCTCAGGGAATTGCGGGCTCAGGCCGGTTTCGACTACCTGCATCGTGAACGGGGCATCCTGCACATTTATTCCGACGACGCCGAGTTCGCGCATGCGGCCGGCCAGGCCGCCCTGATGAGGGAATTCGGGTGCGACCGCGTGGTGAAGACCGCCGCGGAATGCCTCGCCATCGAGCCGGCCCTGGCGGGATCCCGGGTCCGCCTGGTCGGCGGTACCTACACGGCGGCCGACGAATCGGGCGATGCCCATCTCTTCACCCGCGGATTGGCCGAGCGCTGCCGTGGAAAGGGGGTCGAATTCCGGTTCTCCCTGCCGGTATCGGCCCTGCTGGCCGAGGGGGGGCGGTGCGTGGGGGTCCGCACGGCCGGCGGAACCCTGGCGGCCGATGCCGTGGTGGTCTGCGCCGGGAGCCATTCACCCCTGCTGGCGCGGCCCCTGGGGATCGCCGTGCCCGTCTACCCGGCCAAGGGATACTCGGTGACCCTCCCGGTGCCGGACGGCGCCATCGCCCCGACCGTGAGCCTGACCGACGACGGGCACAAGATCGTCTTTTCCCGGCTGGGAAATCGCTTGCGGGTGGCGGGAACCGCCGAATTCGCGGGTTACGACACGACGGTGAATCCGACCCGCTGCGGTGCCATCCTGGACCGGGTATTCGACTGGTTTCCGGAGGCCGGACGGCGCGAGACGGCGGAATCCTGGGCGGGCCTGCGCCCGTCCACGCCGGGGAACGTTCCCCTCGTCGGACCGACCCGGATTCGGGGCCTGTTCCTCAACACCGGGCACGGTACCCTTGGATGGACCATGGCCTGCGGTTCCGGCCGGCTGCTGGCCGACCTGGTATCGGGCCGGCCCCCGTCGGTGGATCCGGCGCCCTACCGGCCTGGCTGAGCGGCGCCCAGGCCCTGGGCGTGCCGGCTCAGTGCAACTGCCGGGGCGCCGATTCGGCTTGTTCCTCCGGCATCTCGGCGTGTACCGGTTCCCCATCCGGGTTCGGGTAGAGGGGGGCGCCGCAGTCGTCGCACCACTCCAGCGGGAAGCGCTGGTCCAGCACGATCACCTCTCCGACGCCCAGTTCCTTGAGGAGCGCCTCGATCTGGCTACCGATGTCCGTGGTTTCGTCCTCGCTGTCCAGCAGCGGCCAGACGACCCCGTGGACGACTTCGGAGGCGCCGCGCCGCAGGAAGCCGATCCGGAACTCCTCCAGCCGCCGGTCGTGGAACGGGGCGACGACGGCCTGCAACTCCGAGGCCTGGACGTTCAGGGCGGTCCCCAGGTAGGCGCAGGCGGCCCGCAGGGAGTAGGGGCGCGCCTGGCGGTCCGCGTCCCGGCAGCCGGCATGGTAGGCCTGCGGCAGCAGGACGTCGAAGGCGCAGGCGGGCAGCAGCGGGCGCAATGCCTCGCCCCCCTGGGTGTGCCACTGGCGGGCCGCCTCGTCGCGGTTGCCGTCATCCTCCTGCCAGCGGAACAGCGCCCCCCCCTGGGGGACCGCGGCGAGGCCGATCAGGAAACGGGTGTCGGAAAGGAAGTTCTGGGTTTCGGGCAACTGGGCCGGATCGACTGCCAGGTCGCGTCCCTGCAGGGTGGCCTTCGCCAGCCGGTCGCGCAGGCCGGCCGCCTCGCAGAAGCCCTGCGGCAACTGGTCCGGGCTGAACAGGAAATCGGCAAGCCCGACTTTCGCACCCCTGGCGAAGACATGGCCCTGGAGCTGCACCCGGGCATTCGACAGTACTTCCTTGGACACGGGCCCGGCGGGAATGCCATAGCGGGACCAGGCCAGGATCGGGGCCACGAACAGCAGCAGGTCGCTCTCCCCGGTGCGGCTCTCGGCGCACGACTCGATGACGTCGGCCAACTGGTCGTAGGCCCGGGCGTTGTCGTTGTAGAGGCGGTCGAGCACGGCGTTGAACACTTCCTCGTCCGCTTCCTGGAGGAGACCGTTCACCCTCTCCGCCAGCCGTGATTCCCAGAATGCATCCTCGATGCGCGTTGCCGACAGGGCATAGCCGTGCGCCAGGCGCAGCAGTTCGTCCACCGCGGGCGTCAGCTTGCTGCGCCGGGAAAAACGGGTGCGTTTCATTGCAATGGGGGAGTCGCTGCGGAAACGCGGCATGATACCAGTTGGGGGAGGCGGTATCGGAACTGGTAGACTTGCGTGTCTCCTTACCGGTCCCAGCACCATGTTCGCACGTCTGATGCCCCAGGAAGGGAAGTTCTTCGCCCTTTTCAATGCGCACGCCGACCTGATCTGCAAGGGCGGCAGGGAACTGGCGGGTCTCGTGGCCGACCTGGCCGAAACCCCCGACACCGTTGCTCGCCGCGCCCAGGCCATCGACGAACTCGAGAAGGACGCGGACAAGATCACCCACGACACCGTGGCGCTGCTGCACACGACCTTCAACACCCCCCTCGACAGGGACGAGATTCACCAGCTCATTTCGAGCATGGACGACATCCTGGACATGATCCAGGACTTCGCCGAGTCCATGAACCTCTACGACATCCGCAAGCTCACCGCCGAGGCGGGGCAACTGGCCGATCTTTGTTCGTCCTGCTGCGAGCGGGTGCGCTCGGCCGTCTCGCTGCTCGGCGACATGGAGAACGGCCCGGCGATCCTGAAGACCTGCCAGGAGATCGACAAGCTCGAATCCGACGCCGACCGCGTGATGCGCACCGGCATCACCCGGCTGTTCCGCGAGGAGGCGGACACCCGCGAGCTGATCAAGATGAAGAGCGTCTACGAGCTGCTGGAAACGATCACCGACCGCTGCGAGGACGTGGCCAACATCATCGAGGGTATCGTCCTCGAGAATTCCTGAGCAGGCCCCGCCATGGACGGCGTGCAGATGAGTCTCGGAGTGGTCATCCTGCTGGTGGCCCTGGCCCTCGCCTTCGACTTCATGAACGGGTTCCACGACGCGGCGAACTCCATCGCCACGGTGGTCTCCACCCGGGTCCTGAAACCCCACCAGGCGGTGGTCTGGGCCGCGGTGTTCAACGTCATCGCGTACTTCGTATTCCAGCTCAAGGTGGCCTCGACCATCGGCAAGGGCACCATCGAGCCGGCCATCGTGGACCATTACGTGGTGTTCGGTGCCCTGATCGGGGCGATCACCTGGAACGTGATCACGTGGTATTACGGAATCCCGTCCAGTTCCTCCCACGCCCTGATCGGCGGGCTGGTGGGGGCCGCCCTCGCCAAGAGCGGCCCGGAGTCGCTGATCTGGTCGGGGGTCGGCAAGACGGTGCTGTTCATCTTCCTTTCCCCGCTCTTCGGATTCCTGCTCGGGGGCCTGCTGATGGTGGGAGTTTCCTGGCTCTGCAACCGGACGCCACCGCGCAAGGCCGACCGGGTGTTCCGGCGCCTGCAACTGCTGTCGGCGGCCGCCTACAGCCTCGGCCACGGGGGCAACGACGCCCAGAAGACCATCGGGATCATCTGGATGCTGCTGGTGGCGGCCGGCATGTCCAAGGCGGGCGATTCGGTACCGGCCTGGGTGGTCATCTCCTGTTACGTTTCCATCGGCCTGGGGACGCTGTTCGGCGGTTGGCGCATCGTCCGCACCATGGGGCAGCGGATCACGAAGCTCAACCAGGCGAGGGGATTCAGTGCCAACAGCGGCGGTGCCATCACGCTCTTCCTGGCCACCGGGCTGGGCATACCGGTATCGACGACGCATACGATCACCGGGGCCATCGCCGGTGTCGGGTCCACCGGCGGCGCCAAGGCCGTCCGCTGGGGCGTCGCCGGCGGCATCGTCTGGGCCTGGATCCTCACGATCCCGGCCAGCGCCACGGTCGCCGCCGTCTTCTGGTGGATCGGCCGGCACCTGTTCTGAGAGGGGCCGGCAGACCGGCGCCGGCGTTCGCCCGGCGCCCGCCGCCCGGGCGTGCCCCCCGCCCATGAATCCCTGCCAGGCCTGCGGCGCCTGCTGCGCAACCTTCCCGGTCGTCTTCACGGTCGACGAACTCGACGAGGCCCCGGGCGGGCGGGTCCCCGCTTCCCTGGCCGAGCGGCTTACCCAGGCCACCGCCCGCATGCGCGGGACAGGGGCGCAGCCGTCCCGTTGCATCGCCCTGGTCGGCCGGGTCGGCGAGCGGGTCGAATGCGCCATCTATCCGTCGCGTCCGGGCCCCTGCAGCGAGTTCGCGCCCCTGGCGGCCCTGGGCCGGGGCGACGCGGCCTGCGACGACGCGCGCCGCCGCCACGGCCTGCCGCCCCTGGCGCCCGGACGGCCATGACCCCCCGGCCCCTCGTCCTCTTCGGGGCCTTCGACCGGCACAACCTGGGCGACCTGTTGTTTCCCCACCTGCTGGCCGAGCGCTTCCCCGGCCGGGAAATCCGCTTTGCCGGCCTGGCCAACCGGGACATGCGGCCCTTCGGCGGCCATCGGGTCCTCGGGATCGGCGACCTGGGGGCGGGCTGGGAAGGGCCTCCCGCGGAACTGCTGCACGTGGGCGGCGAGATCCTCGATTGCGACGCCTGGACGGCGGCGGTGATGCTCTGCGGGCATGACGAGGCTCGCCAGGCCGTTGCGCGGCTGGATGCGGACCCGGCGGGACGATCCTCCTGGGCGGCGGAATTCCTCGGCACGGCCTCGCCGGCGCCCTACGTCCTGGAAAAGGCGGCGCTGCGCTGGTGCGCCTGGCTCGGCTTCCACGCGGCCGGCGGCGTCGACCTGGCCCGCCGGGATGCCGCCCTGCGACGCCACGTGGCCGGGGCCCTCGGGCAGGCGGACCGGGTCGGCGTGCGCGACTCGGTGACC
>JAEUNJ010000048.1 GCA_016791145.1 Rhodocyclaceae bacterium | reverse complement strand
TTCACCGGCTGCCCGTTCACGTAGGTGCCGTTGGTGCTGTTGAGGTCCTCCAGGAACGAATCGTTGAGGATGGTCACGATGACCGAGTGTTCCCCGCTGATCGCCAGGTTGTCGATCTGGATGTCGTTGTGGGGCTTGCGGCCGATGGTCATCCGCTCCTTGTTGAGCGGAATCTCCTTGAGCACCAAGCCGTCCATGCTGAGAATGAGCTTCGCCATCGTGGTCTTCCTTCACTTAAACCAGGCCAGGAGCCTGGCCCACCAGCCACGCGCCACCGGGTACTCCTTGAGCACGCGGACCAGGATCACCGAGACATTATCGCGGCCGCCGTTGTCGTTGGCCATCTGCACCAGCTGCGTCGCACACAACTCCAGGTTTGCCGACAGGGCCGACAGGGTCATTCCGATCTCCTCGTCGTCCACCATGTCGCTCAGGCCGTCGGAGCACAGGAGGTAGATGTCTCCAGGGAGGGTGTCGTAATCCCTGATCTCCGACTCGACCACCGGGTCCACGCCGAGAGCCCGCGTCACCAGGTTCTTGTTGAGCGAATGCTTGGCCTGTTCCGGCGTGATCATGCCGCTGTCTATCTGTTCCTGCAACAGGGAATGGTCCCGGGTCACCTGCTTGAACTCCTCGCCGCGCAGGCGATACAGGCGCGAGTCCCCGATGTGGGCCACGGTCATCAGGTTGTCGTAGAACAGGGCGACGACCAGCGTCGTGCCCATTCCCGAATACTGGGGCTGGCTCTGCGCGGCCTGGTAGATCGAGGTGTTCGCCTTGGCGATCTCGGCCTCGAGCACATGATGGGCGACCCGCTTGCCCCCCTCGAAACCGTGGGGCGCCCTGAGGCTCAGGGCGGATTCCAGCTCCGTGCCCAGCAGCGTGGTCGCCATGCCGCTCGCCACCTCGCCTGCGTTGTAACCGCCCATGCCATCGGCCAGGATCGCCAGGCCGATGGCGCTGTTGGCCATCACCGAATCCTCGTTGTGGGAACGCACCATGCCCGGGTCCGTCCGGGTGGCGATCTCCAAGGTTTGGCTGAGATCCATGGGCACCTCAGACGTCGATGTCGACCTGGGTGGTGCCGGCCGCCGCGCCGCCGCCCAGGCAATCCTTCAGGTCCCGGGCCATCTCCGCGCCGGTCTTGTAGCGGGCCTCGGCATCCTTGGTCAGGGCCTTCTCGATGATGGCTGAGAGGCACTCGGGCAGGTTCGGATCGACGGTGCGGATGTCGGGGTGGGGTTCGTTGGCGATCTTGAACATCAGCTGGGCCATGGAATCGCCTTCGAAGGGCAGCTTGCCGCAGGCCATCTGGTACAGGGTGACGCCAAGCGAGAACAGGTCCGAACGGCCGTCGATCTTCTTTCCGGCGAGCTGCTCGGGCGACATGTAGGAGGGTGTTCCGAGCACCATCCCGGTCTTCGTCTTGGAGGAGTCAGTGATGCGCGCGATGCCGAAGTCGGTCACTTTCACCTGGTCCGATTCCGGCTCGTACATGATGTTGGCCGGCTTGATGTCCCGGTGCACCACGTTGTTCTCGTGGGCATAGGAGAGGGCCTCGGCGACCCGCGCCACGATGCTCAACACTCTCGGCAGCGGCATCAGGTTGCCCGCCTTGGTGTAGGGCACCAGGTCCTTGCCCTTCAGGAACTCCATGGCGATGTAGGCCAGATCGTGCTCTTCGCCCGCGTCGAAGATCGTCACGATGTTCGGATGGTTCAGACGCCCCGCCGTCTCGGCCTCGCGGAAGAAGCGCTCCTTCACGTCGGCCAGTTCGTCCTCGTCGAACTCCTGCGACAGGGCCATGGTCTTGATGGCCACCACCCGGTTGATCTTGGGATCGCGCCCCAGGTAGACGACACCCATGGCGCCCTTGCCGAGTTCCTTCTCCACTTGATAGCGGCCGAGCATGGGTTTTTCCACCTGCCCGCCCTCCAGGATCATGGTGCCGGCGTTGGTGCGCCCGCCGCCCCCGCCGCCCAGGATGACCGTCTCGGACATCTGCTTGGCCCGGGACAGCCGGTTCTCCAGGTCGCGGAACTTCGCGTTGTAGTCGGCCATGTAGCGGAAGACGGACTCCGCCTTGTTGAACTGCCGCTTGCGTTCGAAATCCAGGCCCAGGTTGTAGAGGTTCTCCATCAACTGGTCATCCAGGGGGCACTTGCGGAACTTGTCGAAGGCCATGTCCAACTGGCCCTGGCCCTGGAAGGCGAGGCCCAGCATCCGGTTCGACTCGGCGGAATCCAGGTCCGACTTTTCCTTGCCGCGCTCGGTGACCAGGAAGCGCTTGGTGGTCAGCAGCAGGTGGCCGACGACCAGCAGCACTGCCGGCAGCATCAGTTGCAGCCACATGAGCTGGGTGGTCATCAGCACGAAGTGGGCGGCCAGCAGCAGCACCAGGAGGCCCAGCGTGGCGCCGGCGGCCGGTCCGGCCTTGAGGCGCGGCAACAGGGCGATCAGGTAGGCCGCCACCAGCAGGAAAATTAGGGTTTCGACCCAGAAACCCCAGGTGGGCGCCACGAAGAAGTGCTCCGACAGGATACTGGAGACCATGTGGGCCTGCAGCAGCACCGCCGGCATCGTCGCCGACACGGGCGTTACGAACACGCTGCCGACCCCCGCCGCCGTCGGGCCGATCAGCACGATCTTGTCCTTGTATTTCTCGTAGGGGATCTTCCCGCTCTTCACATCGAAGAAGGAATCCACCTGGAAGGCCGGCTGCCCGTCCTTGTCCTTGTAGAAGAACGGGTACATGCGGGTCACCGGGTCGGTGCCGATCTTCAGGCGCCCCAGGCTCACGGATTCGCCGGCCCGCACCTGGATGTCCGCGGGCAGCAGGTTCAGGCTCCTGGCCGCCACCATCAGGGACAGGGCCGGGTAGGTCTGGTCGAAATGGTTCAGCACCAGCGGCTCGGTGCGGATGCCGCCATCCACGTCCGGGGTCGAGTTCAGGTGGCCGATCGCAGCCGCGCACTTTCCGAGCGGCTCGATGACGATGGAGTCCACGTCCGACGTGGGCAACGGCAGCGCCTCGCCCCCGGCGAGCTTCACCGCGTTCTTCTTGACGAAATCCGGCAGTTCCTTGTCGGGACGTCCCCGCGGCTCGCCGATCTTGAACAGCATCGGGAAGGCCATGTTGCCCGCCTTGGCGCAGGCATCGGCGAATCGCCGATCCGTATTCAGCTTCTCCTCGGCCTCCTTGAGCAGCGGACCGAAGGTGGAGAGCGGCGCCGGCTGGGCGGCAATTTCTTCTGCGGAGGCCGTGAGGGCGGCCCCGCCGGCCTGGGCGTAGGAATCGATCAGCTTGTTGATGTAGGCGAGTCCGGGGTCGAGCTGCGGCTCGGCGAACAGGATGGTCGTGGCGATCACCTTGGCCTTGGCGGCGGCGAGCTTGTCCACCGTGTCCGCCAGGATCTCCCGGGACCAGGGCCACCGGCCGATGTTGTCCAGGCTGGACTTGTCGATGGCGATCACGGCCACCCGGTCCGACGGATTCCGCGAGGCCATGCCGACGCCGACATCGTAGGCCTTGCGCTCCAGGCTCTGGATCAGGTCGGAGCCACCTGAAAACAGCAGGATCACGCTGACGACGACGCCGAGGAACCAGTCGTTTTTCCAGAATGTCGCCTTGTTCATCCCCCGAACCCCATTCCACCCACCCTTTTTGCCACCCCCGCCAGGCGCACCCGCGCGACCGGCAGACGCAATAAGTCAGCGTAGAAACAGCATCATAATGCTAATTCTTACAGTCCAACCTCAACTCAGTCAAATTTATTTTTCATCCATTTCAGGGTGTTGCAGGGGTTTTTTACAACACCTTCCTACCTTCCTCCATCGCCTTGCGGCGCGCCAGCCAAGTGCCCGTGACCACCACGAAGAGGGCCCCGGCGACCGCCGCCGCCGTGGACGCCCCGGGAAAAAGGCCATTCACCCAATCCCTTAGCGCCGGGTCGGCGGCCATCATGCCCCCTGCCACGTAACCGAGCAGCCCCGCGCCCAGCGTCACGACAACGGGGAAGCGCTCCATGAACCGGAGAATCAACTGGCTGGACCAGATGATCAGCGGGATGCTCACGGCCAGGCCGAAAATCAGCAGGGCGACCGAATCCCGCGCCGCCCCGGCGACCCCGATCACGTTGTCCAGGCTCATCACGAAATCCGCGACAACGATGGTCTTGATGGCCCCCCACAGATGGTCCGCCGGAGCGATGTCCGGTCCCTCGCCCTCCTCGGGCAACAGCAGCTTGGTGCCGATCCAGAGGAGCAGGACCCCGCCGATCAGCTTGAGCCAAGGAAACCCCATCAGGCCGGCCGCGAAGGCGGTGAGCACCACCCGCAGGGCGACGGCTCCGGCAACGCCGAACAGGATGCCCTTTCTCCGCTGGTCCGGAGGCAGGTTGCGACAGGCCAGCGCAATCACCACGGCGTTGTCCCCGGAGAGGACCAGGTCGATGGCGATGATCTGGGTTACGGCGATCCAGAACTCGTGGGAAGCGAACTCCATGGGGCGATTCTAGGACGTGTCCCCGTCCATTCGGCGTTCTGCGGCCGCCAGACCGAGAAACGCCAGGAAAAAAAACGCCGGCCGTGGGGCCACGGCCGGCGCGGTGCGGAGTGCGGCGCTGACTATGCTTACAGCATCGCCTTCAGCAGCTTGGCCATGACCGAGGGGTCGCGGGTGATCTTGAAGCCGCACTCCTCCATGATCGCCAGCTTGGCATCGGCCGTGTCGGCGCCGCCGGAGATCAGCGCGCCGGCATGGCCCATGCGCTTGCCGGCCGGGGCGGTGACGCCCGCGATGAAGCCGACGATGGGCTTCTTCATGTTCTCCTTGCACCAGCGGGCCGCTTCGGCCTCGTCCGGGCCGCCGATCTCGCCGATCATGATGACGGCATCAGTGTCGGGGTCGTCATTGAAGGCCTTCATGATGTCGATGTGCTTGAGGCCGTTGATCGGGTCGCCGCCGATGCCCACCGCGGAGGACTGGCCCAGACCCAGTTCGGTGACCTGCGCGACGGCCTCATACGTCAGCGTGCCGGAGCGGGAGACGATGCCGATGCGGCCCTTGCGGTGGATGTGGCCCGGCATGATGCCGATCTTGATCTCGTCGGGGGTGATGAGGCCGGGGCAGTTGGGGCCCAGCAGCAGCGTCTTCTTGCCTCCGGCCGCCTCCTTGGCCTTCATCCTGTTGCGCACCACCAGCATGTCGCGGACGGGAATGCCCTCGGTGATGCAGATGGCGAGATCGAGGTCCGCCTCGCAGGCTTCCCAGATGGCCGCGGCGGCCCCCGCCGGAGGCACGTAGATCACTGAAACGGTGGCGCCGGTGGATTCCTTGGCTTCCTTGACGGAGGCGTAGATGGGCACGTCGAAGATCTTCTCGCCGGCCTTCTTGGGGTTCACGCCGGCGACGAAGCAGTTCCTGCCGTTCGCATACTCGATGCACTTCTCGGTGTGGAACTGGCCGGTCTTGCCGGTGATGCCCTGGGTGATGACCTTGGTGTCCTTGTTGATCAGGATAGACATGTGGTTTTCCTCACTTCACGGCCGCGACGATCTTGGTCGCGGCTTCCGCCATGGTGTCGGCGGCGATGATCGGCAGGCCGGAATCGGCAAGGATCTTCTTGCCGAGGTCTTCGTTGGTGCCCTTCATGCGGACGACCAGGGGCACGGAGAGATGCACCTCCCGGGCCGCCGCGACGACGCCCGTGGCGATGGTGTCGCAACGCATGATGCCGCCGAAGATATTGACCAGGATGCCCTTGACCTTGGGGTTGCGCAGCATGATCTTGAAGGCCTCGGTGACCTTCTCGGTGGTGGCGCCGCCGCCCACGTCCAGGAAGTTGGCCGGCTCGGCACCGAAGAGCTTGATGGTGTCCATGGTCGCCATGGCCAGTCCCGCACCGTTGACCAGGCAGCCGATATTGCCGTCCAGGGAGATGTAGGCCAGGTCGAACTGGGAGGCCTCGATCTCGTCCGGATCCTCCTCGTCCAGGTCGCGCATGCCAACGATCTCGGGCTGGCGGTACAGGGCATTGGAGTCGAAGTTGAACTTGGCGTCCAGGGCCTTGATGTTGCCGTTGCCTTCGAGGATCAGCGGGTTGATCTCGGCCAGCGACGCATCGGTCTCCATGTAGCAGGTGTAGAGCTTCTTGAAGGTGTCGATGGCCTGGGCCTGGGAGGCCTCGGGCACGCCGATGCCGACGGCCAGCTGCTTCGCCTGCTCGTCGGTGAGGCCGACCAGCGGATCGACGAACACCTTGATGATCTTCTCGGGGGTCTTGTGCGCGACTTCCTCGATGTCCATGCCGCCCTCGCTGGAGGCCATCAGGGCCACCTTCTGGGTGGCACGGTCGGTGAGGGCCGCCGCGTAGTATTCCTTCTTGATGTCGGCGCCGTCCTCGATCAGCAGGCGGCGGACCTTCTGGCCGCCGGGACCCGTCTGGTGGGTCACGAGCTGCATGCCGAGGATCTCACTCGCGCGGGCGCGCACCTCGTCGAGGGAGCGGGCCAGCTTGACGCCGCCGCCCTTGCCGCGGCCGCCGGCGTGGATCTGCGCCTTCACGACCCAGACGTTGCCGCCCAGCTCCTGGGCTGCCTTCACTGCGTCATCGACGGAAAAGCAGGCCGTTCCGCGCGGGGTGGCCACGCCGAACTTCCTGAGGATTTCCTTGCCTTGGTACTCATGGATCTTCATGGGTCGTCCTTGCTGATGAGGGTTTGGCGCCGGCTAGGAGCCGGTTCTGTCGCCGCGATACCAGCGCGGGTAGTAGCGCCGGACTGTCTCCGTGGTGGTTTCCAATGCGTGGCATTTGTCGAGCTGGAAAGGCTTCTCGCCCGGCCGGGAGCCTTCGGCGTCGCGCACTTCGCTGGCGAAAGTCTGGATCGCCGCCGTGGGCAGGGAGCCCAACAGCTCGGTGAGATGGGAACAGCCCCGCACGCTCTCGAACATCTCCGCGACGGCGCGGCGGAAGCCGCGCACCAGGTTCATGCCGACCAGCCGCCCGTAGGCCGGCGCGATGGTGTCGCAACCGCCCGGATAGGGCACGGCATCGATGCTCGCGGTGGCAGCCAGCACGTTGTATTCCCGGTCTATGGTCACGCGCACCCACATGTCGTGGACCGGCTCGCCTTTCGGACGGAGGCCGGAAGCGAGGAGGTAATCCTGGTCCTTGACGTCGAGAATCCGGGCTTCCATGTCCCAGAGGCCGTCGTCCCGCTTCCAGCCTTCCACCGCGATGCTTCTCGTATGGATGCGCCGGCGCGGAACGGAGTGCGGCGGCAGCGTCATGGGAACAAGGCGGGGAGCACTCGGGGGGTGCGAAAAGGGGTGGGATAATAACACATTATGACCACCCCCTGATTCCCTGATGGGCCCGCAGGCCACGGCCGGCGGGCCTTCGCGGGCATCCGGACCCGGCCTCCGGTCACCCCTTGCGGGCTTCGCCCAGGGGCCGGTAACCCCCCAGGTCCAGGCGCTTGCGGCCCGGTTCCTCGGCCGTCAGGGCATCCGTTTCCACCATCGTGGACAGGCTGCGCCGGGCCAGGTCCTGGTAGAAGCGGGTGCCCTCGGACTTCCAGGCCACCTCCTCCTCGCCCAGCTCCCGCAGCACCTTGGCGGGCGTCCCCGCGGCCAGGTGGCGGGCCGGGATTTCCATGCCCGCCCGGACGAAGGCCTGGGCGGCGACGATGGCCGACTCGCCCACCACGGCCTTGTCCATCACCACGGCGTTCATGCCGACCATGCCGTTGCGGCGGACGATGCAGCCATGGAGCACGGCCCCGTGGCCGATGTGGCCGTCCTCCTCGACGATGGCCTCGGCGCCGGGGAAACTGTGCATCACGCAGCAGTCCTGGATGTTGGCGCCGCGGCCGATGACCAGCCGGCCGAAGTCCCCGCGCAGCGACGCGCAGGGCCCGATGTAGGCGCCCGGTCCCACCACCACGTCGCCGATCAGCACGGCGGTGGGGTGGACGAAGGCGGTGGGATCCACGACGGGGGTGACGCCGTCGATCGAATAGACCTTTACCATGGGACTCCTGTTCAGACGGGCCTGCGGACCTGAACGACGAAAAAACGCCCGGCCACGAAGGCGGCGTCGGTCATGCTGGCGTTGGCGGCCGGATTGGCGCCGGTGGAATGGAAATCGGAGAACGCGTGGGAGAGGTTCACCACGGCCCCGCCGGTCAGGTTGAACGACACGGAGACCCCAGCCCGCCAGGCCAGTTCCTCGGCCAAATCCTGGACATGGGGGTTCGTCGTATGGACCGACAGGTTGTGGGCGCCCCGGGAACGCACGAGGCGCTCGACGCCGGCCAGGCTCTCCACCGTCGTGGCGGACTCGACCACGAAGCCTACGGGGCCGAAGCGTTCCTCGCCGTAGAGCACCTGCTCGTCGGCCCCCACGGCCAGCAGCAGCGGCGTGGCGATGCGCGCCGACGGCCAGACCGGATGCTGGAAGGATTCCGATTCCCGCAGGACCTCCCCGTGGGCGGCCAGGGCCTCGATGCGGGCCCGGGTGGACGGCGACTGGATGGCCCCGAGGATGTCCATCGCCCGCGGGTCGTCGCGCAGCAACTGGCCCACCGCAAGGGCCAGGTCCACCCCGAAGCGGCCCGAGGCCACGCGTCCCGCGGGCGTGCCGATGCCGTCCCGCGGCACGAAGATGGCCTGGGGTGTCGTCCCCATCTGGCCTGAAAAGAGGCAGAGGCTGAAGGCCAGATTGCGCAGCATGCCCGCGTAATCGTCCGTGGAATCCACCACCACGCCGTTGACCCCCGCCTGGGCCACCGACACCCGGGCCTGGCGCGCGTTTTCCAGCAGCCACGCCGCGAAGCTGCCACCCCCCGTGTAGTCGATGAGCCGGACGTCGGGATTGAGCGCTGCATCCCGGGCCACCGGCTTGTCGGCGGCGTCGGCCAGCAGGCTCACCAGATCCGGCGACTGGCCGGCCTCCTTGAGCACCTGGCGGGCCACGGCCACCGTGATGGCCAGCGGCAGCACGGCGCCGGGATGGGGCTTCACGATCACCGGGTTGCCGCATGCGAGGCTGGCGAAGAGCCCGGGGTAGGCATTCCAGTTGGGGAAGGTCGAGCAGCCGAAGACCAGGGCCACGCCGCGCGGCACCACCATGTA
>JAEUNJ010000046.1 GCA_016791145.1 Rhodocyclaceae bacterium | reverse complement strand
GGCGAATGACGAGCAGGCCGCCGCACTCGGGGGCATCGTCGCGCGTGCCATTGCGTCCCTTTGCGCCTTCGCGCCTTTGCGGTGAAGGAATTTTCACGGGGGGCCCGCCGCATCACAACCCGAGATGGGTATGGACCACGTCCCCGGTCATGTGCGCGGACAGGTCGTCGAAGACCACCTTGCCCTTGACCATCACCACGCAGCGGTGGGCACGGGCCATGACGGCGCCGTAGTTGCGGTCCACGATGACGGTGGCGATGCCGGACTCGCCGATGGTCTCGACGATCTTCCAGATCTCCTTGGCGATCAGCGGGGCGAGGCCCTCGGTGGCCTCGTCGAGGATCAGCAGCGTCGGGTTGGTCATCAGGGCCCGGCCGATGGTGAGCATCTGCTGCTCGCCGCCGGAAAGCTGGGCGCCGCCGTTGGAGAGCCGCTCGGAGAGGCGCGGGAAGGATTCCATCACCCGTTCGAAGGTCCAGTCCCGGCGGCCGTTGGCGCCGGGCCGGGCGGCCATCAGCAGGTTCTCCCGCACGCTGAGGTTGGGAAAGATGCCGCGGCCCTCGGGCACGTAGGCGATGCCGGACTGGGCGATGCGGTGGGTGGCCGCCTGGGTCACCGGCCTGCCGCGCACCAGCACCTCGCCCTGGCGGGCGGGCACGAGGCCCATCATGGTGCGGATCAGCGTGGTCTTGCCCATGCCGTTGCGGCCCATCAGGCCGACGGTCTCGCCGGCATGGACGCGGAAATCGACGCCGTGCAGGATGTGGCTCGCCCCGTAGTAGCTATGGACGCCGCGGGCCTCGAGCAGGATCTCCCGCGAGGACTCAGGCATGGCCGCCCTCCTTGCCGAAATCGCCCAGGTAGGCGGCCTGGACGGCCGGGCTCTCCCGCACCTGCTCGGGGGTGCCGGACTCCAGCACCTCGCCGTTCACCATCACGGTGAGCCGGTCGGCGACGGCGAAGACGGCCTCCATGTCGTGCTCGATCAGCATGATGGCATGGTCGCGCTTCAGTTGCCGGATCAGCGCCAGGATGCCTTCCGACTCCAGCACGCCCATGCCGGCCAGGGGCTCGTCCAGCAGCAGCACCCGGGGTTCCGTGGCCAGGCACATGGCGATCTCGAGCTGGCGCTGTTCCCCGTGGGAGAGGTTGGCCGCCCGGCTGTCCCGCCGCTCGGCCAGGCCGGCGGCGGCGATGGCCTTGTCCGCCGATTCCGCCACGTCGCGCCAGGAGACGGCCCCGCGCCAGATGTTCCAGAAGCGCGGCCGGCGCGACTGGGCGGCGAGGCGCACGTTCTCGAACACCGTGAAGGGCAGGAAGATGTTGGTCTTCTGGTAGCTGCGGCCGATGCCCAGCCGGGACACCTGGTGGGAGGCCAGGCCGCCCAGTTCCTTGCCGGCGAAGTCGATGGTCCCGGAGGTGGGGGGCAGGTCGCCGGAGAGCAGGTTGGTGAGGGTGGACTTGCCGGCCCCGTTGGTGCCGATCACCGCATGCACCTCGCCCACGTGCAGGTCGACGGAGACGTCGTTCACCGCCGTCAGGCCGCCGAAGCGCTTGGTCAGGTGGGCGGCGCGCAGGATGGGTTCCTTCACCGGCCCTCCCTCCGGGCCAGGAGGCCGGCCAGGCCCTTGGGCAGCAGCAGGGCGACGCCGATGATGAACAGGCCCATGGCCAGTTGCCAGTGCTTGGCGGCGGCGCCGAACAGGGCCTGGTTCGACATGGCCTCCTGCATCAGGATGAAGGCGAAGGCACCGAGGATGGGCCCGTGCAGGGTGCCCATGCCGCCAAGGATCACCATCATCAGCACCGCGCCGGAGGTATGCCAGGAGAGGATCTCCGGATTCACGAAGCCGAACTGGAGCGCCGCCAGGTAGCCGGCCAGGCCCGCCAGGGCGCCGGAGAAGACGTAGCCGGCCAGCTTGTAGCGGAAGGTGTTGAAGCCCAGGGCCTTCATCCGGTGCTCGTTGGTCTTGATGCCCACCAGCACGTGGCCGAAGTTGGAGGCGAGGACCCGGCGCAGCAGCAGGTAGACGGCGACCAGCAGGCCCAGGACGAACCAATAGAAGACCTTCTGGTCCTCCAGGTTGAGCAGCGCCGTCTCGCCCAGCTTCACGGCCGGCTTGTTGTAGATGTAGATGCCGTCGGAGCCGCCGCCCAGCTTGGTGTCGTGGAACAGGAAGAAGAGCATCTGGGCGAAGGCCAGCGTCACCATGATGAAGTAGATGCCGCTGGTGCGCAGGACCAGGAAGCCGGTGACCAG
>JAEUNJ010000038.1 GCA_016791145.1 Rhodocyclaceae bacterium | reverse complement strand
ATGCGTGGCGGCATCGACGGCCTCTCGCAACGGATCCAGAACCTGCTCGGACGCTCGCCGTGCGACGGTACCGCCTACGCCTTCCGCAACCGACGCGGCAGCCGGCTGAAGCTCATCGTCTGGGACGGCACCGGCGTCTGGCTGTGCCAGCGGCGGCTGCACCGGGGTCGCTTCCACTGGCCGGAGGCGGACACCGCCACGGTGACCCTGAGCGACGCCCAATGGACCTGGCTGACCACCGGCGTGGAATGGCAACGCCTGACGGCGGTGGCACCCGTGCATTGGCGGGTGTGAGGGTGTCATGCAAACGCCGTGCGCAAAATCATGGCGGCAACGACACAACAAAGCGGTCGGCTACGACGTGTTCGTCCAGCGCAGGGTCGTCGGCCCGGCTATGCTCGTCCCATGGCAATCGCGACGGCACTGGCCCGACTCATCGACGATCCCGGCGTAGCGGCGTCGGTGACGGACCTTGTCGAGAAACTGCTGAGCGAAGCGCACAAGGAAACCGAGCAGCAGGCGCGGGAGGTGGCCCGCCAGGCGTGTGCGCTGCACGCCGCGCAGAGCAAGATCCAGGCCCTGACCCTGGAACTGGCGCACCTGAAGCGCATGCGTTACGGGGTGAAGAGCGAAACCCTCGCCCCCGAACTGCGCGACCTGTTCCAGGAGACCCTGGCGGCGGATGTCGCTGCCGCCGAAGCGGAACTGGCCCGGCGGCAGGCGGACGCCGCCGCGTCGCCGGCACCGCCCCGTCCGCCCCGGGAACGGGCCGGCCGCCAGCCCCTGCCCGAGCACCTGCCGCGCATCGAGCATCGGCACGAACCCGAATCCTGCACCTGCGGCCAGTGCGGCCGGGACCTGGTGCTGATCGGCGAGGACATCAGCGAACAACTCGACGTCGAACCGGCCCGTTTCTTCGTGCATCGGCACATCCGCCCCCAATACGCTTGCCGCGCCTGCGCAACCGTCACCGCGGCGCCCATCCCGGCGGCGGTGATCGACGGCAGCCTGGCGGCGGTCGGCCTGCTGGCCTGGGTGGTCGTCGGCAAGTACCTGGATCACCTGCCCCTGTATCGCCTGGAAGGCATCGCCGCCCGCGCCGGCGTCACCCTGGCACGTTCGACCCTGGCCGACTGGGTGGGCCGCCTGGGCGTGAGCCTGAATCCCCTGGCCGAACGTCTGGCCGAACTGCTGCGGCAGCGCGCCGTGCTGCATGCCGACGAGACGCCGGTACGGCAACTCGATCCCGGCAGCGGCAAGACCCACCGGGCTTATCTCTGGGCCTACCGCAGCAACGTCTTCGACACGGGGCCGCCGATCGTGGTGTTCGATTACCAGACCAGCCGTTCCGGCAGCCATGCCCGTCACTTCCTGGACACTTGGCGGGGGTCGCTGATGGTCGATGACTTCAGTGGCTACAAGGGCCTGTTCGCCGACGGCGTCACCGAGTTGGCCTGCATGGCCCATGCGCGGAGGAAGTTCTTCGACCTGAACGAGGCGCAGGCGAACCCGATCGCCCAGGAGGCGCTGGTGCGCATTGCGGCCCTGTACGAGATCGAGCGCCGCGGCCGCGACCTGTCGATCGCCGACCGGGCGCTGCTGCGGCAACGCGAAGCGCAACCGTTGCTCGACGCCTTGCACACCTGGCTGACGGCGACGCGGCTGACGGTGGCCCATGGCGGTGGCACGGCGAAGGCCCTCGACTACAGTCTGAAGCGCTGGCCGGCGCTGGTCCGCTACGCCGCCGATGGGGCATTGCCCATCGATAACAACCCCGTGGAGAACGCCATCCGCCCGGTCTGCGTCGGCAAGAAGAACTGGCTCTTCGTGGGTTCCGAGCGCGCCGGCAAGCGCGCCGCGGCGATCCAGGGCCTGCTGGCCACGGCCGCCTTGAACGGCCTGGACCCGGCTGCCTGGCTGCGCGATACCCTGGAGAAACTCCCTACTTGCCGCAACAGCGATATCGACTCGCTGTTGCCCTTCGCCCGCGCCTCGTAGCTCGGTCGCTCAGATGCAAGGTGGTGGGGCTGGACGGTTACGTTCAAGTCGCAACATCCAAACCGCCGTCCAACCACCGCCATCCTCCAGGAATGAATGGCTCGAAATATCGATGGCAGGTCAGCACGGCTTTCTGGGTGAGGCGTACCTCCTCAAAACGCAGCGTCCCCGCATCTTCTCCGGAAAACACGCCGTCGATGACTACCGCGTGATAGTGGAGATGGGCATTGAGCAGCCCGCCGAAGCGGTGGAAAAAGACGACGGCGCCAATGCGCGCATGGCCTTCGCCTTGCTCGTCCGCCCGTGCTTGGCGCAGGCATCGTTCGATGGCGTGCAGAAAACTGTGTAGCACGGCGTCTTGCAGCTCGGCGTCGTCGAGGTGATAGCGCAAGCGCTTGGGTAACGAGAGCACCCATTGCCGCACCGGCAGGCGCGGGAAGACATGATCGACCAGATGCGCTGCCGTTTCGGCCATGCGCCGGGTGGTGCAGCAGGGGCAGATACCGCGGCCCTTGCAGGAATAGGCGACGATGAAGTCGTGGCCGCAGTCGGCGCAACGAGCGCGGGCAAAGCCGTGGGCGAGGATGCCGCAGTCCAGGTAGCGGCGGAATTCGCGTTCGCTGAGCGCCGGGGCGGACCGGCCCTGCCCGTCGTCGTGCAGCGCCAGCCAGGTGGCGAGGTGCGTCTGCACCAGACGGTAGAGGAGGGTGCGCTCGGGGCGTCGGCGGTGATAGACGGCCGGCGCCGGACAGGCTTTCCCGGCGGGCATGGGCATCCGGATCGGGGGATCGGGATGAAAAACTGTAAACCCATACAGTCATCGAGGGAAGACCGGATGTGGAAGGCTTGAAGAAAAACGCCCCCGCCTTGTGGGCGGGGGCGCCGGACGCCGGCGGGTCTGCCGGCGTTGTTGCCCTGTGGGGCCGGCGCCGCGATGAACCCGCGGCGCTCCCCCTCGTGAACCTCAGACGGTGACCGTGTCGGCCACTTCCTGGAAGTCGGCGATCTGGTTGAAGTTCATGTAGCGA
>JAEUNJ010000312.1 GCA_016791145.1 Rhodocyclaceae bacterium | reverse complement strand
GGCCGCCGCGCTGGACATCGTTGCCCTCGCCACCCTGCAGTTCGTCGTTGCCGGCACCGCCGTCGAGGAGGTCGTTGCCGGCGCCGCCCACAACCAAGTCGTTGCCCTCGCCGCCGTCCAGCAGGTCTGCGCCGGCGAAGCCAAACGGCGAATCGCCGCCGCCGGCGCCTTCGAGGCTGTCGTTGCCGATCCCGCCGTACAGGTGGTCGTCGATGCCGCCGCCGGAGAAGCTGCCGCCGTTCGGTCCGCCGAAGTAATACCGCCGGTCATTGGGAAACAGGGGACCCTGCTGGATCACGTAACCGCTCGCCTCGTCCTTGAAATAGACGCTGTCCGTCAGGTAGGCGGGATCGCCGTTCTTGGTGACGTAAGCGGGATTCCGCGGGTCGATGTTGCGTGCGTTGAACCAGTTCCTGCGGTCGAGGAAGTCCTGGCGGTCGGCGATCCAGGCATCGGTGAAATTCAGGTTGGCGCTGCTGCCGGCCGCCCGGGCGGCCTTGTCGGCCGCCCAGTCGAGGTAGACGTTGCCCCAGGCCGCCGCCAGGGCGGCGTCGGCATCGCCGGCCTTGGGGCCCGTCAGGACGAAGGGGCTCAGGCCGTGGAGGGCGGCGAAGGTGGCGAAATCGTCCCGCGCGGCTTTCACGGCGTCGCGGGTGGCGGGGGCGAGCGTCACGGTGCCGCCGAGGAAGCCATAGGCATCGCTGCCGGCGACGCGACCGAGCAACCGGTAGACATCCTCCCGACCGCTGTAGCCGGGCGGGTTCTCGATGCTCGCCCAGGTGTTGCCGTCCGGACTGCCCTTGAGCGGGGCGTAATGCCCCGGGCCGAGGGTCAGGTCGGCGAGGGCATTGACGACGTTCTCCAGGACGTCGCCTTCGGCCTGGCCTTGCCCGCTGTTTCGCTCGGCCTTGCGCCAGGAGGCGTGCTTGAGGATGGCGCTCAGCGTGTCGGTCGCCGAAGCCCGTTGCGCATCGGGGATCAGATTGAGTAACGCGTCCTGCACCTTGAGGCTGTCGACGATCAGCACCAGGCTGTGAGTATCACCGAAGTCGTTGAGGGCGTATCGGTCATGGAGGAGCTGGATGTTTCCGCTGACAAGTTCAGCCAGCGTAGCGCCGAGGAAGTCGCCTCGGGTGATGGGTTGGTCCTCGATGAAGACCTTGCGGTCGTTGCCATAGCGGTATTGCGAATAAGCCACCAGGGACCAGGGCGGGGTGGTAGTTTCGATGCCGGCCACGTCCCACTGGTTGGGCAGCGGACCGCCGGCGCCGGCAGTCGGCTTTCCCAGAGCGGCATCGATGCTGTCGACAGGGCCGAGCGAACGGGTGTCGAACTCCTTCTGCGCGAGCAGCACGGCGAGCTGGTAGTCGAGCGATTCGCCGGCGATGGCCAAACGGCCGTCGGGCGCCAGATCCTGGATGTTCGCCGGGTTGGGCGGGCCTTCGGTGCTGCCCGAGCCCAGGGTCGGGGCGCGGTGGGCGGCCTCATACACCGCCTGGATGCGCGCGACCGCGTTGTAGAGCAACTGGTAGTCCGCCTCCCGCTGGGCGGCATGGGAGTCGCCCTCGCTCGGCCGCACGGCGTTGGCCAGGGCGGTCAGCCCGGTGTTGAAGCCGCCACCGGCGGCGGCACGCGGCACGCCGAGCGTGCCGGCGAGGTGGGCCCGGATGGCCTGGTAGGCCTCGCGTCCCGCCTCGGACTGGAAGATGCCGAGGAAGCCCGTCGTTTCGCCCTGTGCGCGCAACTCGCGAAAGCGGGCGATCAGGGCCGACAGCTTGACCTGCGTGCCGGCGAGCGTGCCGTCGGCGCTGCCGATCCTGCCGATGCCGGCGCCGTTGAAAAGGACCACCTGTTGCGCCAGCCCCGGATGCAGCAGGTTGAAGGCGGTGGCCAGATGCCCGCCCAGGCTGTAGCCGGTGACGGACAGGGGGCCGCTGATCCTGCCCGCGGCCACCAGTTCCCCGTACCACTTTTCCATGTCGGCGAGCTGGCCGAAAGCGAAGCCGAACTTGTTGATTTCCAGATAATTCGTCGCCGTGTGGTCGCGCGCGTGGTCGTCGAGGAATTCGGTGCTGCGGAAGGAGAGGACGAGGTCGCCGACCTTGATGCCTTGCGCGGCGTTGTTCTGAAGCGCCTTGAACAGGGTTCCCGAGAAGCCGGTGGCGGTGTTGGAGATGTGTTCGACGACCGTCCACTGTTCGACGAACTTCGCGGCTTCGGTGGCGGTGAATTTGCTGGCGTGGAGGTTGCCGGTGGTGAGGATGTCCGCGGTCAAGGGATCGGTGAACTTGGCGCCTGGCGTGAGGACGGTACCAGGTGGCGTCGCATTGAAGGTGTACAAGGCTTCCGCCGCCATTTGCAGGTTGGCGAACTTGAGAGTCTCGACAACGGTCGGTGCGGGCATGTCACTTCTCCCTGGCGGGAATCAGGATCTGGTCGACGAATTTGCGGGTGGCCGCATTGGTGCCACGCGCGTGGTCCGGGCATCGATACGCTGTCAGCCACGGACTGGGATTGACGCGACTCGGCGCGCCTGGACTCCAGGCGTAGCGCAGCATGGCGCCCAGCGTTTCATCCGTTTGCAGGTCGATCACCTTGACCGTGCTGCTCGCCAGACCGAGGTAGCGTTCCTCGGGGATGACGTGGTCTTCGTAGGTGACGCCATAGCGCGGAGGGGTGGAGGATGGGGAGGGGGTTCTGTCAAGGTAGAACTTGATATAGCCCTTGAGCCAATTCTTGTCTTTCTGCCATGGCTCTTCCCATCGTCCGGAGTATCGGTACCGCTTGCCGTCGGTCTCGTCGATGACCTCGACCCAGCGGTAGCCGGGGAGGCCGCCGGGGCGACGGTTGGTGCTGATGAAACCACGGTAATCCGGCCTGACCGGCTCGAACGCGCCGCCTAGTACCTCTCCACCATATTCGTATCCCAAGAACGTGGTGATGAACTCGTCACCGAACGACTCCCGCGCAAACGCCGCTCCAGGCCAATCCCGGCGCTTCCACTGCGCATCGCCGGCTTGCGGCCGCACCTTCATCAGCAGCAGTCCCTCGACGTTCTCCACCTTGCGGTAGATCCTTTCTCCGGCGACGGTGCGGCACTTCTCCTCGAACAAGGCTTTGCCATCCGTCATGCGCGCCTGTGTCGCTTCCCGCTCAGCCGTCTGCGGTGCCTGGGCGCAGGAAGCGGTGGCGATCATCGCCAGCGCCACCGCGAGGCGCCTCAAATCTTGTGCCTTCATGCCGCCCTCCTCCATGCAGTGTCGTTGCCTGAGTTCGGCTTCCAGTCGGCGTGCGGCCGGCGCTGGTGCTCGCCGGCGATTCCCTCTCCCGTGGCCGCAAGCGCATCGTCGCCCAAGCCCCGGCCTTGGTTGCCGATGCCGCCGTACAGGGGGTCGTCGATGGCCCCGCGGGTGAAGCTGCCGCTGTCCGGCACGGCGAAGGCCGCGAAGTCGTCCCGCGCTGCTTTCACGGCGTCGCGGGTGGCGGGGGCGAGCGTCACGGCGCCGCCGAGGAAACCATAGGCATCGCTGCCGGCGACCTGGTTCAGGAGCGCATAGAAGTCCTCCCGGCCGCTGTAACCGGGCGGGTTGTCGATGCTCGCCCAGGTGTTGCCGTCGGGGCTTCCCTTGAGCGGCGTGTAGTGGCCCGGGCCGAGGGTCAGGTCGGCCAGGGC
>JAEUNJ010000270.1 GCA_016791145.1 Rhodocyclaceae bacterium | reverse complement strand
ATGTACGAGCCCTTCCACAAGCTGAAGTTCTCCTTCGCCGCGCCCTACTACGACCAGGTGAGGAATGGCGTGAAATGGATGGCCAAGGAGCGCGGCGCGAAGAAGTTCTGCATCGTCTACCAGGACGACGACTTCGGCCTGGAGGTCTTCCGCGGCGCCGAGCAGGGCCTGAAGGAGATCAACCAGGCCTTCGCCGAGAAGACCACCTTCAAGCGCGGCGCCACCGACTTTTCCACCCAGGTGGCGAAAATGAAGAGCACCGGCTGCGACACGGTGGTCCTGGGCACCATCATCCGGGAAACCATCGGCGTCATCGGGGAGTCCCGGAAGACGGCGTTCAATCCCCAGTTCCTGGGTTCGTCGGCCGCCTACACGGACCTGATCCACAAGCTGGGGGGCAAGGCCATGGACGGCCTGTACGCGACGATGCAGGTGGCCGTGCCGTACACGGACGACCCGTCGAAGAACATCCGTGACTGGGGCGCGCGCTACAAGGCCAAGTTCAACGAGGACCCGGCGCTCTTCTCGTCCTACGGCTACGTGGCGGTGGACCTCTTCTACCAGGCGGCCAAGAAGGCCGGGCCGAACCTGACCACGGACGGCATGGTCAAGACCCTGGAGACGATCAGTTTCACCCGGGACATGTTCGGCAGTCCGGAGTACAAGTTCTCGACGACGCAGCGGCTCGGCAACGCGAAGTCCCGCATGGCCCAGATCCAGAACGGCAAGTGGGTGCCGATCACCGACTATTTCGACTGATCCGTCGCCGATCCCGGGCGGCCCAGGCCGTCCGGGGCCCCGCCTGCGGCACGAAATTCACCGGCCGCACCGCTTCCCGAAACGCCTCCGGTTGGCTATGCTCCCGGTTCGCGACGCCTGCAGCGGCAGGCGCGCCCTGAACCGTCAGAGTTCGAAAACACAGGAGGAGCAATCATGAGTCTTACCCCCAAGCGAAACCTCGCCGGCATTGCCGTGGCCGTCGCCCTTGCCGCCGGCGCCGGACTGGCTTCCGCCCAGCAGATGGGCGTCAGCAAGGACGAGGTCGTGATCGGCAGCATCCAGGACCTTTCCGGACCCCTGGCCGGCTTCGGCAAGCAGCTGCGTTTCGGCATGCAACAGCGGGTCGACGAGATCAACGAAACCGGCGGCATCAACGGCCGCAAGCTGAAGCTGGTCTTCGAAGACAGCGGCTACGATCCGAAGAAGGGCCTGCTCGCCGCCCAGAAGCTGGTGCAGCAGGACAAGATATTCGCCATGGTCGGCACCCTGGGCACGGCCGTCGCCATGGCCTCCATGCCGACCCTGTTCGAGAAGAACGTGCTGCACCTCTTCCCGCTGACGGCGGCGCGGGAGATGTACGAGCCCCTGCACAAGCTGAAGTATTCCTTCGCGGCCCCCTACTTCGACCAGATGCGCAACGGCGTCAAGTGGATGGTCAAGGAGCGTGGTGCGAAGAAGTTCTGCATCATCTACCAGGACGACGACTTCGGCGTCGAGGTCCTCAAGGGAGCGGAGCAGGGCCTGAAGGAGATCAACCAGGCCTTCGCCGAGAAGACCACCTTCAAGCGCGGCGCCACGGACTTCTCGGCCCAGGTGGCGAAGATGAAGAGCGCCGGCTGCGACACCGTGGTTCTCGGCACCATCATCCGGGAGACCATCGGCACCATCGGCGAATCGCGCAAGACGGGCTTCAATCCCCAGTTCCTGGGTTCGTCGGCCGCCTACACGGACCTGATCCACAAGCTGGGAGGCAAGGCCATGGACGGCCTGTATGCGACGATGCAGGTGGGCGTTCCCTACATGGACGACCCGTCGAAGAACGTGCGGGAGTGGGGTGCGCGCTACAAGGCCAAGTTCAATGAGGACCCGGCGCTCTTCTCGTCCTACGGCTACGTGGCGGTGGACCTCTTCTACCAGACGGCCAAGAAGGCGGGCCCCAACCTGACCACGGACAGCTTCGTGAAGACCCTGGAGGCCACCACCTTCGCCCGCGACATGTTCGGAAGCCCGGAATACAAGTTCACGCCGACCCAGCACCTGGGCAACGCCCGCTCCCGGGTGTCCCAGATCCAGAACGGCCGCTGGGTGAACCTGACCGACTACCTGGACTGACGGCTCGCGCCGGCCTGGCGCGCCGGGCCACGGTTGAGGCATAATCCGCCGCCGACGGGCGCCCACGAGGCGCCCGTCGCGTTTCCGGAGACACCCATGCCCAACATCCGCACCCGCCGCGGCCTCGCCGCGTTGCTGCTGTTCCTGGCCATCCTGCCGGCCCGGGCCGCCGATCTGGTGATCGGCAGCCTGCAGGACCTGTCCGGCCCCATCACGGCCCTGGGCACCCATTTCCGCGACGGCACCCGCATGCGCCTCGACGAGGAGAACGAACGGGGCGGAATCCATGGCCGGAAGCTGCGCCTGGTGGTCGAGGACACGGGCTACGACCCGAAGAAGGCGGTCCTCGCCGCCGAGAAGCTCATCAACCGGGACAAGGTCTTCGCAGTGATCCATAACCTGGGCTCGCCGGTGGTGGCGGCGACCATGCCCCTGTTCCTGGAGGCCGGGGTCCTGCACCTTTTTCCCGCGGCGCCGCTGCGCGAGGTCTACGAGCCCGTGCATCCGCTGAAATTCGCCATGAGCCCCTCCTACACCGTTTCGGTCCCGCCCGCGGCGCGGCACCTGATCCGCACCCAGGGCTTCAGCCGGGTTGGGATCCTCTACCAGGACGACGACATGGGCCAGGAGGTGCTGCGCGGCATGGATGCCCTGCTGGCACAACTCGGCCTGCCCTGGTGCGAGAAGGTCTCCTACAAGCGGGGCGCCACCGACTTCTCGTCCCAGGTGGCGCGGTTGCGGGCCGCCGACTGCGACTTCGTGGTCCTGGCCACCATCGTCCGGGAGACGGTGGGCGCCTACGGTGAGGCCAGGCGCATCGGCTGGAACGTCCCGATGCTGGTCACCGCCTCGGGCTACACGCCCCAGGTGCCACAGCTCGGCGGCCGCGCCATGGAGGGCCTCCACGCCGTGGTCCTGACGCCCCATCCCTATGCCGAGGGCGCCAACTCGGCCCTGGCCGACTGGATACGCCGCTACCGGGATCGCTTCAACACCGAGCCCAACACCTGGGACGTGATGGCCTACGCCGGGGCCGACCTCTTCATCCGGGCCCTGCGGGCTGCGGGTCCGAACCCGACGGCCGAAGCGGTGTCGCGGGCCCTGGAATCGACGCGCACGACGCGGGATTTCTTCGGCAATCCCGACTTCGTGCTGGGCCCCGCGGACCACCTGGCCAACCGCCGCGTGCGGATCGCGCAGATCCGCAACGGGCGCTGGGAAAACGTCACCGACTACCTGCCGGCCCGGTAGGCGGCGTCAGAGCATCGTGAAGTCGGCTTCGGTGATGGTGCCGCCGAAACCCGTCAGGACCGCCATGATCGCCCTGTCCGTGCCATCTCCCAGGGCGCTGTAGTAGATCGATTTGGTCCCGGTCTCGTAACCCAGGTAGGCGCCCGGGGTCCAGGCGACGATGGTGGCCGCGGAGAAGACCTCCGCGAGATCCACCGAAGCGCCCAGCGGCAGGAACTCGAGCAGGCCCAGGCCGATTTTGTCGGCCGCGTCCGTGAAGCCGGTGATGGCGTCGCGGTTCTCGGCACCGGTTTCCTTGAACAGGAAGATGTCGTTGCCGGCACCCCCGTTCAGCGCGTCGATGCCGCCCAAGCCGGCGATGGTGTCGTTACCCGCGGTCCCGGCGACGGTGTTGCCGAACGCGGAACCGCTGAAATTGATGCCCGAACCGCTCAACGTGACGTTCTCCACCTCCGCCTCCGCGGCGAGCGCGTAACTGGACGCGGTCACCGTCAGGCTGTCCGTGCCTTCGCCCGCCAGTTCGATGATGGTGTCGCCGGCGCTGTCCACGGTGTAGGTGTCGTCGTCCGCACCGCCGAGGAAGACGTCGTTGCCGCCGCCGCCGGCGAGGGTGTCGTTGCCGCCGCCGCCATCGAGCGTGTCATTGCCTGCGCTGCCGGTGATGTTGTCCGCGCCGCCGCCGGCCTGGAGGCTGGCCGAGGTCACCGAGCCGCCAAAGGTGATCGTGTTCGCCAGTTCGTTGCCGGCCAGGGTCACCGCCCCGATGGCGTTGTGGACGACGTTCTCCACGCCCCAGGCGTTGCTGGCCATGTTGAAGCCGGTGGTTCCATTGACGTTCAGCGTATCCGTGCCGCCGAGGGTGTCCCAGACCATGTCATTGGCATCGTTGACGGTGAAGGTGTCGCCGCCGGAGCCGCCGATGAGGGTGTCGACACCGAAGCTGCCATCGAGGCCGACCCCCGATCCGGAGCCGCCGGAACCGTCGATCAGGTTGTTGAGGGTGTTGCCGGCGACGTTCGTGATGCCCGTCCCGATGATGACGAGGTTCTCCACGTTGGCGGTCATGAAATAGACGCCCGTTCCGCCCAGCCGCACCAGGTCGATGCCGCCGCCGGCCACGGAATCCTCGGTCACCACGTCGGAGATCGTGTCCAGCGTGTAGGTGTCGTTGCCCAGGCCGCCGATCATCGTGTCGCTGCCCGTACCGCCGTCCATGGCGTCGTCGCCGGCGCCGGCGTCCAGCCGGTCCGCTGCCGTCCCGCCGTCCAGGCTGTCGTTGCCCAGCCCGCCCAGGAGGGTGTCGGCGCCGCCCCAGCCATAAAGGGTGTCGTTGCCGGCCGCGCCATCGAGGGTGTTGGCCTGGGGGTCGTTGCCTTCCAGCAGGTTGTCCAGCAGGTTGCCGGTGAGGCCGATCGCATTGCCCGTCGTCCTGGTCAGGGTCTGGTTGTACAGGTAGCCGGATTCCACGTTGTCGGGCAGCACGAAGCTGAGGCCGGTCCCCGGCGCGTAATAGACGCCATCGCTGCCCTTGCCCAGGGCCTCGATCACCTTGTCGCCGGCATTGTCCACGGCATAGGTGTCGTTGCCGTCGCCGCCGTCCAGGGTGTCGTTGCCGGCTCCTCCGTCCAGGCCGTTGTTGCCGGCATTGCCGCTGATCAGGTTGTCGAGGCTGTTTCCGGTGCCCAGGGATACGAAGCTGCCGGTGTCATAGACGCCCAGGCGCAGGTTCTCCACGTTCGCCCACAAAGTGATGCTGCTGACATAGGTCTCCACGGTGTCGATGCCGCCGCCGGCCCCCGCCGCCTCGGTCACCGTCACCTTGGTCCAATCGACGCTGCCGCTGCCGGCAGCATCGCCGACGTGGTAGGTGTCGTTGCCGGCCCCGCCGGTCATCACGACGGTGAACGCGCCGCCGGCATCGAGGACGCGCAACACGTTGGCGCCGGCGGTGCCGGTGAGGCTCCCCGTCGCGGCCAGGGCGCGGATGTCGGCGTTCTCCACGTTCCCGCCGCCCCATTGCGCGGCGGTGAGGTCCACGTCGGCGTCGAGGGCTGCGATCCGGTCGGTGCCGCCGGCTGCCAGCTCGACCACCTTGTCGCCGGCGCCCACGTGGAAGAGGTCGTTGCCCGCGCCGCCGGTCAAGGTGTCGCCGACCGCGGAACTGCGCAGGATGTCGTCGCCGTTGCCGCCGTCGAGGGTATTCAGCCCTGCCCCGCCGTCGATGCTGTCGTTGCCGTCGCCGCCGGCGATCGTGTCCGCCAGGTTGGAGCCGGTGATCCGGTTGATCGCCGTGTTGCCGGTCACCGTGAAGCCCGTGAAGAGGACCGTGCCGACATAGGTTGCGATGGAAAGGTCCAGGTTCTCGATGGCCGCCAGCCCGCCCGTCAGCGCCACCGTATGGTTGGCCGCCACGTCGGCGACCGATGCGGCGACGGACAGGTTCAGGAGGTCCGCAGTGCCCGCCGTGTCGATGATCACGTCCTGGCCGCTGGCATCCCACACGATCTCATAGATGTCGTTGCCGGCGCCGCCCTCCAGGGTGTCCTTGCCGCCGGAGCCGTCCCGCAGGCCGTTGCTGAAGCTGTTGCCCTTGATGGCGTTGGCCAGGCTGTTCCCGATGATGGTCGTGCCTCCGCCGGCCGCTTCCGTGATCTCCGCGTTCTCGATCCATGCGCCCATGGTGATGGCCGTGGCGCTGGAAATGATCCTGTCGACGCCGCCGCCGGAGCCGTTGTCCATGTCCGCGGTGAAGTCGGTGTTGGCATCCACGTAATAGAGGTCGTTGCCGGCACCGCCGTACATGGAGTCGGTGCCGGCGCCGCCGACCAGGGTGTCGCTGCCCAGGCCACCGAAAAGCACGTCGTTGGCAAGGCCGCCGTCCACCGAGTCGTTGCCCGCGCCGCCATCCAGTACGTTGGTGGCGTTGTTGCCGACGATGCGGTTGGCCAGGCCGTTGCCGCCACCGTTGATCGCGCCGCCGCCGGAGAGGGTCAGGTTCTCGACTCCGGAGGAAAGCTGGTAGGTGCCGTAGGCGATGACGGTGTCGATGCCGCCCGAAACCGTGTCGGCCTCCCACACCGTGTCGTTGCTGCCGTTGACCAGGTAGGTGTCGTTGCCGGCGCCGCCGATCAGGTTGTCGTTGCCCAGGCCCCCGTCCAGGGTGTCGTTGCCCAGGTCGCCGACCAGCACGTCGTTGGCCGACGTGCCCCGGACGTTGTTGTCGAGCACGTTGCCGATCAGGTACTTGGCGCCCGTCGCCTGGTCCGCGGCCAGGTTTTCGATCCCCGCCGGCAGGGTGAACACGGCGAGCTCGCTGGTCGGTGCCTGCAGGTAGCCGGCCCCCAGGGCCGTGGCGCCCCAATCGGGTCCCGCGATGGGGTTGCCGGTGACGCCGAAGAGGCGGATGGTGTCGTTGCCCGCCGTGTCCGTGAACTTGACCAGGGCAGCCAAGGTCGCCTCCGCGGACAGGTAATAGGTATCGTCGCCCGCACCGCCCAGCAACTGCTCGCCCCCGGCCGGCGAATTCAGGATGATGATGTCATTGCCGGCGCCGCCGTCCACCGTGTCCTTGCCGAACTTCCCCGCCAGGGCCAGCAGGTCGTTGCCGTTGCCGCCGGCCAGCCAGTTGTTGCCGTCCCGGGCGTCGTCCCGCACGATGTCGTTGCCGTCGCCACCGTCCAGCTTGTCGCTGCCGTTGCTGCCGACCAGGGTGTCGCTGCCCGCGCCGCCGGCCAGGCTGTCGTCGCCGGCCGCCGCCGTCAGGGTGTCGTCGCCGGTGCCCCCGTCCAGGGTGTCGTTGCCGGTGCCCCCGTCCAGGGTGTCGTTGCCGTCGGCGCCCACGAGCCGGTCATGGTCGGTGCTGCCGCTCAGGGTATCGTTCCCGGCGCCCCCGTCCAGGGTGTCGTTGCCGGCGGCACCGCTCAAGGTATCGTTGCCGAGCAGGCCCGAGAGGGTGTTCCCGTAGCTGTTGCCGGTGAGGGTGTTGGCGAGTTCGTTGCCGGTACCGGTCACGGCCGCGGCCACGTCCGCCAGGGTCAGCCGCTCGATGTTGGCGCCCAGGGTGTAGGAGACGCTCGCATTCACCGTGTCCGTGCCGCCCCCGGTGACCGTGTCCTCGGCGACCTTGTCGCCCACGTTGTCGACCGTGTAGGAGTCGCTGCCGTTGCCGCCGTTCATGGAATCGGCGCCCGTGCCGCCGTCGAGGGTGTCGTTCCCGGAGGTGCCGAGCAGCGTGTCGTTCCCCGCCCCGCCATTCAGCGTCATCTTGTTGGCGGTGCCGGTGGCGTCGAGCAGGTTGTTGCCCGCGTTGCCCGAGTAGGTGCCGGAGGTCGTCGAGGCAAGGAGCAGCAGCGTCTCGACGTTGTCCGCCAGGACGTAGCCGGTGAGGTTGGAATTGATGGCGACCGTATCGTTGCCGCCCCCCGTCGCGTCTTCCAGCGCCAGGTCGTTGATGTGGTCGAGTTCGTAATAGTCGTTGCCGAGGCCGCCCACCAGGGTCTGGGCGCCGCTGCCGGCGTTGTCGGCGAACCAGTCGTCGGCGGGGGTCCCGATCAGGACCGCGAGGCTCCCGTCGTTGTTGATGCTGGCCATGATTGACTCCTTGGAAGGTCTGCCGGCAGGCTCGGTCGGTGGTGCGGCGGGATCGCGGAAATGCGTCGGCCGATACTCCCGAACGCGACGGGTTCGCGGCAACGGGGACAGGCGGGAAACACCCGCCGCAGGGTGGGACGGTGCGCGGTGGCGCGGCAAGAAAAACGGCGCCGGGAAGGCGCCGTTTGAAGGGATGGCTTCGCCGTCAGGCCAGGCGCTTGCGCCGCGCCACCGCGCCGAGGATGCCCAGGCCGGCCAGGAACATGGCATACGTCTCCGGTTCCGGCACCGCGGCCGCGAAGGCGATGCCCAGCTGTCCGTGGGCGAGCGCCGTCGGGTGGACGCCGTCGAAGAACAGATAGCCGGTGCAGTCGCCGCCGATGCACGGCGCCGTGACGTTCGTGAAGCCATGTCCCGCCGGGTCCGCCACCGTGGCGCGCAGGAAGCTGGCCGAGTCGAAGAACTTGATGTCCATGTCCGGCGTCGCGGCATCGACGTTCGCGAGGGCACCCCGCAGGGCGGCGTTGTAGGCGTCGGTGAGCGCGGTGGCGCCGGCCATGGCGACAGGCCCGCCGGCGCGGGAAGCGGGGGTCAGCCCCAGGTCCGGCATCAGCGGGACGTAGAAGTGTTTCGCGCCGTCAGCGTAGAGCTGCATCGCCGCCTGGACCATGTTGGCGACCGCGGTGCCTACCGTGACGGCGGGTGGCGTGGCGCCCATGGCGAAGATGTCGTTCGGGCCGCCCCAGAGCAGGTAGAGGGCCGAGGAGTCCAGGGAACCGGCCGGGGCCGTGGCGCGGCCCACCTGCCCGAGGACACCGAGTTGGAAAGGGGTCAGCGCGGCATTGATGTGGTCGGCGCCGCCCGCCGGGTTGGGACCCGTCTTGGCGCCGCCATAGGCGCTGTCGTAGAGCGGAACCTCCATGCCCCTGGCCATCGTTTCGACGGCGACCGGGCCGTTGGAATAGCGGCCGTTCCAGTAGCCGGCGGCGGCGCTCGGGCTCGCGCCGCCGGTGAACGAGAACATGTTGCCGTTGTCCGAGAGGCTGTCGCCGAACACGTACAGGGCGGAGTAGGGCGACCCGGCAAAGGCCGGCGCGGCCTGGAGCGCCGCGGCAAAGGCAAGGGTGGAAAAAACTGTCAGTCTCATGGGGGTGTCCTCCTGGTTTGGATACGTTGGCGTATGGACCGTGCCGCACCGACGATAGCCCTTGGATGTTTAATTGTCAAACAATCCATCCGGGGCGATTTCCGGGTGGTTCGCCGGCCCGATGCCGCCAGCGGCAACGGACGGGCCCGGGAAACGAAAACGGCGCCTTGCGGCGCCGTCGGAAGGCGCGGCCAGCCCTTCACCGGGTGGATTGACGCCGGCGCGCCACCGCGCCCAGGATCCCCAGTCCGGCGAGGAACATCGCATAGGTCTCAGGTTCCGGCACGGCCGCCGCGAACGCCAGCCCGAGTTCCCGATGGGCACGCGTCGTCGGATGGACGCCATCCCAGAACAGGTAACCCTGGGCGGGGCCGCCGTCGATCCCGTCCAGCACACAGGCCAGGCTGTCGATGCAGGCGTCGGCCACGTTGGCGAAACTGGATCCGCCGACCGCGTCGCGCAGGAACTTCGCCGTATCGAAGAACCTGATCTCCCCGTCGGGCATGTAATTGTTGTCCAGCCAGGCGAGGGTCCCCATCAATGCCAGGTTGTAGCCATTGGTCAGGTCGCTGGCGCCCGCCATGGCGGCGGCACCGAGGGCGCGGGTATCCGGCGTCAGGCCGAGGTCCGGCATCAGGGGCACGAAGAAATGCCTTGCGCCGTCCTGGTAGAGCGTCTTCACCGTCTCGACGATGTTGGTGACCGCCGTCGGCATGGTGACGGCGGCCAGGTCCACGCCCTTCGCGACACCGTCGAAGACGTCGTTGGGTCCGCCCCAGACCATATAGAGGGCGTCACCCGGCAGGTTGGGATTGACCGGGTCCAGGCCGGCGGCGAATTGTGCCTGGCCGAGGATGCCGGTACCGTTGAGCGCACCCAGGCCGTACTTGGTGACGAGGTAGTTGTCGTTGCTGCCGGCGGGGTTCGGCCCGGTCATCGCACCGGCGACGGCCAGGTTATAGGTCGGCAACCCGAGCACCGCCGCCATGTACTCGGCCGCCACGGGGCCATTGGAAGAACGGCCGTTCCAATAGGGGAAGGGGGGGAGACCTCCGCCGGTAAGCGCGAAAAGGTTTCCCGGATCGGAGAGGCTGTCGCCCAACACCACCAGCGCCGAATAGCTCCCGGCGGTTGCCGGGGCGGCACCGATCGCGGCACAGGCGGCGACCGTCGCCAGAATCTTCATGCCCATTTCCTGCTCCTTTCCATTTTTTCCCCCGACCCGGGGCGCAGGCTTCACGATAGTCCTGGAAATTTTCCGTGTCAAACTTCACGGCGGCCCTGCTTTGGGAAGGGTCGGGAAAGGGGCCGCGGTGCGGGTCGGGCCGCTCAGACCCCCTCGTCCATAAGGAAGGAACGGGCCTGCGGGCTGCGCGCTTCGGCGAAGAAGGTCCCGACCGCCGTCTGTTCGGCCAGGATTCCCCGGTCCAGGAACAGGATCTCCTCCGCCACGCGCTTGGCCAGGCCCAGGTTGTGGGTGGTCATCACGATGCGCGTGCCGGCTGCGGCGATCTCGCCGATGATGCGCTCCACTTCGCGGCTGGAGGCCGGGTCGAGGCTCGCCGTCGGTTCGTCGAGGAACAGCACGTCCGGGTCGATGGCCCAGGCCCGCGCCAATGCGATGCGCTGCTGTTCGCCCCCGGAAAGGACCCGGGCCGGGCGGGTCGCCAGATCGGCGAGGCCGACCCGCGCGAGCATTTCCCCCGCCTTGCGTTCCCGGCGTGGCCGGTCCACACCGCGGACCTGCAGTCCATAGGCCACATTGGCGAGCACGCTGCGACGCAGCACCACCGGCCGCTGGAAGACCATGGCCTGGGTCATCTCCCGGGCCCAGCGCAGGCTGCCGGCGGAAGGCTTCAGGAGGCCGTGCATCAAGCGCAGCAGCGTGCTCTTGCCGGCCCCGTTGGGCCCCAGGATCACCGTGCGTCCGGCGGTCAGCGCCAGGCTGACGCCGGCAACGATGCGGATGCCGCCCTCGGTGAGTCCCAGGTTCTCCAGGTGCAGGAAAGCCTTGCTCATCCCCAGCGCCTGGTGGCCCAGCTCTTCAGCAGATAGGCCGCTGCGTTGAGCAGCAGCACCACCGCGATCAGGATGGTCCCCAGGGCCAGCGCCAGGGGCAGGTCGCCCTTGCTGGTCTCCAGGGCGATGGTCGTGGTCATGACCCGGGTGACGCCGTCGATGTTGCCGCCGACGATCATCACGGCGCCGACCTCGGCGATCGCGCGGCCGAATCCCGCCAGGGCCGCCGTGATGAGGGAGAACCGGCCGTCCCAGAGCAGGGTCCGCGCCGCCTGGGTCCGGCTGGCGCCCAGGGAGCGCAGCTGTTCCCGGTATTCCGTCCATTCGTCCTCCAGGACCTGGCGCGTCAAGGCGGCGACGATGGGGGTCACGAGCACCGCCTGGGCGACGACCATGGCCGTGGGCGTGAAGAGCAGGCCGAAGCTGCCCAAGGGCCCGGCCCGCGAAAGCAGCAGGTAGATCAGCAGGCCCACCACCACCGGCGGCAGGCCCATCAGGCCGTTGGTGAGGACCAGCAGCACCCGTCGACCGGGGAAGCGGCCGACGGCGAGCAGGGCGCCCGCGGGCATGCCGACCACGCAGGCCGCCAGCGTCGCCGTCAGGCTGACGGCCACGCTCAGGCCGATGATGCCGAGCAGCTTCGGGTCCGCGCCGGCGATCAGGTCCAGCGCCAGGGCGAGGCTGGAGGGTTCTCCCACCATCGGGGGCTTACTTGCCGCCGGTGGGCGGCGCCGGCATGGGGGCGGGGACCGCCGGCTTGGCGGACGGCGGCAGCTGGCGTCCCTGCGTCTTCGCGAAACTGTCCTTGTTGAGGAACACCCAGACGGTGCCGCC
>JAEUNJ010000265.1 GCA_016791145.1 Rhodocyclaceae bacterium | reverse complement strand
ACCAAACGGTCCTGGTCATCGTAGATCGTGAATCCGATCGCGACGCTGGCCACCGCCTCGGCCAGCAGGGCATGGGTCTTCGCCGCCTCAAGGTCTGCACGTTTCCGGTCCGACACATCCATGTGGATTCCCGAAATACGCGACGGGCGGCCCTCACCATCGCGCTCCGTCACGATGCCGGTGGAGCGGAACCACAGCCAATCCCCGTTCTTGCATCGGCGGCGATATTCGATCGAGATGGGGCCTCCGTCGCGCAGCAGCGCCTCGAAGTTCGCCGTCACCGCTGCCTGATCTTCGGGATGGATATTGCCCAGCCAATTCGAAAGGCTTTCGATCAGTTCGCCGACTTCGTAACCCAGCAGATCTTCGTAGCGCGGATCCAGTTCCAACTCGCCGGTCTGAACATTGGCCTCGAACCACGCCTGGCGCGCCGTGCCCATGGCGATCTTGAGCCGTTCCTCGCTTCGCCTCCTGGCCTGATCCGCTTCCTTGTGCTCGGCGAGTTCGCGCATGAGCCTCAGGGTGTTGGTGGACAGGGTCGAATAGATCGACAGGATGATGTCGATCAAGGCGCGCGTTGCTCCCCCCATGCGC
The DNA here is from genome assembly GCA_016791145.1 of Rhodocyclaceae bacterium. GTDB lineage: Bacteria > Pseudomonadota > Gammaproteobacteria > Burkholderiales > Rhodocyclaceae > JAEUNJ01. The sequence continues at coordinate 8,679 of JAEUNJ010000265.1, read as the reverse complement.
TCCTTCGCGCGTTCCAATGCAGCCGTACGGGACAGGCCTTCCGTGACGGCCTGGGCAGCATAGGCCAGATAGCGGTCCGATTCCAGGATATGCGAGGCCAGCCAACGGGCAAGGAAGCCCAAGGTCTCCTCGGCGGCGCTGGTGCCTTGCCCGTCCACCTGGAACCGGCGCAGGCGCCCGATTTCCTTGACGAAATCGGCGTGGGCGCCGCGATGGGCGACCTCGGCCGCCTCGCCACCCAGCCGATCTTGCCAGATGGCCTCCTCCGTCTGGAAATGATATCGGGCATAGTCCGCCAGTTCGTCGAAGATGGTTTCCAGACGGAACGCGTCAGTCCTGAAGGCGACGTGGCTCGCCAATTGGTTGAGCAGGTCCACGAGCCGGCGGTGCTGTTCGTCTACCAGCGGCAACCCGGTATTGAAGTTTTCGTCCCAGGGGAAGATATCAATGGAATTCATTTCGACATTTTTGCTGATCGGTACCCAACTCTCGCCCGAGAACGGTGTGCCCTTTCCTCATCGCCCGCCAGGCTGGAGCGCCATCACCGGGCGTTGCGTTCCACCCAGTCGGAACCGGAATCTCCGTTCCCGTTCACCGCCCTGCGCTGAGTGCTTCACCCGCTGGTGAAACGCTTCGCCCCCTTTGTCTTCCTCGCTCGCCCGGCCAATGAATCGGGCAACACGTGCCGTTTCCGGTTGCCAACTCCTTACTACTAAAGATACAAAATCCCGCGTGAAATGTCTGTCGGACGCGTCTTACATTTGGTATCGTTTCGGGGTGACCAGAACAATACCGGCGGTACCATGGGCAACAGTGCGAAGGGTTACTCTTCGGACGACGTTACGCATCTTGCGGCCAAGACTTTGGACAAGATCGACGGGGTCGTCGTCGTCCTGGATAAGCTTGGAGTGATCCTGCTCGTCAATCAGGGCTGGTGGGATTTTGCCAACAAGAATCGCCTGCCCGACGGAACCCTCGCCAGAGGTATAGAGGTGGGCGCCAATTACCTCGATGCCTGCCGAACGAAGACGGACGATCCGTCGGCCACGGCAGCGCTCGCGCTCGACGGTTTGCGTGCGGTACTGGCAGGAAAATCGAAGTGTTTCCGGCTGGAATACCCTTGCCATCATGGGGACCGGCGGCAATGGTTTCGCATGACCGCAAGGCCCCTCCGCAGTGCAAGGCCAGCCGAGATGGTGGTTTCCCACGTGGACATCACGGACAGGAAACTGGCGGAGTTGGCGCTGGTGGAAAAGCAGACGGAACTGGCGCGGGCACTGGCCGAGATGCAGACGCTGACGGGAAGGATCGCCTACATGATGGACGAGGCGGGCCCGCGCCTCAGTGGCGGAGCGGCGCCGCGAACATCACCGTCAGGCGGCAGGGCGGCCAAGGGTGGCCGTGCGGCCGCGCTTGACGCCCTGTCGAAAAGGGAACGCGAAGTGCTGAACGGCATTGTCAGCGGCGAACGAAATACAGACATTGCGGCCCGACTCGCATTGAGCCCGAAGACCGTTTCGACATATCAAAAAAGGCTCTTTGAGAAACTCGATGTGGGCAGCGTGTCCCAATTGGTGGCTCTGGTGACGAACATCGAGATGTCATGAATGCGTCGTGTGCGAAGGGTCGATCGCGCGCCAGTCGGTCACGATGATCGCAGTGCACCTGGCCACGGTATGGTTCCGGTTATCGGCCACGCACGCCGGGCCAGGACTCCAGCAGTCAAGTGATCGGGAAATTCCGGCTCCGCAACGGGGCTTGGTGGCCACGGATTCCGGTGATGTGCCGACCTTGCCGCCAGCTCACTAGGATCATTGCCGGTACTTGCAGGTACTTGCAGTGAGCCGGGTGAATGCCATTCCGAGGAGGGGCTTCGAGTGGCCTGTGGCCGACCGATATTGGACGAATCCGATGTCGGACAAGAAGTGGAACAATCCTGCGAGGAGCCAGTCCGGACGGTGCAGGAACTGCTGGGCCATTCCGACGTGGCGACCACGATGATCTACACCCACGTCATGAAAGTGGGGGGACGGGGCGTCCGCAGCCCCATGGATTCCCTGCCCCGGGTTTCCGACCCGCCGCCGGGCGGGGGTGCCCCGGCGGAATCGCGCCGGATGCCGGCGTGATGCGCGGTTCAGCCGGGCGGGGCGGCCCTATGGGGCGGCGGCCTCGGTTTCCCGCGGCGCGGCCCGCAGTGCGGCCCGGGCGCCGGCGTGCAGGGCCCGCACGTTCACGTCGACGAGGTGCGGCCGCATGGACCTGCGCAGCGCGTCCTCGATCTGCGCGAGGCTCAGGCCCAGGGCATCGGCCGCCGCCGCGGCGCCGATCAGCGCCACGTTGAGCACCTTGGGCGAGCCGGCCTCGGCGCACAGGGCGTCGCCGTCCACCACCACCAGCCGGCCGCCGCAGGTGGCCAGGTAGTCGATCATCGCCTTGCCGCTGTAGGGCGTCTGCTTGAGCGCGGCCGCCACCGGCGCCACCGTGTGCTCGTTCACGACCAGGGTGCCGCCCGGCCGCAGGAAGTGCAGGCTGCGCAGGACCTCGCCGGGCTCGAAGCCCAGCATGGCGTCGGCGGTGCCCGGCGCCATCAGGGGCGAGGCGATCGGCGCGTCGGATATGCGGACGTAGCTGACCACCGAGCCGCCGCGCTGGGCCATGCCGATGGTCTCGGAGGTGCGCACGTGCAGGCCCGCGTCCATGGCGGCGCGGGCGATCAGCTTGCCGGCGAGCACCGTGCCCTGGCCGCCGACGCCGGCGACCACGATGTTGGCCTTCATGGCGCGGCCTCCGCGGGCGACAGCCGGTGGATGGCGTCGAAGCGGCAGACCTGCAGGCAGAGGTCGCAGCCGTGGCAGAGGGAGTTGTCGATCCAGGCCTTGCCGTCGACGCTCAGGATGGCCGGGCAGCCGAGCTTGATGATGCACTCCTTGCACTGGCAGGCGTCGGCGTCGACCACGTACTGGGGGCCCGCCGGGCAGACGTGGATGCAGGGCGATTCGAAGATCAGCGCCGCCACGCCGTGGGCCGTGGCGTCGACGGCGCGGACCACGGCCGCCTCCGCCTCCTCCAGTTGCATCGGATCGCACTTCTCCACGTGCTGGACGCCTATGCCGCGCAGCACCGTCGCGATGTCGATCTTCGGCGCGATGTCGCCCATCATGGTGTCGCCGGTGCCCGGGTGCGGCTGCAGGCCGGTCATCGCGGTGGTGGAATTGTCGAGCACCACGACCACGATCGGCGTCCGGTTGTAGACGGCGTTGATGACGCCGGTGATGCCCGAGTGGAAGAAGGTGGAGTCGCCGATGAAGGCGAACTGCACCGCGTCGGGCTGGACCACGCGCAGTCCCTGGGCCATGTTGATGCCGGCCCCCATGCACAGGCAGGTGTCCACCATGTTGAGGGGCTCGGCATTGCCCAGGGTGTAGCAGCCGATGTCGCCGCTGAAGATGGCCCGGCGCTTGCGCATGGAGCGCTTCACCGCCAGGTAGGAGTTGCGGTGCGAGCAGCCGGCGCAGAGCACCGGCGGGCGGGCGGGCAGGGGCGGCGCGGCGGCCGGCTGGGTCGCGGCCCCGGCCGGGGCCGCGGCCGGCATGTCGAATCCGAAGAAGCCGCCGATGGCGCGGGTCACGGCGGCGATGGTGTTCTCGCCGGCCAGCGGCAGGTGGCCGCTGCCCTTGCCGAGGACGGTCACCGGCTGGTGGCGTTCGCCGGCCAGGCGCTGCAGTTCGCGCTCCAGGTAGGGGTCCAGCTCCTCCACCACCAGGACGCGTTCGAGCCCGTCCAGGAAATCCGCCGCCAGGGTCTTGGGGAAGGGATGCGGCGTGGCGACGCGCAGCAGCTTGTGGGCCGGCAGCGGCCGGCCGGATTCGGCGAGGATGGCCAGCGCCTCGGCCACGTAGCCGCTGCTGATGCCCTGGGTGACGATGCCCAGGCGGCCCCGGCCCGCCAGGGAATTGAAGCGGTAGCCGGAGAATTCCTCGGCGATCACGGGCAGGCGCTGCTCGATCTTGACGTGGTTCTCGTAGGAAAGCTTGGGGAAGATCACCCAGCGCGGATCCTTGACGAAGCGCGCCGGGGCCGCCTCGGCGACGGCTTCGCGCAGGGCGACCGGGGCGTTGCCGTGGCAGACCCGGGTGGTGGGCCGGAACAGCACCGGCGTGCCGTAACGCTCGGAGAGTTCGAAGGCGTCGATCACCATCTCGTAGGCCTCCTCCGGGGAAGCCGGGTCGAACACCGGCAGCTTGGAGAAGAGGCCGAAGGTCCGCGTGTCCTGCTCGGTCTGGGACGAGATCGGGCCCGGGTCGTCGGCCACCACCACCACCATGCCGCCCTTGACGCCGAGATAGGCGAGGCTCATCAGCGGGTCCGCCGCCACGTTGAGGCCCACCTGCTTCATGGTCACCATGGCGCGGGCGCCGGCCATGGCCGCCCCGGCGGCCACCTCCAGGGCCACCTTCTCGTTCACCGACCATTCCACGTGGATGGGGCCGTTCTTCCTCGCCGACACGGTCGGCAGGATCTCGCTCGACGGCGTGCCCGGATAGCCGGTCACCACCCGGACCCCGGCGGCGAGGGCGCCCAGCCCGATCGCCTCGTTGCCCATCAGAAACTCCATTGCCACGGTGCCCACCCCGCCTTTCCCGCCCGTTCCGGAAGGCCGCGGCGCCCCGGGCGGGCGGCGGCCAAAGCGGCGGATACTACACCTCCGGCATGGCCGAATAAACCTGAAAACCTCACCACAGAGACACAGAGGCACAGAGAAAGGCCAAACATCAACGAGTTGAGCGTCCGCCCCCCGTCACCCATCGGGTGAGCGATCCGGTTCCGGCACGATCCTGATTTTCCTCTGCGATCTCCGTGTCTGTGGTTCAACTGCTTTTCCAAGGATGAAGCCGCCGGACGAGGTTTTGCGCGGGCGCCGGACGGGGCGCCCGCGGTTGTGCCCGGCGTCCTGGCGGCCGGCCGGCGCCGTCGCCGGCCCGAGGGCAACGGCCGCGCCGCCGCCGTCCCTCAGCGCCGCCCCCTGGCCGTCCTGCGGACGAGGACCTCGTCCCACTCCGGCCGCGGGCCGATGCGGCCGGCCAGGTAGTCCACCAGCGCCCGCACCCGGTGGGGCACGTAGCGGTTTCCCGGGAACACCGCGTAGATGCCCATGGCGGGCGGCGGGAAGTCGGGCAGCAGGACCTCGAGCTGTCCTGACCGGATGGCCCGTTCGACGACGAAGGTGGGGGCCCGGGTGATGCCCAGGCCGCGCACGGCGGCCTCCAGCAGGGCCTCCCCGTTGTTGGCCTCCAGGCGGCCGGCGATGGGGAACCACTGCACCTCGCCGTCGACCACGAAGGGCCAGCTCGAGCGGGACGCCAGCAGGTAGCCGAAGCATTCGTGGTTCGCCAGCTCGGCGGGGTGCTGGGGGCGGCCGCGGCGGCGCACGTAGTCCGGCGAGGCGGCGGTGACCCCCTCGCTGCCGCCGATCTTGCGCGCCACGTCGCCGGGGTTCAGGCGCTCGGCGATGCGGATGGCCAGGTCGAAGCCGCCCTCGATCAGGTTGGCCCGCCGGTCGTTGAAATCCAGTTCCAGGGCGATCTCCGGGTTGTCGGCCATGAAGTCGCCGAGCATCGGCATCAGCCGGCCGATGCCGAAGGAGAAGGGCAGCGTGAGCCGGATGTGGCCCCGCGGCGCCTGCCCCTCGGCGGCCAGGTGGCCCTCGGCGGCCTCCACCAGGTTCAGGATCTCCCGGCAGCGCTCCAGGTAGGCGGCGCCGGCCCCCGTGAGGCTCAGGCGCCGGGTGCTGCGGGCGATCAGCTTCGCGCCGAGACGGGCCTCCAGGGCGGCAACCTGCCGCGTGACCACCGAACGGGCCACGTCCAGCTCCTGGGCCACGGCCGAAAAGCTGCCCATCTCGGCGACCCGCATGAAAACCCGCATGGCATCCAGCCTGTCCATCCGATCCTCCTTCCGGCGCCGCCCGGCCGGGCCGGGCGAGGAAAAGTTCCCATTTTATTGTTGTCCATTGCGCAACAATCAATTTTCCGGCGGCGCCTATATCCGATCTCCCGCCTTGGGTATCGTTCCGTCCATCGCGAACCCGACCGCCCGACGACGCCATGGACAGACCCGCCGCCTACACCCTCACCGCCATCCGCCTGCACTGGCTGGTCGCGGTGGCCATCATCGGCACCTTCGCGGTGGGCCTCTACATGCACGACCTGCCCCTGTCGCCCCGGAAGCTGCAGATCTATTCCTGGCACAAGTGGGCCGGCGTCAGCCTCTTCCTGCTGGTGCTCTTCCGCCTGGCCTGGCGCATCGGCCACCGGCCGCCCGCCGAACCGGAAGGCATGCCCGCCTGGCAGCGCAAGGCCGCGGCCGCCGTGCACCACACCCTCTACCTGCTGATGCTGGCCGTGCCGCTGTCCGGCTGGCTGATGAGCTCGGCGAAGGGCTTCCAGACGGTCTGGTTCGGCATCGTCCCGCTGCCCGACCTGGTGGCGAAGAACAAGGAACTGGGCGACACCCTGCAGGCGCTGCACATGGCCCTGAACTTCACCATGGCCGCCCTGGTGGTCGCCCACGCCGGCGCCGCGCTCAAGCACCACTTCGTGGACCGGGACGACGTCCTGGTCCGCATGCTGCCTTTCCTGAAGAAATGACCACACCCCGCAACGGAGCCGCCATGACCATCCGCCACCACCACTTCCTCCGCCTCTCGGCCCTGGCCCTGGGCCTGGCGCCGCTGGCCGCCGGCGCCGTCGAATACACCCAGGTGCTGCCCGAGAAAAGCGCCGTCGCCTTCACCTACAGGCAGATGAACGTGCCCGTCGAGGGCGCCTTCAAGCGCTTCAAGGGCCAGCTGAGCTTCGACCCGGCCAAGCCCGCCGGCGCCCGCGCCGAGCTGGAGATCGACATGGCCGGCGTGGACGCCGGTTCCGCCGAGGCCAACGAGGAGGTGGCCGGCAAGCTCTGGTTCAACACCAGGGCCTTCCCCTCGGCCCGCTTCGTATCCACCGGCATCCAGCCCCTCGGCAAGGACCGGTACGAGGTCACGGGCAGGATGACCATCAAGGGCCGCACCCTCGATGCCAGGGCGCCGGCGTCCTTCCGCCAGGACGGGAAGAACGCCGTCTTCGAGGGCGCCTTCGTCCTCAAGCGCGCCGACTACGGCATCGGCGAAGGCATGTGGGCCGACTTCGGCACCGTCGCCAACGAAGTGCAGATCAAGTTCCGTCTGGTCGCGGCCCCCGCGCCCGACAAGAAGTAGCAGCCTCCACCACCCCACCGTCAACGGAGAACCCCATGAAGCAGACCACCATCGCCACCTTCGTCGCCCTCGGCCTGTCCACCCTTGCCGCGAACGCCCTGGCGGCGCCCGAGACCTTCGCCATCGACCCGGGCCACACCCTGCCCCGCTTCGAGTACAGCCACTTCGGCTACTCGACCCAGGTGCACCGCTTCGACAAAACCAGCGGCAGGATCACGATCGACCGGGCCGCGAAGACCGGCTCCGTCGACGTGACCATCGACGCGAAGTCGGTCAATACGGGCTTCGCGCTCTTCAACCAGCACATCCAGGGCGAGGACTTCCTCGCCACGGAGGCCCATCCCACCATCACCTTCAAGTCCACCGCGGTCCGCTTCGAGGGCGACAGGCCGGTGGCCGTGGAGGGCAACCTGACCCTCAAGGGCGTGACCCGGCCCGTCACCCTGACGGTCACCTCCTTCCACGCCATGCCGCATCCCATCCTGAAGAAGGACGCCATCGGCGCCAACGCCTTCGCCAAGGTGAAGCGCACCGATTTCAACATGGGCAAGTACGCGCCCAACGTGTCCGACGAGGTGACCATCGCCCTGTCCGTCGAGGCGGTCAAGGAATAAGGCGGCAGAAGCCGGAAAGGAGGCGCGGACATGTCCGGGAAGATGCCAGTGGTATTCGTCTCGCACGGCGCCCCCGACGCGCTGCTGAAGGCGCCGGACGCGGTGGCCTGCTGGCGCGGCATCGGCGAGGCCATGCCCGCGCCGCGCGCCGTGCTCGCCGTGTCGGCCCACTGGGAAACCCGCGTGCCCACGGCCAGCCTGGCCGGGGCGCCGCGCACCATCCACGACTTCTCCGGCTTCTCGCCCGCCCTCTACCGCATGGAGTATCCGGCGCCGGGGGCGCCGGAACTGGCCGAGCGGGCGGTGGCCCTGCTGGCCCGGGCCGGCATCGCCGCCGACCTGCACCCGGACCGGGGCCTGGACCACGGCGCCTGGGTGCCGCTGGTGGCGATGCTGCCGGAACCCCGCGTCCCGGTGGCCCAGGTCTCCCTGGTGCGCCATGGCACGCCGGCGGAGCACTGGGCCATGGGCCGGGCCCTCGCCCCGCTGCGCGACGAGGGCGTGCTGATCCTCGCCTCCGGCGCCATCACCCACAACTTCGCCTGGTTCGACTGGGAGTCCGGGCCCGATGCGCCCCCATTGCCGAGGGCCGAAACCTTTTCGGATTGGGTGGAGGCGAAACTCCGCGACGGCGACGTGGCGGCCATCGAGAACTACCGTCGCGCCCCCTTCGGCGCCGAAGCCCACCCGACGGAGGAGCATTTCATGCCGCTGCTTGTAGCGATGGGCGCGGCGGGCGGCGACGCGCCGCGGCGGCTGCGGCCGCGCTTCAACTACCGGGGCCTCTCCATGGATGCCTACGTGTGGGAG
>JAEUNJ010000251.1 GCA_016791145.1 Rhodocyclaceae bacterium | reverse complement strand
TGGTGGCGTTGAGCAGCAGCAGGCGGCGGACCTCGCCGGCGCCGGCCAGCATCGCCGCCTGCTCGGCCACCATGCGGTCGCGCTGGCTCATGCCGACGGTATCGATGAGGACCATGTGCTTGTCACGCAGGTCGGCGCCGTCACGGACCACATGCACCGGGACGCCCAGGATGCGACCGTAGATGCGCAGTTGCTCATGGGCGCCGATCCGGTAGCCGTCCGTGGTCAGCAGGGCCAGGCGGTCCGCCCCGTGCCGCACGACGCAGCGGGCGGCGAGCTTGGCGGTGGTCGTGGTCTTGCCGACCCCGGTGGGGCCCACCAGCGCATAGACGCCGCCGCGGTCCACCAGGTCCGCGTCGTTGGCCGGGGTGCGCAGGCGCCGGTTGATGGCGGTCTTCAGCCAGCGGCGTCCCTCTTCCGCCTCCATGTCGGAGGGCATCTCGTCCATCAGACGGCGGGCGAGCAGGCCGGAGAACCCGGCGTCGAGCATTTCGGCCAGCAGGACGGCGTGCCCCGGGGCAATGCGCGCCATCTCGCCCCACGCGAACCCGGCGAGTTGCTGCTCCAGCAGGCCCTTGATCGCCTTCATCTCCCGCATCAGGACGGCGATTTCGCCCGCCTGGGGGCCCTCCCGCAGGGCGGCGTCGGCCTCGCCTGCCTGCCTCAGGGCGGCCGTCACCTGCTCCCGGGACGGGGCCTCGGCCGGCCGCGGCGGCAACGGGCGGGGGCGCGGGCGATCCTCGGCGGCGGCCGGGTGCCGCGGTGGCTGCCAGGGCTGGAAGGGCGGCGGGGCCGGCTGCTTGCGGGCCCTGGAGGAAAGCGTGACCGTATAGTCCTCACCGGCCTCGGCGGGTGCGGCCACGGCGGGAGCCGCGACGGGCGCCGGCCTGGCCGCGGCGGGGACGGAAGGCCGGCCGGCCATCGCCGGCCTCGACAGGGCCTCCAGCCCGTCGGCCGACAGGGCCATGATCTCGACGCCGCCCGGGACTGCCTTGTTGGACACGACGATCGCGTCGGGCCCCAGTTCCTCCTTGACGCGGCGCAGGGCTTCGCGGGCGGATTCGGCGACGTAGCGTTTCACGTTCATTGCTTAGCTCCGATGATCGTCGCCACCTTGAGGGTGCGCGACTCGGGGACTTCCCCGTTGGCGATGACTTTGAGACTGGGCACGGACCGGCGCAGGAAGCGGGAAAGCAGCCAGCGCAGGTTGCCGGGAACGAGGAGCACGGCCGGCAGGCCCACTTCCTCCTGGCGGCGGGCGGCGGCCGCCGTTTCGCGCAGCAGGGTGTCGGCGAGGCCCGGCTCCATGCCGGCGTCCTGGCCGCCGGCCAGGGCCTGGATCAGGATGCGCTCGAGGCCCGGCTCCAGGGCCATGACCTGCATGTCGCCGGAGCCGGGGAAGATCTGCTGCACGATGGCGCGGCCGAGGGCGATGCGGACCTGGGCGGTCAGGTCCACGGGATCCTGGCTGCGCACCACGTGCTCGGCCAGGGTCTCGATGATGGTGCGCATGTCGCGGATGTTGACGCCCTCCTCCAGCAGGTTCTGCAGTACGCGTTGCAGCGTGGCGAGGGGGATCTGCTTCGGGACCAGGTCCTCGGCGAGCTTGGGGAACTCCTTGCCCAGGTGGTCCACCAGCTGCTGGGTCTCCTGGCGGCCGAGCAGTTCGGCGGCATGGGAGAGGATCACGTGGTTGAGGTGCGTGGCGACCACCGTCCCGGCATCGACCACCGTGTAGCCCAGGGCGTGGGCGCGCTCCCGCTGGGCCGCCTCGATCCAGATCGCCGGCAGGCCGAAGGCCGGGTCCCGGGTGGCCGCACCGGGCACCGGACCGCCCACCCGGCCGGGGTTGATGGCCAGGAACTGTCCCGGGTAGGCCTCGCCGCCGCCGATCTCGACACCCTTCAGGGTGATGCGATAGGCGTTGGGCTTCAACTCCAGGTTGTCCCGTATATGCACGGGGGCGGAGAGGAAGCCGACCTCCTGGGCGAACTTCTTCCGCAGGCCGCGGATGCGCTTCAGCAGATCGCCGTCCTGGCCGCTGTCCACCAGCGGGATCAGCCGGTAGCCGACCTCCAGGCCGAGCACGTCCACCGGGGCCACGTCGGCCCAGGTGGCCTCGACCGTCTCGTGGCTCACCGGGGGGGGAGGCGGGGGCACGACCGAGGCGGCGGCGGCGGCCCGCCGCTTCAGCATCCACCAGGCCAGCCCGCCGATGCCGCCGGCGAGCAGGAGGAAGACCAGGTTGGGCATCCCCGGGATGAGGCCCAGGATGCCCAGGATGGCCGCGGTGAGGACCAGCACCTGGGGATTGCCGAAGACCTGGCCGGCCACCTGCTCGCCGATGTCCTTGTCCCCGTCGCCCACCCGGGTCACCACCAGGCCGGCGGCGGTGGAGATGATCAGGGCCGGTATCTGGGCCACGAGCCCGTCGCCGATGGTCAGCAGCGTGTAGTTCTTCGCCGCGAGCCCCACGTCCATGTCGTGCTGGAGCACGCCGACGATCAGGCCGCCGATGATGTTGATCAGCAGGATCAGGATGCCGGCGACCGCGTCGCCCCGGACGAACTTGGAGGCGCCGTCCATGGAGCCGTAGAAGTCCGCCTCCTGGGCGATGCCGGCCCGCCGGCGGCGGGCCTCGTCCTCGCCGATCAGGCCGGCGTTGAGGTCCGCGTCGATGGCCATCTGCTTGCCGGGCATGGCATCCAGCGTGAAGCGGGCCGAAACCTCGGCGATGCGGCCGGCGCCCTTGGTGATGACGACGAAGTTGATCACCGTCAGGATGATGAACACGATGATGCCCACAGCATAGTTGCCGCCGACCAGGAAGTGGCCGAAGGCCTCGATGACCTTGCCGGCCGCGTCGGGCCCCGTGTGCCCCTCGAGCAGCACGATGCGCGTGGAGGCCACGTTCAGCGAGAGCCGCAGCAGCGTCGTGACGAGCAGCACGGTGGGAAACACGGAGAAGTCGAGCGGCTTCATCGTGTAGAGGGCCACCAGCAGGACCATCACCGCGAGGGCGATGTTGAAGGTGAAGAAGAGGTCGAGCAGGAACGGCGGCAGCGGCAGGACCATCATCGCCAGGACGAGGATGATCAGGACCGGCGCGCCGAGCTGGCGCAGGCGCTCCCGGGGGAACAGGCCGCCCAGGGCGAGTGCCGGGGCGGCCATCAGTCAGGCACTCCGGGGTCCAGGTCGGCGGGGACGGCGATCGCCGATGGCAGGACCGGAACCGGTCCCTGGCCCTCGGCGAAGCGCTGCAGCTGATAGACGTAGGCCATGACCTCGGCGACGGCCGTGTAGAGGCCGGCGGGCACCTGGGCGCCGATCTCCACGTGGCGATGCAGCGCCCGGGCGAGGGGCGGCGCCTCGAGGATGGGCACCCGGTGTTCCTCGGCGAGTTCCCGGATGCGTCCGGCCACCAGGTTCATGCCCTTGGCAACCACCTGGGGTGCCCCCATGCGCCCGGCATCGTACTTCAGGGCCACCGCGAAGTGGGTCGGATTGGTCACCACCACGTCGGCCTTGGGGACCTCCGCCATCATGCGCTTGCGGGCCATCTCCCGCTGCTGGCTGCGGATGCGCGCCTTGAGCTGCGGATCCCCCTCGGTTTCCTTCAGTTCCTGGCGCAGTTCCTCGCGGGTCATGCGCAGCCGGGAGTAGTACTGCCAGAGCTGGAAGGGCACGTCGATGGCCGCCACGGCGGCCATGCCGAGCAGGACCGCCAGGCCGGACAGGAAGAGCAGCCGGCCGAATCCGGCCAGGGCGGCCCCAACCTCCAGACCGGGCAGATCGAGGAGCGCGCCGCCCTCCCGCCAGACGAGCCAGGCGATCAGCGCGCCGATCAGCAGGGTCTTCAGCAATGCCTTGACCAGTTCCCCGAGCCCGTGCATGGAGAACATGCGCCCGAAGCCCTTCACGGGATCGAGGCGGGCGAGGTCCGGCGCGATGGGCTTGGTGGTGAAGATCCAGCCGCCGAGGAGGAAGGGTGTCAGCAGGGCGGCCGCGACGACGAGCAGGAAGAGCGGCGCCATCAGGGTCATGGCTTCCAGCCCCAGGGAGGCAAGGGTGGCGGTCAGCAGGTGGTCGTCGAAGGCGGCCTGGCGGCCGAAGGAAAGTCCATGGACCAGGATGTCCTGGGCGCGGCGGCCCACCCAGGCGCCGGTGGCCCACAATCCACCGATGCCGGCCAGCATGACCACGAAGGCGGCCAGTTCCCGCGAATGGGGAACCTGCCCTTCCTCCCGGGCCTGTTCCAGGCGCCGGGATGATGCCGGTTCTGTTCGCTCGAGATCGCTCTCGTCAGCCACGCACTGTCCCATCCATGCCGGCAATTATTGCCGTCGGGGGAAGGGAAAAAGCCGGGATTAGAGGCAGTTAGGGCAGGTATTTCAGGGAAGGCTCGAAGCGTGCAGCCGATCCGGCGCCCGCCGTTCCGCGGGCTGGCGCCGGACGCCTTCCTCAGGCTGCGGCGTCGAGCCGGGCCACGAAGATGGACCTGGGCACGCCGCGCTGCTCGCCGAGGGCGCCGAGCAGTTCCTTGATGTCCAGGATCAGGACGATCTGGCCATTGGACAGGGTCGTGACGCCGGCCACGCCCTTCGGGCGGAAATCGTCGAGGGACTTGATCACCGCGTCCTCCCGGCCCATGAACCCGTCGATGGCCAGGACGAAGGTATGTTCCGCGGTCTGCATGAGGACACCGTACTCCGGCACCTGCTCCTGAGCCCAGCCGAGCAGGTGGTACAGGGGGTAGATGGGCATGACCTCGCCGCGGACGACCATCGTCGCCCGCCCGCCGACTTCCTGGACGTCCGGGGCGCCGATGGGCAGGATCTCCCGCACCATCGACAGGGGCACGGCGAAGGGCTGTTCTCCCAGCTGGACCAGCAGCACGGGCAGGATGGCCAGCGTGAGCGGCAGCGAGATGACGAAGGTGGTGCCCTTGCCGGCGGTAGACTTGATGTCGATGGCGCCGTTCAGCTTCTGGATGTTGGTCTTCACCACGTCCATGCCGACACCCCGGCCGGACACGTCGGACGCCACGTCCTTGGTGGAGAATCCGGGCAGGAAGACGAGGTTGAAGCTCTGCCGCTCGTCCATGGTGTTGGCCTCTTCGTCCGTGATGAGGCCCTTCTCGAGCGCCTTG
>JAEUNJ010000244.1 GCA_016791145.1 Rhodocyclaceae bacterium | reverse complement strand
GGCGGCGACACTTCCATCCGCGTCAGCGTCGAAAAGGTGGACCAGCTCATCAATCTGGTCGGGGAACTCGTGATCACCCAGGCCATGCTGGCCCAGGCGGCGGAGGTCCTCGATCCGGTCGAGTTCGAACGCCTGCACAATGGGCTGGTGCAGTTGGAGCGCAATTCCCGGGACCTCCAGGAAGCCGTGATGTCCATCCGCATGATGCCGATCTCGGTGGTGTTCTCGCGCTTCCCGCGGGTGGTGCGAGACCTGTCCCAGAAGCTCGGCAAGCAGGTGGAACTGAAACTCATCGGCGAGGACACGGAACTCGACAAGAGCCTGGTGGAGCGGATCACGGATCCGCTGACCCACCTGGTGCGGAACAGTCTCGACCACGGCATCGAATCGCCGGAGGAGCGCACCGCCAAGGGCAAGCAGCCCACGGGCACGATCACCCTCAAGGCCTACCACCAGAGCGGAAATATCGTCATCGAGGTGAGCGACGACGGCGCCGGCCTCAACCGCCAGCGCATCCTGGGCAAGGCAAAGGAACGCGGCCTGCCGGTGCATGACCAGATGGCCGATAACGAGGTCTGGCAACTCATCTTCGAGGCCGGGTTCTCGACAGCCGACAAGGTGACCGAGGTGTCCGGCCGGGGCGTCGGAATGGACGTGGTGAAAAGGAACATCACGGCCATGGGCGGTCGGGTCGAGATCGAATCCATGCTCGGCATCGGAACGCGAATGACGGTCCGCCTGCCTCTGACCCTGGCCATCCTGGACGGCATGTCCGTTGCCGTGGGGGGCGAGACCTACATCATCCCGCTCGGCTACGTCATGGAGTCCCTGCAGGCCACCCGGGCGACGATCAAGAGCATATCGGGCGTCGAGCGGCTGCTGATGGTGCGCGGCGAATACCTGCCCGTGATCGCGCTGCACGAGGTTTTCGGCGTGTCCGGTGCCGAAGCCAACCTGGAGCGCGGCATCATGGTGGTGCTGGAATCGGACGGTGCCCGCTCCGCCCTGTTCGTGGACGCCCTCGTCGGCCAGCACCAGGTGGTGATCAAGAGCCTGGAGGCGAACTACCGGCGCGTCGTGGGGGTATCCGGCGCCACCATCATGGGTGACGGACGCGTCGCCCTGATCCTAGATGTTCCAGCCCTGGCCGGTATGGCGCGAAACCAGTTGCCGGCTGCCGCCTGATCTCTCACGGAGCGAGCAAACAATGGCTCAGGAAAACAGCACCCGCAAGCCGGAAGCCGTCGAATCCGGCCCCGCCCAGGAATACCTCACCTTCACCCTCGGGCCGGAGGAGTATGCCATCGATATCCTCAAGGTCCAGGAGATACGGGGCTACGAGTCACCCACCTCGATCGCCCAGGCGCCGGCCTTCATCAAGGGCGTGATCAACCTCCGCGGCACCATCGTCCCCATCGTGGACCTGCGGATCAAGTTCGGCGTCGGCGAGGCCGAGTACACGCCCTTCACCGTGGTCATCATTCTCAACATCGGCCATCGCGTGGTGGGAATCGTGGTGGACGGCGTCTCGGACGTCATTTCCCTGACGCCGGAGCAGATACGTCCTGCGCCCGAGTTCGCGGCCACGGTGGATACCAAGTACATCGAAGGCCTCGGTACCCTCGGCGAGCGCATGCTGATCGTGGTGGACATCGGCCGCCTGATGCTCTCGCCCGAAATGGCGCTGGTGGACGAGGTGGAAGCGGTTCACTGAGGAGATCGCGATGAACCTGCGCTTGCGGACCAAGCTTCTGATCATGGTGGCCATTCCACTGCTCGGCATGTTGTGGGTGTCGGCGTGGAACACGGTCGAGAAGGCGTTGCTCGCCCGGGACATGGTGCGTCTGCAGGGGCTGGTGGAGGTGTCCACCGCCATCGGTTCCCTGGTGCACGAACTGCAGAAGGAGCGCGGCATGAGCGCCGGCTTCCTGGGCAGCAAGGGCGCCAACTTCAAGGACGAACTGACGGCCCAGCGCAAGAATTCGGACAAGCAGTCCGTCGAGATGCAGGCGGCGCTGGGGCGGTTCGACGCTTCCCATTTCGGCGCCGGGCTCGCGGGCGCCCTGGGCGACGCGAAGCGGATGCTGGCAGACCTGCCGGCAAAACGCGAGGCCGTGTCAGCCCTGGGCATCCCGGGACCGGAGGCCATCGGCTATTACACCAAGACCATCGCCGCGCTGCTTGCCATTCCGGCCGCCACCGCACCGCTTGCCCGGATGCCCGAGGTCAGCAAGCTCGCCAGCGCCTACGGCGCCTACCTCCAGGCCAAGGAGCGTGCGGGAATCGAGCGGGCCCTGCTCTCGAACATCCTCGGCGCCGACCGCTTCGCCCCGGACATGCTGGTCCGTTTCCTCTCCAACGCGGCGGTTCAGGAAACGTGGTTCGGTGTCTTCGAGAGCTACGCGACAGATGCGCAGAAAGCCTTCCACAAGGCCAAGGTGGCGGGGACCGCGGTGGACGAGGTGGCCCGGACCAAGAAGGCCGCCATCGACCGGATGTCAGAACCTGCGCTGGGGATGGATGCGAAGGCGTGGTTCAGTGCTGCGACCGGGAGGATCGATCTGCTGAAAGAGGTGGAGAGCCGCCTCGCCTCGGACCTGACGGGCGCCATGGCCAGCCTCGAGAAGGAGGCCGAGCTGACTGCCTGGGCTTACGGCATTGTCACCGTGCTGGCCACGCTGCTCGTCCTCTGGGTGGCCCGCAAGTTCAGCCAGACCATCGTCGGCCAGATCGGCGGCGAGCCCGAGACGGCCGTGGAGGTGGCGCATGCGGTGGCGGGGGGCAAGCTGGACAACCGGGTGGAACTGTGTCCCGGTGATACGGCCAGCATCCTGGCCTCCATGAAGACCATGCAGGAACACCTTCTGGCCCGGACGGAAACCGAGAGGCGCCAGGCGAACGAATCGCTGCGCATCAAGATCGCCCTGGACAATGTCAGCACCGGCGTGATGATCGCGGACACCGATCGCAGGATCATCTACACGAACCGTTCCGTGCAAAGCCTGCTCAAGGCCGCCGAGGCGGACATCCGCAAGGAACTGCCGAACTTCGACGCCGACCGCCTCGTGGGCAGCAACATCGACGGCTTCCACAAGGACCCATCCCACCAGGCGAAGCTGCTTTCCACCTTCACGAAGACCTACACGGCAAACCTGGAGGTGGGGGGGCGGTTCATGACCGTGTCGGCGAACCCGGTCATCAACGAAGCCGGCGAACGCATTGGTTCCGTGGCGGAGTGGCGCGACCGGACCGACGAGGTGGCCGTCGAGCGGGAAGTGGAGGGCATCGTCGAGTCGGCTTCCGCGGGGGACCTGTCGGGGCGGGTCGACCCGGATGGGAAGGCCGGGTTCTTCGCCAGCCTTGCCGGGGCCCTCAACAAGCTGCTGGACAACACGCAGGGTGCGCTGGTGGCAACCTCGGAAGTGCTGGGCCGGGTCGCTCGTGGAGACCTGACGAAGAAGATCGAGGCGGAGTATTCGGGGACGTTCGGGCAGTTGAAGGACGACACGAACACGACGGTGGAGCGGTTGCGGGAGGTGGTGGGGCGGATCAAGGAAGCCTCGGACGCGATCAACACGGCGGCACAGGAGATTGCGGCGGGGAATCAGGACCTGTCGAGCCGGACGGAGGAACAGGCGAGTTCGCTGGAGGAGACGGCGAGTTCGATGGAAGAGCTGAACGCGACGGTGAAGCAGAACGCCGAGAACGCGAAGCAGGCGAACGACCTGGCGCGGAAGTCGAACGAGGCGGTCACCCGGGGCGGCGAGGCCGTGAAGCGGGTGGTGTCGACGATGGGGGACATCCAGGACAGTTCGAAGAAGATCGCCGACATCATCGGCGTCATCGACAGCATCGCCTTCCAGACCAACATTTTGGCGCTGAACGCGGCGGTGGAAGCGGCGCGGGCGGGGGAGCAGGGTCGGGGCTTCGCGGTGGTGGCGACGGAGGTGAGGAACCTGGCGCAGCGGAGCGCGACGGCGGCGAAGGAGATCAAGGCGCTGATTGCGGAGTCTGTGGACAAGGTGGAAGGCGGGGCGAAGCTGGTAGGCCAGGCGGGCTCCGCGATGGACGAGGTGGTGGTGTCGTTCCAGCAGGTGGCGGCGCTGGTGACGGAGATTGCCGGGGCGAGCCGTGAGCAGGCGTCGGGGATCGAGCAGGTGACGCAGGCGGTGAGCCAGATGGACGAAGTGACGCAGCAGAACGCGGCGCTGGTGGAAGAGGCGGCGGCGGCGGCGGAATCGCTGGAGGAGCAGGCGCAGAGCCTGGTGCAGTCGGTGGGGATGTTCAAGCTGGCGGA
>JAEUNJ010000234.1 GCA_016791145.1 Rhodocyclaceae bacterium | reverse complement strand
TGCCGGCCCAGATGAACAAGCAGTATGCGGGCTTCTCGGTGCGCGGCTACATTCCCACGGGGACGGTCGTCGTGCGGGACAAGAAGGTGTTCCTGGTGCACGTGGCCGAGGGCCGGCTGCTCTACAAGCAGATCGGGACCGTGGGCGGGGCGACGAAGGTGTACTGGTATCGGGAGCAGGCCCGCTGATCGCGCGGACCCCGGACCAGGAAAAAGCCCCGCCGCGGCGGGGCTTTTTCATGCCTCGCCGTCGGGCTCAGGCGGGGAGGGCGATACTGCCGTCCTTGCTGAACTGGTAATCCCGGAAGATGTGCTCGGCGCTGAGGATCTCGTAGCTGCCGTCGGGGCGCTGGCGGGTGGTGTCCTTCAACTTGTAGGTCAGGTGGCCGCAGGTCCAGCACTCGAAGTTCCGCATGTGGGTGCACAGGCAGGTCTTGTCCATCACCTTGACCTTCTTCGCGCCCGGGTGCGCCGCCACCTCCCGGTTGTAGGCGGCGATGTAGGCGCAGTTCCCCGAGCCGTCCAGCAGGTAGCCGAAGGCCTCGCAGTTCGGGCGGATGCCGTCGCCGATCGCCGGGCTGTTCCGCAGCATGCGCATGGGATAGCCGGTCGGCGAGATCGTGTTCACCTCGATGTCGTCCTCGTTCGCCTTGAAGTACTCCTGCTGGACCGGTTCCGGCAGGCCGCACTCCTTCGCGACGGTGAAGCGGGTCGCCACCTGGACGGCGGCCGAGCCAGCCTCCAGGAAGGCGGTGGCCTCGCTGCCGGTGAAGATGCCGCCGGCGGGGATCACGGGGATTTCCAGCTTCTCGTTCCTCAGGTAGGCATGGATCTCGTTCACGATGGTCGCCAGGTCGTACTCGGCCCAGTCCAGGCCGAAGCCCAGGTGGCCGCCGGCCAGCGGCCCCTCGACCACCACGAAGTCGGGCAGGCGGTTGGTGCGGGCGGACTTGCGCAGGAACAGCTGCAGGGCGCGCAGGGAGGAGACGATGATGCCCAGTTGCGCGTCGCGGAAGCGCGGGTGGTCCTCGATGAGCCCGAAGGAACCCAGGTGCAGGCCGGCGGAAAGGGTGATGCCGTCGATGCCCGCGTCCAGGGCCGCGGCGAGGCGGACGCGAAGCGTCTCCTTCGGCGCGTTCATGGTGAGCTTCTCCATGCAGTTGATGAAGACCATGCCGGGACCGCGCTTGGCCTCCATGGTCTTCCCCACGTGGAGCTTCTGGGCTTCCGCCAGGTGCCCCAGGTCGAAGCGGACCTCGGACTTGTCGGCGTTGGCCACGTTGTACTTGTAGAGCTTGAGCTTGTCCTTGACGAAACGGGTCTTGAAGCGGCGGTC
The DNA here is from genome assembly GCA_016791145.1 of Rhodocyclaceae bacterium. Lineage (GTDB taxonomy): Bacteria > Pseudomonadota > Gammaproteobacteria > Burkholderiales > Rhodocyclaceae > JAEUNJ01. The sequence continues at coordinate 22,545 of JAEUNJ010000234.1, read as the reverse complement.
CGACACCGTGGGCACCATGGCGTCCGAGATGTGGCCGACGCCGCCCAGCCGTGCCGCCTCGAGCGCCAGTTCGGCCGTCGAGATATCCACCCCCATGCCGCCGATCATGATCGGCACCAGCTCGGTCCGGCCGAAGCGCAGCCGGAAATCATCCACGCATTTCATCGTCGTCGGGCCCTCCGGGGCCTCTTCCTCCGCCGCGGCCGACGCCACCCCTGGCGCGTATCGGCGCGAAAAGGCGCCATTATGGGCCATCCCTGCTGGCACGGAACTTACAACCCCGGTTTTTTGTCCGCTGCGCGGTCCCGCGGGCCGGTCGCCGACCGGGACTTCCGCACCGCGTAGAATCGGCCGGACGGCGCCGGGGGGCGCGCGGACAAGGGGGGCGCGGGATGCAGGACTCTAAGGCGGAACACCGGGCGACGACGGACAGGGTCCTGGAGGCGATGGCCGGCCGGTACGCCATTGCACCGGCGGCGCGAAATATGCTTTTGGTGTTGGCGGCCGTCATCGTCCCCCTGCTGGTGCTGATCCTCGCGCGGCTGCTGGAGAAGCTGATGCCGTCCCTGGCCGCCCTGGTGTCCGCCTTGCTCCTGGGCCTGGCGCTGCTCGCCGCGGCGGCCGACTCCGCCTTCGGCGCCCTGCGCATCGGCCCGGCCGGGATCGAGCGGCACTCGCCCTGGTTCTGGCGATCCTGGCGGATCGGCCGGGAAGAGATGACGGAACTGCGCGTGGAACGGACCGCCAAGGGCCGCTACCTGGTCATCGCGACCCGGCAGGGCCTCGAACGGCGCCTGCCCTTCCGTCCCGGATTCGCCGCCGGTGCCGCGGTGCTCGAGGGGGACGGCACGGGGCCGCCGGCCGGATGACGGGGCGCAACGCCGGTTGGCCCAGGTCAAGGGGCGTGCCGGTGGTTTTGCTAAGCTGCGAGACTTTCCTTTCCGCGGGTGCTTCCCATGCAAGGTCTCCCGATGAAGATCGCCATCGCCGGCCTGGTCGTGCTGATGGGCGCCGTCTTCCTGTGGCGTCCCCTGTCCCTGCCTTTCTCGGGCGCAGTGGTGACCAACGATTTCGTCCTCCAGACGGCGGACGGCCCCCTGGACACGAAGGCCCTGCGCGGCAATGTCCTCGCCGTGGTCTTCGCGACCGTGGATTGCGGCGCACCCTGCGCGGAGCGGGCGGGCAGGCTGGCCCGCGCCTACGCGCAACTGAATGACGGGGAGCGCGCCAGCGTGCGGATGGTCCTGATATCGGCGGACCCGGAGCGCGATCCGCCGGTCCGCATCGGAGCCTATGCGAAGGGAATCCATCCCGAGATGGCCGGGGCGACGGGCAAGCCGGACGAGGTCCAGGCGGTGGCCGACGGCTTCGCCGTGCTGATCAAGCGCAATCCGCCCGGAATGGACGGTCCGCCCGTGGCGGTGAGCCAGTGGATCTACCTGGTGGAACCGGACGGGCGCTATTCTTCGGTGCTGAACGACAACGTGGGCGTGGAGGCCATCGCCCAGTCCCTGCGCTCACGGATACCCCCCCGGCCGTCCATCGGCCGCTGAAGTCGGCGCAGGGGCCTCGACGCCCCGGGAATCAGGGTTTCTGGAACCAGGTCCCGTTCTCGTCCTGCAGCCACCAGCCCGGCTTCATCTCCTTCGCCCACTTGGCGGCCATGAGGCGGCGGAACTCCTCGATGGCGTCCTTGCGGTTGTGGGCGTAGGCGACCGCGGCGATCAGGGCCTGCCGGTCGGAATTCTCCGCATCCAGCAGCTTCTCGACGATCTGCCGGGTGGCGACCTTGCCGAGCCGGGAGTGGTCGCGCACGCCCAGGTCCCCGTTCCGCTGCAACCCGATGACCCCGGGCTCCAGGAACTTGACGAGCCGCGAATGGCGCTGCTGCATGCTGTGGTGGATGGTCACGGTCAACGGGTTGGCGATGTCCAGGTTCGGCGCCGCGTTCTCGGCGACGGCGGGCAGGGACAGCAGCAGGGCGGCCAGGGCGGCGATGGTTTTCACGGAATCTCCTTCATTTGCCCATCAGCAGGAGCCTGATGTCGGCGGCGATGCGTTCGGCGGATTCGCCATGCTGGACGAGCAGGCGCAGCCGCCCCTGGGGGTCGAACAGATAGGTGCTGGCGGTGTGGTCGACGGCGTAGTTGCCATGGGCATCCGGCGGCTGGGCCGTGTAGAACACCTTGAAGTCCCGGGCCACGGCCGCCGTGGCGGCGGCGTCGCCGGATAGCCCGACGAAGCGCGGGTCGAACCAGGGCACGTACTTCGCGAGCAGTTCCCGCGTATCCCGCGCCGGGTCGACGGTGACGAACAGGACCTGCACCCGGTCGGCGTCCGCTCCGAGGAGCTTCATGACGTTGGCGAGGGCGGCCAGGTTCGTGGGGCAGACATCCGGGCAGTGGGTGTAGCCGAAGAAGAGGGCGACGGCCTTGCCGCGGTAATCGGCCAGGCTCCGGGGCGTCCCGGAGTGGTCGGCGAGGCTGAAATCCCTGCCCCAGTCGGCGCCGGTGATGTCCGTGGCATTGAAGCGCGGCGCTTCGGAGCAGGCCGCGGCGAGGAGGCAGAACCCGATCAGCAGGGACCACCGGAAGGGCCGCCGCGGGGCCGTCGGACAGGCCGCCGGGAAAGCCGGTTGGGTGGGAAAAAACATCGAAAAATTATAGCACTGGAGCTGTTCTATACTGCCCGTTTTGACGAGGGACGATGGTGAATCCGCTTGTTTTGTCCATGCCCGGCGGCGCGCCGGGCCGGCTGGCCAGGGCCTGGCTCTGGCTGGGCCTGCTGGCCCTGATCGGTTCCGGGCTGCTGGCCATCCTGCTCGTGCTCTCGCGCACCCCCGGCATGCAGGATGTATTTCCGCTGCGCGATTTCTTCCGCTCCGCCCTGATCGTCCATGTGGACCTGTCCGTGGCGGTCTGGTTCATGGCCTTCGGGGCCGTGCTGTGGAGCCTGGCCGGCGGTCCGGGCGGGACGGCCTGGGGATGGCTGGGCTTCGGACTGGCGGCGGGCGGCACTTTGCTGATGACCCTGTCGCCCTTCATGCCGGACACCCAGCCGCTGCTCAACAACTACATCCCCGTGCTCCAGCAGCCGCTGTTCTACGTGAGCCTGGCCCTCTGCGGTGCGGGCTTCGGCGTCACGCTCGTCCGCGCGGTGCTCACCACCTGGCCGGCGGTGCGCACGGCCGGTCCCCTGCAACTGGGGGTTTTCCTGGCCGCCGTGGCGGGCGCCCTGGCCCACGTGGCCTTCCTCCTGTCCTGGTGGATCTTGCCGGCCGGCGAGGGACAGAGCCATTTCGAGATGCTGTTCTGGGGCGGCGGCCACGTGCTCCAGTTCCAGCATGCCTACCTGATGGCGGTCTGCTGGCTCTGGATCGCCAGCCACCTGGGCGTGATGCCCGCGGTGTCGGGCCGGACCCTCGGTGGATTCTTCCTGCTGGCCGCGCTGCCCCTGGCTGCCGTGCCGTTCATGTACTGGTCATGGCCGCCGGGCGATCCGCTGCACATCCTCTGGTTCGCCAAGCTGATGGAGTGGGGCCATCCCTTCATGGCGCCGCTGATCCTGGTCTCCCTGGCCGGCCTGTGGGGCCTGCGCGGCGTTTCCCATCCGGCCAGGTCGGCCTTCCTGGCCTCCTTCGTGCTGTTCGCCACGGGCGGCATCCTCGGCTACCTGATCCGCGGCGTGAACGTGGTGGTGCCGGCCCATTACCACGGCGCCATCGTCGGCGTGACCCTGGCCTTCATGGGCCTCGCCTTCGTGATCCTGCCCCAGCTCGGCTACCGGCCCGTCACCGGCCGGATGGCCGTCTGGCAGCCCTACATCTACGGTGCGGGCCAGTTGATGCACGTCCTGGGGCTTGCCTGGTCGGGCGGCTACGGCGTGCAGCGCAAGGTCGCCGGGGCGGAGCAGGTGCTGACCTCGCTGCCCCAGAAGATCGGCATGGGGATGATGGGGCTCGGCGGCCTGATCGCGATCATCGGCGGCCTGCTCTTCGTGGTGATCTGCCTGCGCTCCATGTGGCCGGGCGCGAGGGCTGCCGAAACCCCCTGAGCGGGCCCCTTGCCCGCTCCCACGGATTGCGCCGGGCAGGTCCTCGCCGCGGCGCGGGCACCCCGGCGGGGAGACTTCCCGGGCGACGGAGCAGGGAGCAGGCCCGGGCGGCAGCGGCCTTCCCGCTCCCTGGGAACGACCCGGCGTCCCCCCGGCCGGTCAGGCCGGCGGCGCCTTGTCCTCGGAGACCTGCAGGGCCATGGATCGGGCCGACAGGGTGAAGGCATCGGAGAAGCAGGTGGCGTCCTCGGCCCCCTGGGCCTTGAAGCGCGGGAACACGGCTTCGACCATGCGCGCCGATCCGCAGGCATAGATCTCGTGGCCGCGCAGGCTGGGGAAGTCCGCCAGGATGGCCTCGTGCACCAGCCCCGTGCGGCCGGTCCAGTTGTCCTCGGGCCGCGGCTCGGAGAGCACCGGGACGAAGTGGAAGTTGCTGTGGTCGCGCGCCCACTGGGTGGGCAGTTCCGGCATGTAGAGGTCCTCGGGCCGGCGCACGCCCCAGTACAGGTGGATCGGGCGGCGGATGCCCTTGTGGAAGGCGTCCTCCACCATGCTCTTCACCGGCGCGAAGCCCGTGGCGCCGGCGACGAAGAGGATGGGGCGGGTGGACTCGCGCAGCACGAAGTCGCCGAAGGGACCCTCGAAACGGAGCGTATCGCCGACCCGCATGCCCTCGAACACATGTGTCGTGAAACGCCCGCCCGGGACCAGGCGGATCTGGAGTTCCACGAAGCGGTTCTGGTAGGGGGGCGTGGCGAAGGAGAAGGCGCGCCGTTCCCCGTCCTCCAGGATGACGTTGATGTACTGGCCGGCCTTGAACGTGATCCGCTCCCCCTCGGGCAACGCGATCCGGATCCCCATCACGTCGTGCCCCAGGCGGTTCATCTCGACGACGGTGCCGAGGTATTCCTTGACCGGGTTCAGGATGCGGCTCTCGTCCACCGTGAATTCGATCTCGGCGTCGTCCAGGGCCGTGGCGCAGCAGAGCAGGACCTTGCCCTGGGCCCGCTCCTCCGCGGACAGCGCATTGGGCTGGTAGATGCCCGGGTCCACGTTGCCCGCCAGTACCGTGCATTTGCAGACGCCGCAGCCGCCGTTTCGGCATTCGAAGGGCAGGGGCAGTTCCTGGCGCAGGCCCGCGTCGAGCAGTGTTTCGTCGAAGCGCACCGGGACCGACTTGCCCGTCGGATGGAAGACCACGTTGGCGCTCGACTTGGCCTTGCCGCGCCGCTTGGGCGGGAGCCAGGGGGTCAGGAACAGGATCACGGACGCGCCGATGACCAGGAACCAGACCTTCACCGGGTCCCACGCGTAGATCAGCGCCAGGACCGGGAGCTCGAACCAGTCGAACTGGAAATTCTGGGGCACCACCGACAGGTTGGCCTCGCCCCCCTGGCTGACCACCGGCTTGACCAGCGCCAGCACGATGAACATCAGCGTGACGGCGATCGCCACCGGCCTGGGCGGGTTGATGTGGGCCTTGGGCACCCGCTGCACGTGGATCCACATGACGAAGACCACGATCAGGGGCGCGCCGATGTGGATGAAGGCCAGCAGCGTGAAGAGGCGGCTGTTCACGCTGCCTTCGTAGAGGAAGTTGCGGATCAGCGTGCCGTTGAAGAGCGGCAGCACGTCGAACCATTCCGCCACCGCCACCACCACGAACTGCGCGAGCTGGTCCCAGACCAGCATGAAGCCATTCACGCCGGCGACGTAGACCATCCACAGCAGGGCCACGCCCGACACCCAGGAGAACCAGCGGAAGCCGCGATAGCGGTCGTAGGCGAAGTGGCGCAACAGGTGCAGCAGCATGGTGAGGATCATGCCGTCGGTGGCATAGCGGTGCACGCTGCGCATGATGCCGCCGGCCCACCACTGGTCGTGGGTGATGGCCTCCACCGACTCGAAGGCGTCGTGCACCCCCGTGTCGGCGAAGATGTACAGGTACAGCCCCGAGATGGCCAGAAGCCAGAACTGCCAGAAGGTGATGGTGCCCAGGTGGTAGAAGGGGTTCAGCTTCTCGCCGAACGCGTGGTTGAAGGTGTTTTCCGCGTGCATGAAGAACCAGCGGAAGACTTTCTGTTGGGCCTTGACGAACATGATGGGATTCCGGTCTGGGGTGGGGGCGCGGGGGTTACTTGAAGAACAGGCCGCCCTTGTCGGGATTGAAGTCGATGACGAGAATCTGGGCGGGCTTCAGCGTCACCGTATCCTCCTTCACGTGCTGGAAGCCGGATTGCCGCAGGTTGTCGTTCATGCGCACGGCGACCCGGTGTTCCCCGGAGGCCAGTTCGAAGCGGCGGTAGACCGTGGCGATGCCGTCCTTGGAGAGTCCTGTGGCCTGGATGACGCCCCGGTACATGGGCTTGCCGTCGATGTCCAGTTCGATGGTCAGCGGCGAGCGCTCGCGCGGGCATTCCATCGGAGCGCGCATGTTGGGTGGCAGCTGCTTCAGTTCCTCCGGCGTGCGCTTCCGGCACTCGCGGTCGCCGAAGTGGGCCAGCGACAGCTTCACGAGCGCCTGGTCGGCCTCCAGGTGCTGGTAGCGGGGGTTGGTGGCGAAGTAGCCGATGAAGGCGGCGAAGGCGCCGTAAAGGACGATCTGACCGGCGATCGCGACGGGTCTATTGGCCATGGGGAATGGTTCTCCGGTGGAAGGGGGCGAGGTGGGTCGCCTCGCCGGCATGCATTTCGAGATCCCGGCGGAACTGGTGGAGCGCCTCCTCCAGGGCCTTTTCGTCGGTCGGCCCCGCCCAGGCCTGGCGGACCCGCAGGGCGGGGACCTGGGTCCGCAGGTGGGGCTCCCGGCGATGGGACAGCCGCTGCTCGAGCCAGTGGTTGCCGAAGCGGAAGGGGCAGCCGTCCGGCCGGCAGCCGGTGATCAGTACCCCGTCGGCCCCGGCGCGCAGCGCGTATTCCACGAAGGAGGGGGGCAGCATGCCGGCGCAGATCAGCGTGAAGGCGGCGGTATCCTGGGCGGCCAGGCGCGACACGTCGGCGCCGCTTTCGCAGCCGAAGACGACGATCTTCGTCAGGCCGGAGAGGTGGGTCAGTCGCTCCTCCAGGGCATGGCGCAGGACGTCGATGGGTTGCTGGGGCATGTCGATGCCCGTCACCAGCTTCTCGTTGCTGCGGAAGGGCGTGGACGAGGGGCAGGCGCCCACGCAGATGCCGCACCCCGCGCAGTTGGCGGCATCGACGACGGCGATCTGGTGGCGCGGCTTGTAGGGGTGCGGCTCCATGGTCACGGCGCCGTAGGGGCAATCCACGTAGCATCGCCGGCAGCCGTTGCAGTTGGGCGGGTCCACTTCCGCCACCGGAGCGCGCCGGGTGTGCGGCAGCAGCGGCAGGGCGAAGAGGAGCACCGTCCCTCCCAGCAGCAGGGACCATGCGAAGCCCTCCGAGGTGGCGTAGGCGAGGGGGTGCACGAAGAGCACGAACCAGTCGATCCGGGTGTCCAGGGCCACCTGCCCCAGGTCCGCCGGCAGGTCGCTCACCGCCGGGCGGGCCAGCGCCAGGGCCAGCAGGCAGAGCAGGGAACCCCAGCCGAGGCGGCGGGCGGGCAGGGCATCCACCCGGCTGATCCGGTGCACGTGGGCCCAGAGCCCCAGGATCAGCAGCAGCGGAATTCCGATGTGCAGGAAGACCAGGAAGGTGAAGAAGCGGTCGTTGATCGTCTCGGCGCTGAGGAAGTTCCGTACGGTGGCCTGGTTGAAGATGCTGAACCAGTCGAACATCTCCATGGTGGCGACCGCGGAGAACTGGGCCAGCCGGTCCCAGACGATCCAGTAGCCGCCGATGCCGCTCATGTAGGCGAGCCAGATGAGCGGGATGCCGGTGGCCCAGGAATAGAGGCGGAAACCGGAATAGCGGTCGTAGGCCCATTCCCGCACCAGGTGCAGCATCATGACGATGATGAAGGCATCGGTGGCGTAGCGGTGCAGGCTGCGCAGGATGCCGCCGAAATACCACTGGTCCCGGGTCAGGTCGCCGATGGAGCGATAGACGCCGACGACGCTGGTGTCGACGACGATGTAGAGGTACAGCCCGGAGGCGACCAGCACCCAAAGGAAGAAGAAACCCAGGGCGCCCAGGTGCCGCAACGGGTTGTCCGTCGGTCCGAAGGCCGTGTCGAAGCCGTTCTCGGCGCGGCGGAACGCTGTCTGGACGGCCAGGCGGAGGGCGGCGTGGACACTCAATTGGGGTCGGGAAGCATGGGTCGGGTCTATTAGCGTCTAATTATTTACCCTTGCCCGGCTATTGTGATTGACTGGAATCAAGCACCCGGAGCCTGCTCTGCCTTCGTTCCCGCCAGATGAAGACGGCCAGCCAGACGATGAAGGTGACGGCGCCGGCGAGTTCCATGACGATGCGGTAATCGACCCGGTACTTGCCCGTGGTCGGGTCATAGACCGAACAGAGGATGCGGATCCGGTCGACCATGTCCTCCAGGGAGACGGCCTGCGGGGCCAGGGTTTCGCCGCCGAGCAGGGCCTTCAGGGGCTCCTGCAGCATTTCCGCCGTGAACACCTCCCCATAGACCTGCCGCACGATGCGCCCCTGGGAATCCACCAGCGTCACCTGGTTGATGTGGTCGAAGCCCGCCAGGGTCTGCACGTAGCTGAAGCCGAAATCCCGCGTGAGTTCCGGCACCAGGGCCTGGGCCGGGCTCAGGAACTCCCAGTTCGGCAGCCGGATCCCGTGCTGGAGCGCGAAGGAGCGCATGGCCTGGGGGGAATCGAAGGGCTGGTTGAAGCCGATGCTGATGACGGTGAACTTGTCCGGTCCGATGCGGTTCACCAGGCCCTCGATGGCCCTCTGCAGGTTCTTCGTCGTCGTCGGGCAGACCTCGAAGCAGCCGGAATACATGAAGCTCACGAGGATGGGCTTGCCGCGGAAGTCCGCCAGGCGCACAGGATCGCCCTTGCGGTTCAGGAGCGCGAAGTCCTTGACCAGGTTGCCGATGGCCGCCTGGGATTTTTGCAGCGCCGCCTTCTCGTCCAGGGTCGTGATGATCTGGTTCGATGCGGGATTGAGGGGCCGGGAGGTGAGCTTGGGGCCCTCCTCGGCCACGACGACGGCGGGGAGGAAGGCGAGCGACGACAGGACGGCCCGCAGGCCGCGGACCAGGAACCCCGCCACCTCAGAACTGCCGGTCGACGATGGCCGCGACCAGCAGGGAGGTGAGCTGGAACAGGGAGGCGTGGAAGCAGCTCATGGCCGTGGCCCGGGAGGGCGCCCTGGCCAGTTGCCAGGCCTTGGAGACGAAGTAGGCACCGCCGGCCACGGCGCCGACCAGATACACCGCGCCCAGGCCGAAGAAGGCGGGCAGGAAGGAGGCGGCGACCAGCATCAGCGTGGCGGCGAAGATCGTCCTGGCAGCCCGCTCCTGGCCGACGACCACGGGCAGCATCGGGACGCCGGCCGCCGCGTAGTCGTCCCGGAAGGCGATGGCCAGGCTCCAGAAATGGGGCGGCGTCCAGAGGAAGAGGACGAAGGCGAGGGACAGCGGCACGGCGCCGATCCCGGGGTCGGCGGCCGCGGCGCCGGCCAGCACCGCCCAGCTTCCGGCCAGCCCGCCGATGACGATGTTGAGCCAGGTGCGCCGCTTGAGCCAGACCGTGTAGACCACCGCGTAGAAGAAGGCGCCGAGGAAGACGTAGAGGGCCGCCCAGGCATTCAGGGCCAGCCAGGCCGAGCCGACGGAGAGGACCAGCAGCCCGCCGATGGCCCACAGCCAGGCCGGGCTGCGCTGGAAGCCGCCGCCCGCGAAGGCGCGCCGCTTGGTGCGGCTCATCAGCGGATCGATGTCGTATTCGTAATACTGGTTGAAGGCGCCGGCGCAGGCGGAGGAGACCAGCACCGCCAGGGACAGCACGACGAGCTGGAGCGCGCTGAGGCTCGCGCCCTCGGCCACGGCCAGGCCGGCGAGGGCGGTGAAGGTGATCACCACGCCGATGCGCAGCTTGAAGACGCCCATGACGTCGCGGATGGTCCAGGACTGGGCGGTGCGGGGCAGTGAGTTTTCCATCGCCATGCGGATCTCTCAAGAAGACGAAGGGCCGCTTCGAGTCTGCCCGCGGGGGGCGGAATCCGCGCAACGGATTCCCTGGGCGGACTCTGTCGGATCCTGTTCCCATCGGGCCTGGGGTCAAGCCCGATGGGAACAGGGCCCCGCGGGGCCCGCCTTCCGGCGGGCCCGGGGGCCGCGTTCCTTCTTCTTAGCTGAGGCCCCAGACTTCGGACAGGTACTTCCAGTTCACGAAGTAGTAGAGCACGAAGGAGACGAGGAGCAGCATCGCCAGCACCACCGTGCCGGGCACAGAGGCGTGCTCGGCGTCGCCGTGGCCGGAAACGTTGGCCGCCACGGTGTTCGGCGGGAAGGGGGTACGCTCGGTGGTCACCTTGCCTTCGTCCAGCTTCTTGCCCCAGAGCAGGGAGCCGACGATGAGCAGGCAGAACATCGCGCCGCCGATGACGGCGATGACGCCGAAGATGCCCGTCAGGCCCATCATCAGGTAGGCGGCGCCCGGCCACTCATACTGGAACGGGGCACCCGAGAAGGCCATGTCCCAGTGGCGGCGGGAGACGCCCAGGGTGCCCGCGCCCATCATGACGAGGGAGAGGACGCCCATGCTGATGCCGAACACATAAGGTTGCAGCGCGCACAGCTTCGGTGCGATCAACTCCCGCTTGAACAGGACCGGGACCAGGAAGTAGGTCAGGGCCATGAAGGCGAGGGTGGTGCCGCTCACGACCGTGGCGTGGAAGTGCCCCGGCACGTAGAAGGTGTTGTGCATCAGCATGTTCAGCTGCTCCGTGCCCAGCACGACGCCCGAGATGCCGCCCAGGAAGCCGAAGCTGACCAGGGAGATGAACATTCCGGAGAACGCCGGGCTGCCCCAGGGCGCCTTGCGCAGCCACTCGAACAGGCCGTTGTTGTAGCCCTTGGCCCGCTGGGCCGCCTCGATGGCGCCCGGCACCGTGAAGCCGTGGATCATGGAGGCCATCACCGCGAAGTACATGAAGTACGACGTGTTGAGCACCTTCCAGGAGGAACCGAGGCCCGGGTCGGACAGCAGGTGGTGGGCGCAGGCGAGCTGCAGGAACAGGATGTACAGGAAGTAGGCGAAACGCGACACCTTCTCGGACAGGGGCTTGGCGCCCACGGCGATGGCGGCGATCGCATACCAGATGGCCACGTGGGCCGACACGTTGATCTGCTGCGAGCTGTGGCCCATGCCCCACCAGATCACCCGGTACATCAGCGCGTCGATCTCCTTCAGGATGCCCACCGACCAGAGGAAGGTCGGGATCAGGATGACCGCGCCGGAGGCGATGGTGAAGATGGCGATGATGCAGGCCGTCAGGGCACCGAAGGTGACCAGCGGGATGGAGCCCTCGTAGGTGCGCTCGTTCTTCGCCACGACCAGGGTGCCGAGGAACACGAAGCAGCCGATCAGGGCGCCCACGGCGAAGAGGATCAGGCCCAGGTAGAACAGGGGCGAGGCCATCATCGGCGCGTAGGAGGTGAACATCACGCTCGACTCGCCGGCCAGCACGGCATAGTTGCCGATGGCGGCGCCGACCAGCATCAGCCAGAACTGCACCCATGCCCACTTGGGTGTCGCGAGCCGGCATCGGAGCAGCGTCGATGAGCAGAAGTAGAGGACCGCCATCTCGAAGAAGATGATCCAGACCAGGAGCATGTCGACCCCGTGGGCCGTGAGGACCAGGTAGAACTGGTCGGCCGGCAGCAGCTTGACCGACGGCCAGCGGGTCAGGATGACGAAAAGGGCCATGATGCCGCCCACGAGCAGGAACACGACGCCGACGACGGCGTTCCAGCGCATCAGCTTCTCGGCCGCGGTATCGAATTGCAGCCCGGTGCGCGGGCAGTTGCGATAGGTGGTTGCCATTTGGTTCGCCCCCTTATTTCACGTAGATCCGGCCGAGCATCGAGTGGTGGCCGATGCCGCAGAATTCGTTGCAGACGATGGCGAACGTGCCGGACTGCGTCGGCGTCATCTTGACGACGTGCTCATAGCCGGGAACCACCTGGATGTTGATGTTGGTCGGCTGCAGCGAAAAGCCGTGGTTGTAGTCCATCGAGAACAGGTGGACCTTGTAGGTCTTGCCCTTCTCGAGTTCCAGGATGGGCCACCACTTCCAGAGGCTGGCGGTGAGGTAGACCTCGCCCTTGTCGTTGGCCTTGACCACCGGGATGTTCTGGTCGGTCTCCGTGCGGACGGTGTTCTCGGCGATGAACTTCTCGGCCTTGGCGGCGAACATCTCGGGCGTGGACTTGTAGGTCTCGGTCGAGAGGTTCTGCTTACCGTTGATGTGCCAGTAGATCATCATCACGAACATGATCATGGCCCAGGTGAAGGCCAGGCCGATCCACATCCATTCCTGTTTGCCGATCGGTTGCTTCCACCAAAGCCGGTCTGCCGGTGGCAGGATTGCGCTCATTGCTATCTCCCTGAGTAGGCGTCGCCCTTACTTGGCGACCGGAATGGCGATGATTTCCATGATTCCCCAGATGATGTACAGCACCGTGGGGACGGCGATGCCCAGGAACAGCAGCAGGAAATGGTTGTCCAGCACCCGTTGCATGAAGGGAATTTCGTTGTCTTCAGCCATGTTGTTCCTCCATCTGGCGATACGCCCGTGAGCGCGAAAGAATTAACGGAAACGTGAAAAAAGCTGCCCGATTCAGCGAACGGGAGGATAGCCAAGTCAAGGGTATGGGTTACTTGATCTCCGACAAGAAAATCCCAACTTCAGCAAACACTTATTTGCTGCGCTGCGACAGGATGTCGCAACCGTTCCCGCGTTGCGCCGCGGCATGTTGTCGCATATACTCGCGCGCCCTTTCCGGGCGGGTCCCGCCCCCCGGACGCCGCGCCGCGACGTGCCCCAGCAACGACGGATGAGCCCCATGGAACACCGAACCCGCCGCCACATCGCCCTCTGGCTGTTCATCTGCAGCGCCATGGTGTTCGCCACCCTGGTCGTCGGCGGCGTTACCCGCCTGACCCATTCCGGCCTTTCCATCGTCGAGTGGCAGCCCATCGTCGGCATCGTGCCGCCGCTCACCCGGGGCCAGTGGGACGAGACCTTCGAGAAGTACAAGCAGACGCCCGAGTACCAGAAGGTGAACCACCAGATGTCCCTCGACGAGTTCAAGGGCATCTTCTGGTGGGAGTACTTCCACCGGGTCCTGGGCCGCACCATCGGCATCGTCTTCCTGGTGCCCTTCCTGTGGTTCCTGCTGCGCCACCGGCTGGACCGGGGCCTCGTGGCGCGGCTGTGGGGCATCTTCCTCCTGGGCGGCCTGCAGGGCGCCATGGGCTGGTACATGGTGAAGAGCGGCCTGGTGGACGACCCGCGGGTCAGCCAGTACCGCCTGACGGCCCACCTGTCCCTGGCCTTCGTGATCTTCACGGCCATGGTCTGGGTGGCCCTGGGACTCCGCGCCGAGCGGGAGCGGGCCGCCCCCGGCACTGCGAGGGCGGGCCGGCAGAAGGCCGGGGCCTGGATCGCCGGCATCGCCTTCTACATGATCGTCACCGGGGGCTTCGTGGCCGGCATCCGCGCCGGCAAGGCCTACAACACCTTCCCGCTGATGAACGGACACCTGGTGCCGCCGGAGATCATGCTGATCGACCCCTGGTACCTGAACTTCTTCAACAACATGGCCACCGTCCAGTTCGACCACCGGCTCGGTGCCTGGATCCTCGCCTTCCTGGTCCCCTGGTTCTGGTGGCGCCTGCGGGCGGCGGGCGAGTCGCCGCGGGTGCGCGCCGTGGCGACCCTCGTGCTGCTGGCCCTGGCCGCACAGATCGCCCTCGGCATCGCCACGCTGCTGATGCAGGTGCCGGTGGCCCTCGGCGCGGCCCACCAGGGCGGCGCCATGGTCGTCTTCGGCCTGATCCTGTGGCTGAACCACGAGCTGCGCGCCGTGCCGGCGCGGCACTGACGGGGACCCGCCCGGCCCCATGACCGACGAGGCCGCCCGCCTAGCCCGCCTGCGCCGGGTCGGCTGGGCGCTGACCTGTCTCTGCCTCGCCGTCGTGGGCCTCAGCGCCTGGCTGCGCTTCGCCGGCGCGGGGCTCGGTTGCGCCGACTGGCCCGGCTGCTATGCCGCCTTCCTGGGCGGCGCGCCCCACGGGGTGCCGGCGGGCGTGCGCATCGCCCACCGGCTCGTCGCCACCCTGGCCCTGCTGCTGGCCGTCCTCGCCGTCTGGCACAGCCGCCGCCCCGCCCCGCTGCAGCCGGTCGCCGCGCGGGCCGTGGTCCTGCTCGGCTTGATGCTGGTCCTCTCCGTCGTCGGCATCTGGAGCGCCGACCCGCGCCGCGTGCCCGTCGCACTGGCGAACCTGCTGGGCGGGCTCGTGCTGGTGGTGCTCGCCCACCGGGTCGCCCTCGCCGCATCGCCGCAGGGCGCCGCCGGCATCGCGTCGCCGGCCCCTGTTCCGGGCCGCCGGCCCGGCCTGCTGGGCCGGACCGGCCTCGGCCTCCTGGCGGCGGCCGTGCTGGCGGGCGCCTTCATCGGTGTGCGCTACGCGGCCACGGCCTGCCTCTCCCTGACCGGCTGTGGCGGTCCCGACATGGTTGCCGCCCTCGGCGTCCTCGCGGACGTGGATCTCCTCGCCAGCCCCACCGTTACGCCGCCCGGGGATGCCGGCGGCGCGGCCCTGCACCTGCTGCACCGGCTGCTCGGCTTCGCCGCGCTCCTGGTCCTGGGAACGGCCGCCTGGCGATCCTGGCGCCCGAGCAGGCATCCCGGCGCGCTGCCGCTGATCGCGCTGCTGGCCGTCGAGACCCTGCTGGGCCTCGCCACGGTCGCCTCCGGCTATTCCATCTGGCTTGCCGTGGCCCACAACGTGGGCGCCGCGCTGCTGCTGGCCGCCGCGGCCGCCTGGCGGGCCTCCCGGTGAGCGCGGGCGAAGGCGCCGGGGCGGGGCCCGGGCGGCCGGGCATCCACCAGGCGCGGCGCCGTTTCGTCGCGGCCGGCGCCGGCCTCGGTGCCGTTCTTGCCGCCGGGCTCGCCCCCTTCGCCGCCCTCGCCCAGCCGGCCGCGCTGCCGGCGGCGCGCGGCGGCCGGGCCCTGGTCGTCGGCGGCGGCTGGGGCGGGCTCGCCGCGGCCCGCCGGCTGAAGGCGCTGGCGCCGGACCTGGAGGTGGTGCTGGTGGAGCGCAATCCCGTGTTCCGCTCCCTGCCGCTCTCCAACGCCTGGCTGGTGGGGCGGCGGGACACCCGCTTCCTGCTCCACGACTACCGGGCCGCCGCCGCGGCCCACGGCTATGCCTTCGTGCAAGCGGAGGCGACCCGGCTCGACCGGGAGGCGCGGCGGGTGCACACGTCGCTGGGCGACATCCCCTATGACTGGCTGGTGCTGGCCCCCGGCATCCGCGACGACTGGTCCGCCTGGTTCGGCGACGACCGACGGGCGGCCGAGGCCGCCCGGGCCCGCTTCGCCCCGGCCTTCGTGGCCGGTGAGGAGGGCCTGCGCCTGCGGTCCCGGCTGGAGGCCTTCCGGGGCGGCGACCTGGTGATGACCGTCCCGCCGATGCCCTACCGCTGTCCGCCGGCGCCCTTCGAACGGGCCTGCCTGATCGCCTGGTCCATGAGGGCCCGCAAGCTGCCGGGAAAGGTCTTCGTCCTCGATCCCAACCCGCCCATGCCGGCCTTCGAGCGGGTGTTCCGCGACCACTTCGCGGACCGGATCGTCTACCAGGCCCAGGCGCGGATCCGGTTCGTCGATCCCCACGCGCGGAAGATCGAGACCGACTTCGACGAGCTGCGCTTCGACGATGCCATCCTCATGCCGCCCCAGCAGGCCGGCGACCTGGCCTGGCAGGCAGGGCTGATCGGCCGGGATGCGGCCGGCAAGCCCACCGGCTGGGTGGCCGCCGACCCGCTGCACCTGCACGTGCCGGACGACGAGCGGATCTTCGTGGTGGGGGACGCCCTGGACCGGGTCTCGCCCCTGTTCGGCTTCTATCCCAAGTCCGGCCACCTGGCCGCCCGCCTCGGGGCCATCGCCGCCGAGGAGATCGCCGCCCGCCGGGCCGGGCGCGAGCCCCCGGTCCTGCTTCCCGACGGCGTCTGCCACGTGCAGACCAATCCCGAGCCCGACGAGGCCATGCGCCTCGATGTCCGCTTCCGGCTGCGCGGTGACGGCGTCATCGTCCAGACCGCCACCCAGACCCGCATCGTCCAGCCCCAGGGCGAGGACGTGGAATGGGCGAGGGGGTTCTTCCGCGAGTTCTTCGGGGAGGGATAGCCCGCGGGGCGTGCGATCCCGTGGGGCATGATCGCCTGCCACCCCGGCCCCGTCGCCGGGGGAACCCGAATGACCGCCTCGCCCCCATGTCACCGGATACCTTGATCGGGCGCCGGCGCGGGAGTCGTCGCGCGCTTTTTCGGCTACCCTAGCGGGCGGCAAGCCCCCTGGGGGTGGTCCGGCAAACGGAATGGAGGTGGACAATGGGTACGGTGAGGTTCCACAGGGTTCTGAAGGCCCCGCCGGGCCGCATCTACAAGGCATTCCTGGACGCCGACGCGCTGGCCAAGTGGCTGCCGCCCCATGGCTTCACATGCCGGGTCCATCACCTGGATGCCCGGGTCGGCGGCGGCTACCGCATGTCCTTCACCAACCTCGGGACGGGGACGGGCCACTCCTTCGGCGGCGAATACCTGGAACTGGTGCCGGAGGCCCGCATCGTCCATACGGACCGTTTCGACGACCCGGGCCTGCCGGGGGAGATGCGCACCACGATCACCCTGAAGCCGGTCTCCTGCGGCACGGAGGTGGAGATCGTCCAGGACGGGATCCCCGATGCCATTCCCACCGAGGCCTGCTGCCTGGGCTGGCAGGAATCGCTGGCGCTGCTCGCGCTGCTCGTGGAGCCCGAGATTCCCGGCTGAGCGGATGCCGCGGCGGCGGGGGCCATGTCGCCGTCTTGAATTCGTCCCCGGATCGGCGCACCATCGCCGGGCGGCCCGGGCCGGCCGCCCCTTCCGCCGGTGCCCGCCGCCGGCGGCCCAACCCAACCTGAGAGGAGCGTCCCCATGGCCAACCCCGTCGGCTGGTTCGAGATCTACGTGAATGACATGGAGCGTGCCAGGGCCTTCTACGAGGCCGTGTTCGGCCAGACCCTGACCGCGCTGGAGAGTCCCGGAATGGAGATGCGGGCGTTCCCCATGGCGGACCAGACCTACGGCGCCGCCGGCGCCCTGGTGTGCATGCCCGGCTTCCCGGCCGGCGGCAACAGCGTGCTGGTCTATTTCTCCTGCGCCGACTGCGCCGTCGAGGCGGCCAGGGCCGCGGGCGCGGGCGGCCGCGTCCTGAAGGAGAAGTTCTCCATCGGCCAGTACGGCTTCATCGCCCTGGTGACGGACACGGAAGGCAACACGATCGGCCTGCACTCCATGCAGTAGGGGCCGCCGCGCCATGCCCGGATACCAGGTTCCCGGGGTGTTCGTGGAGGAGGTCCCGTGCCGGGCCAGGCCCATCGAGGGCGTCGAGACGTCCACGGCCGGCTTCGTCGGGCCGGCGTGCTGCGGTCCCGTGGGCCGTCCGGTCCTCCTGACCGGCCTCGCGGAGTACGAGCGCCTCCACGGCGCGGGCCGCCGGCTCGCGTTCGGCGGGACGCCCCAGGAGGACTACCTCTGGCATGCGGCGCGGGCCTTCTTCGCCGAGGGCGGCAGGCGCCTCTACGTGTCGCGGCTCTTCTCGCCCCTGGCGGGGACCTGGCCGCCGACGGATGCGGCGGGACGGGTCTCCTTCGGCACCGCGGCGGCCGCGCCGCGGATCGGGGCGGGCTATGCGGACGGCCACGGCCGGGCGGCGGTGCCGGCCTCGGGCGGCCCCCCGGCCCTGCAACTGCGGGCCCGTTTCCCGGGGGCGGCGGGCAACCTGAAGGTCCGATTCACCGTGGAGGTCGGGCCGGAGGCGCTGACCGGGGAGGCGGTCCGCGATGCGGCGGGCAGACCCGTTCCCGGTCCGCACGGCCGGCCGCGCCTGCGCCCCGTGCTGGTCGGCCTGCGCGGGTTCGACCTGGTGTGGATCCGTCGCCGGTCGCCGCCGGCCGGGGAGCCGGCGGAAGGCGGCGCCTGGGTCGCGGGTCCGCAGCCGGCCGGGGCCGGCGGCGGCTGGTCGTTCTCCGGGCCGGCCGGGATCCTCCCCGGCGGCGACCTGGTGCCGCCGCGGGCGGGCGATGCCGCGTCCGGCGACTCGGTCCGGCCGCTCCGCCTGGCCGTGGCGGTGGACCGGCCCGATGCCGTCCCCTGGCTGCACAGGCACCTGGCCTTCGATCCGCGCCACCGGGCGAATGCCGGGGCGGATGCGCTGACGGCGGCCTTTGCCGCCGAACCGGCGGACGAGCGCGACCGCCTGGAACTGCCGCTGGTGGTGGAGGCGGAGGATGGCGCCACCGGACCGGACGTCCTGGGCGCCCTGCTGCGGGAGGCGGCGGCTCAGGGCCTCGCCCTGGGGGCGGCCATCGCCGACGGGGCGTCGGCCGACGCGGACCGGACCCTGGTGGTGGCCCTTGCGGGCGGCAACGACGGACGCCGGCCGACCGCCGTCGATTACGCCGGCACGGCGCTGCCCGAGGGGCCCGGGACGGGGCTGGAGGCGCTCGCGGAGGTGGACGAGGTGGCGGCCGTGGCGGCGCCCGGGTCGAGCTTCGTGCCGCCGGGAGGCGATCCGCTGGCGGCTCGCGGGATCGCGGCGGCGCTGGTCGCCCATGCGGAACGGATGCGCTGGCGGATCGCCATCCTCGACGGCCCGAACGGCGCGTCGATGCACGAGATCCGGGCTTTTCGCGAAGCCTTCGATTCGGACCGGGCGGCCCTCTACCATCCCTGGGTGCTGGTGCGCGACCCCGCGTCCCCGGGACCCCTGGCCCTGCCGCCCTCCGGATTCGTGGCCGGCATCTGCGCCCGGGTCGACCTGGAACGGGGCGTAAACCGGGCCCCGGCGAACGAGATCGTCCGCTCCGCCATCGGCTTCGAATCCGCCATCGGCACGGCGGAGCAGGCCGTGCTGAACCCGGAAGGCATCAATTGCCTGCGGGCCATCGGCGGCCGGGGCCTGCGCCTGTGGGGCGCGCGCACGGCCGGTTCCGATCCCGAATGGAAGTACCTGAACGTCCGCCGCTATTTCAACTACCTGGAACGTTCCATCGATCGTGGCACCCTCTGGGCCGTGTTCGAGGCGAACACGGAATCCCTCTGGGCGAACCTGCGCGCGTCGGTGGAGGAGTTCCTGGTCGCCGAATGGCGGCAGGGCCGCCTCGTCGGCGCGAAACCGGAGGAGGCCTTCTTCGTCCGCCGCGACCGCGCCACCATGGCCGGCGCCGAACCGGAAGAGGGCCGCCTCGCCTGGGAGGTCGGGGTGGCGATGATCAAGCCCGCCGAGTTCGTGGTCCTCCGGGTGGGGCAATGGACCGCCGACCGGCGGTCCTGACGCCCGCTACTTCTTCCGCATCCCGCCCTGCATCTCGCGGACCATCTGGTCCGCCGGCTTCACGGCGCCGCAGTCGGCCCCCAGCCAGCGCATCTGGGTCTCGCTTTGCATGGTGTGGCGGCCGTCGCGGCCGGTCATCACCATGTCCATCCGCGTCGCTACGGACTCCGGCGTCGTGGTGCTCTCGCCCTTGCCGGACATCTGCTGGCCTTCGAAGCTGCAATTGACCTCGAAGCTCACCCGGTTGCCGCTGCGGTTGAACTTGGTCGGCTCGCAGCGGCCCTCCGGGTCCACCATCGGCTTGTCGCGGGCGGCCATCTCGGGGCTGATGCAGATGCGCTGGCCGCCGCTGGCGGCCGGCGGCGCCATGCCCTGTTTGGCCATCATCGCCTCCATCTGCTTGCGCTGGGCGGGGGGCATGTTGGCGAAGGCCTGCTGCATCTGGGCCTGGGCCGCCGCCATCTGGGCGCCCATGTCCTGGCCGTCCATCACCTGCTTGATCTGCTTCACTTCCCAGAGGCCCGGCTTGAGGCCGGAACCCTGGGCGGCGGCGGCGAAGGGCAGGGCGGCGACGGCGATGCCGGCGGCGAGGCTGCGGCGGATGGCGTTCATGGGTTACTCCTTTCCGGTGGATGGGGTCAGCAGGCGCAGGGTTCGACGGGCAGGCCGCGGCGCAGCCAGCCCGGGCCGGCACCGCTGCCGGCCATGCCTTCCTTGACGTTGTAGATCCGCGTGAAGCCCTGGGCCTCCAGGTAGCGGGCCACCTGGGTGGTGCGGTTGCCGGTGCGGCAGATCAGCGCGATGGGCGCCTCGCGGTCGCCGTCCACCTGCTTCAGCAGGTCGGCGACGAAGCCCTGGGGGCCGCCCGGATGCTGCATGTCCAGGCGCCTCGCGCCCTTGCCGACGCCCGTCTCGCGCCACTCCGGCGGCGTGCGGATGTCCACCAGGGTCATCCGGCCCGAGGAGGCGGCGGCGAAGGCATCCGGGGCCGGGAGGTCGGTGACGGCCGAGGCCGGCAGGGCGGCCAGGGCGAGGCTGGTCAGGAGGGGGACGGCAAGGCGCATGGAACGGGGTCCGGCGAGGGATCTGGAAGCCCAAGCCTACCACCGCCGCCGGCCACCCGGGAGCCGGCAGGCCTTGCGGACGTCCGTCCGGCGACCCGGTCGAAGGACACCGTCGCGCGGCGATCGCCGGTTGGCCCCCGGTTTCCGGCCCAATTCACGATAATCGGGTTCCCGCACCGGGCATTGCAAGGAGACCGGCCATGGAAGACGGCAACGCCGCCGCGCGCGACGCCTGGAACGGCGCCCGTTTCCGGCCGGGAACGGGGGATGGCCACTACGAGAGCTGGTTCCAGCGGGCGAACCATCCGTGGCGGCCGCTGGCCTTCTGGATCCGCTACACGATTTTCCAGCCTGCCGGCCGGCCCGGCGATGCGGTCGGGGAACTCTGGGCCATCTGGTTCGACGGCGAGGCGGGCCGCATCGCCGCCCTGCGCGAGGCCTTTCCCCTGGAGCGCTGCCGTTTCGCCCCGGACCGGCTGGAGGTGGCCATCGGCCAGGCGCGCCTGTCGGATGCCGGCCTCTCCGGCGAGGCGGCGGGGCAGGGACACCGCATGGCCTGGGACCTGCGCTTCGCGGGTGGCGGGGCGCCGCTGCTGCTGCTGCCCCGGGACCTGTATGACCGGTCGTTGCCGAAGGCCAAGGCCCTGGTCGGCTCGCCCAACGCGATCTATGACGGAAGGCTGGTCGTCGACGGGGTTCCGATCCCCGTCGAGGGGTGGCAGGGCAGCCAGAACCACAACTGGGGCAGCCGCCACACGGACCGCTACGCCTGGGGCCAGGTGGCGGGCTTCGACGGGGTGCCCGACGCCTTCCTGGAATGCACGACCGCCCGGGTGCGCCTGGGACCCGCCTGGTCGCCCCTCTGGTCTCCCTGGATGACCCTCCTGGTGCTGCGCCTGGACGGCCGGGAACATGCGTTGAACGGCATCGGGCAGGCCCTCCGCGCCCGGGGACGCTACCGGTATTTCGAATGGGAGTTCGATTCCGCCGGCCCCCGGGCGCGGATCCGCGGCCGCATCCACGCCCCGGGCGAGCATTTCGTGGCGCTGACCTACGGCAACCCGCCCGGCGGCGACAAGACCTGCCTGAACTGCAAGATCGCCGCCTGCGAACTGGTGCTGGAACGTCCCGGCGCGCCGCCCGTGGAACTGCGCACCCGGCACCGGGCGGCCTTCGAGATCCTCACCGGCGCGCGGGACCACGGTGTTCCCGTGGTGGTCTAGGGCCTGTTCTCATTCAGGCGACGTGTGCGCTGGGCCCTGGCGGGTGGCAGGCCCAGGCGCGACCGACGCGATGTGGTTGCTCCACATGAGGAGGGAGCAACACCGGCATGCGACCCGCCAGGACCCAGCCCTTCGGGTTGTCGTCGAATGCGGCGCTCGCTTTGTCGCGAGTCTCGCCAAGGGGAGCCACCCTTCCCTTCGCCTCGCTTCGCGCGATCATCCGCATTGGACGGCAACGCACCCGCCGACTGAATGAGAACAGACCCTGGGGCCTGCTCTCGATTCCCGCCCCGTGCCCCGGCGCACCCTCCGCGCCGCGGCGTGAACGCCCCGCCGGCCCCGCGCCCGCCGATTGCCGCTATTGCGGATGCCTCGTGTCCGCCGCCAGCACCCGGATCATCCGCACCGTATCCACATCGGATTCGTGGTAGGCGGACTTCACGTATTCGGAGAAGGACGCATCGGGGTCGCCCGACGATTCGCCCAGCCGCGTGCGGTACGCGAAGCGCAGGAAGAGGTGTCCGGGGGCCGGTTCCTCCAGCGTGATGGTGAGGGTGCTGCCGGCATGCTCGGCGGGGGCCGTGACCTCGAACCGCATCCAGCGGTCCTCCTCCCAGGTCACGTGGTCGCGGATGTCGGCGCCCTGGAAGGCCAGCAGGCGATCCAGGGTCCCGTCGCCGCGGCCGAGGACGGTGCAGCGCCGCAGGCCCGGCAGGAAGGGCAC
>JAEUNJ010000181.1 GCA_016791145.1 Rhodocyclaceae bacterium | reverse complement strand
TGGACAGGCTGGCGGCAGCCGGCGCCCGGCGCATCCTGGTGGTCCCCATGTACCCGCAATACGCCGCCTCCACCACCGCCAGCGTCGCCGACGCGGTGGCCGCGTGGACCCTGCGCCGGCGCAACCTGCCGGAACTGCGCTACGTGCGCGCCTTCGCCGGCGATGCGGGTTACATCCGGGCCCTGCGCGACGCGGTGGAGCGGCACTGGACGGCCCACGGGCGTCCGGATCGCCTCGTGATGAGCTTCCACGGCCTGCCGCGGCGCGCCCTCACCCTCGGCGATCCCTACCACTGCGAATGCCGGAAGACCGGGCGCCTGCTGGCGGAGGCCCTGGGCATGCCCGCCGACCGGTGCCTGGTCACCTTCCAATCCCGCTTCGGGCGGGCCGAGTGGCTGCAGCCCTATACGCAACCGACCCTGGAGGCCCTGGCCAGGGAAGGCGTCGGCCGGGTGGACGTCGTCTGCCCCGGCTTCGTGGCGGACTGCCTGGAGACCCTGGAGGAGATCGCCATCGAGTGCAAGGCGGCCTTCCTTTCCGCCGGGGGCCGCGAGTTCCGCTACATCCCCTGCCTGAACGAGGACGACGCCTGGATTTCGGCCCTCGCCGACCTGGCGGAGACCCATCTGCAGGGCTGGCCGGACCAGGTCCCCGGGGATCCGGCGGCCGCCACCCGCGCCAGGGCGCTGGGCGCGGCGACCTGACCGACCGGCAGCCGGGCCCGCGGGGCCGATGAGCGGCGTCGCGGCCTTGAAACCCGCCGCGCCGACCCAAATATCAGCAAACACTGATCCTGGAAACCGCTCTGCGGAGACGCGGAGGCGCAGGACGGAACGATCCGTCGGGGCCCCGGGCACCCGATTCCGGGCGCCCGCCGGATGGGCCTCCGGATGCCCGGGGTTCCCGGGTCTTCCGCCGTGTCCCCTGCGTTTCGACCATCGTTTCCGGGCTGACCATTTGGAGCCGCCATGCATGCCCCGGAAGAAGCCGTGATCGTCGTGTGTCCCCATTGCCATTCCCCGAACCGGGTACCACCGTCCCGCCTCCCCGACGGTGGCACCTGCGGGCGCTGCAAGGGACGCCTCTTCACCGGCGCCCCGGTGGAACTGGCCGAGGAAAGTTTCGCGATCCATGTGGGCCGGTCCGGCCTCCCGGTGCTGGTGGATTTCTGGGCCCCCTGGTGCGGCCCCTGCCGGGCGATGGCGCCCGCCTATGCCCAGGCGGCGGGCCTGCTCGAACCGCAGGTGCGGGTGGCGAAACTGGACACGGAGGCCAATCCCGGGGTCGCGTCCCGGTTCGCCATCCGTTCCATCCCCACGCTGGCCCTGTTCCGCGACGGCCGGGAGATCGCCCGCCAGGCCGGCGCGATGGATGCCGGAAGCATCGTCCGCTGGGTACGCGCGCGACTCTGAACCCCGGGAAGGCGCCGGGGCGAGGCGCCGCGCCCGCCAGCCCGGGCCCTTGCCGGCCGGGCCCGCCGAAGCGGCATCCCGCCGGTGATGCCGGGCCGGACGGCCGCCTCAAGTCCCGGCGGCGGCGGCCGTAATCCGTTCTCGGAGGTGCGCCCCCATGAGAATCGTCGCCTCGGAACTGGCGTTCCGGAGCAGGCACGCGTCGTCGCAGTTGCAGGAAGCCCTCACGTCCCTGCGGGTAGGGAACGGTGCGGGCGGCGACGCGCCCGTCGCCGGACCGCCGGCACCTCCGCCGGCCCGCTCCGCCGCCGGTGCCGCCAGATCCATCGGTGCCACCGGCGCCACCGAGACTTCCGACGCCGCCGATGCGGACCCTGCGCTCAGCCTCATCCGGACCCTGGTGGAACTCCTGACCGGGCGTCCCGTGGACGTCCTCGACGGCGATGACCTGGCGGCCGTGGCGGGCCGGGCGCCCCCCGCCGCGGCCCCGTCACCGGAGGCGGCGCCCGCGCCGTCCGGCGCCTCCTTCAGCCTGGTGCGCCGGGCGGTCCGCATCGAAACGGAGCAGGCCGGGTTTTCCGCCCGGGGCTCGGTCGCGACGGCGGACGGCCGCGAGATCGCGGTGGCGGTGGAACTGGAAATGGCGCGCAGCCACGTCACGGTGACGGAGGCCCGCATCGACGCCGCGGGGCGGCCCCGCAAGGATCCCCTGGTGCTGAACCTGGGACCCGGGCCGGTCCGCCTCGCGCAGGCCCGCCACGCGCTGGACCTGGATGCCGACGGAACGGCGGAGGCCGTACCGCTCCTC
>JAEUNJ010000315.1 GCA_016791145.1 Rhodocyclaceae bacterium | reverse complement strand
CGCCGAGGTGCTGCCCAAGGCCCTGACGCTGACCGCCGGCTTCGACTGGCCCAAGCCGGACGCCCGGCGGGAGTTCCTGCGCGCCCGCCTCGGCGCCGACGGCCGGCTGGCGCTCTACCCGAACCAGAGCTCGGTGGTGCTGACCTCCGCCGCCTGGGCCGACGGCCTGGTGGACAACCCGTCCCGCCAGGCCGTGCAGGCCGGAGACCCGGTGCGCTTCCTGCCTTTCGGCGAGTTGTTATACTGAAACTTGAAGCAATCCCACCACGGAGGACACGGAGGACGCGGAGGAAAACCGGAGATTGTCGTCGTGAGCGCCCTTGCCGGGCAGCTTCCGATTCGGCGGTTCCCGATGCGCTGCTTCTCTCTGTGTCCCCTGCGTCCTCCGTGGTGAATCCTTTCGGTTGATCGAGATTCCCGCGATGATCCAAGTCCGTTACTTCGCCAGCCTCCGGGAGGCCCTGGGCCGGTCCTCGGAATCCGTCGACCCGCCGCCTTCCGTGACCACGGTGGCCTCCCTGCGCGACCACCTGGCGGCCCGCGGCGAGCCCTGGAACGCCCTCGGCACGGCGCGCAACCTGCGGGCCGCGGTGAACCAGGACATGGTGGGCATGGAAGCCCCCGTCGCGGCCGGCGACGAGGTGGCCTTCTTCCCGCCGGTGACCGGCGGCTGAGCGCGGCCGGGGCACCCATGACCGGCGACCTGATCGACATCCGGGAGGCCGACTTCGACGTCGGCGCCGAGACGGCGGCCCTGACGGCCGGCGACCCGGCGGCGGGGGCGGTGGCCACCTTCGTCGGCCTGGTCCGCGACCGCAACGACGGCGGCGGCCCAGGCGGGGTTGCGGCCATGAGCCTGGAGCATTACCCCGGCATGACGGAGAAGGCCCTGGCCGGCATCGTGGAGGAGGCCCGCGGCCGCTGGGACATCCGCCGCGTGCGGGTGATCCACCGGGTGGGGGACCTGAGCCCCGGCGACCGCATCGTGTATGTGGGCGTCTCCTCGGCCCACCGGGGCGAGGCCTTCGCCGCCTGCGAATTCGTCATGGACTACCTGAAGACCCGCGCCCCCTTCTGGAAGAAGGAGCAGACTCCCGACGGCGCCCGCTGGGTGGATGCCCGGGAGAGCGACGACCAGGCCGCCGAGCGCTGGGGCGGCGGCGGCCGGTAGGACTCCGTCATCCCGTGGCGGAGCGGGTTGCAGGATCGTGTCACCGCCGAGGACCCGCAGGCTGCCGGGCAACCCAACCTGTTTTTTTGCAGGAGAGGCGTCCCCGCCGCGATGCAGCCGGAACGTCCCCGTCTAGGCCGGGGGCATCCTCCGGAGGTCACGCCAGCCCGAAGGGCATCCCGGCCCAGCGGATCAGCGCGCCGCAGGCGAAGTAGGCGCCGATGACGGCCGGGATGGCGAGCCACCGGGCCGGCCCTGCCGCGCGATCCGGGGCCAGGGTTCCCGCCACGGCCAGGTAGGGCAGCACGTTCATGGCGTGGTAGTTGGTCATCGGGTAGGGCAGGAAGGCCAGCATGGCCGGCTGCCCGGCGAAGTAGACCAGGCCGCCGTCGCCCAGGGCCTGGGCGAGGCCGAAGACGAGGGCATAGGTCCAGGGCGCATAGCGCCAGCGGTTCACGAACCACCAGATCAGCGACAGGATGACCAGGTAGGCCGGCACGGTGAAGGCCAGGTCCGCCAGGTAGTTCCCGACGGCCTGGAGGGGGGGCGTTTCCGCGCTGACCCGCAGCCCGTCGAACACCGGCCGGGAGATCATGTGGAAGCCCTCGACGACGGCGGCGAGGGCGGTGCCCATCGCCACGAAGCGGGTCCGCGGCGCCCAGCCGGGAAGGGCATCCACCAGCCGCCCCCGCCAGGCCCATTGCACACCGAGGAAGGCGATCACCGTCAGCCGGGTCAGGTTCTCCGGGGACAGGCCGCCGAGGGCGACGGATGCGGCCACCGCCGCCGCGGCCCAGGCGCCGTAGGCCAGGGCCCAGCGCCGGGAGGACGGGGTCGGGAAGAAGGGTTCGGCCGCAGCCCGGCCGGGGCCGTCGCCGGCGCTCATGCGGAAGATGCCGTCGGCATCAGAGGGCGGCTCCGACCCGCGTGCCCTGGTCGATGGCGCGGCGGGCGTCCAGTTCGGCCGCCACGTCGGCGCCGCCGATCAGGGTCGCGGCGATGCCCGCGGTCTGGAGCGGCGCCAGCAGGTCCCGCAGGGGCTCCTGGCCGGCGCAGACGACGACGGTGTCGGCCGGGATCACCCGGGGCTTGCCGTCGATGGTGACGTGCAGGCCGGCCTCGTCGATGCGCTCGTAGGTGACGCCGGCCAGCATGGCGACGCCCCTCTGGCGCAGCAGCGCGCGGCGTATCCAGCCGGTGGTCTTGGCGAGCCCCTCGCCGACCCGCGAATCCTTGCGCTGGAGCAGCCAGACCTGGCGGTCGGCCGGCCGCTCCTCCGGCCGCTTCAGGCCGCCGCGCCCGGCGTAGGCCAGGTCGATGCCCCATTCGTCCCGGTAGCGCTGCTGAGCGTCGCCGGCGCCTTGATCGTGGGTGAGGAACTCGGCCACGTCGAAGCCGATGCCCCCGGCGCCGATGATGGCCACGCGGGGCCCCGCGACCCGGCGGCCGGTGATGATGTCCGCATAGCCTGCCGCCCGCGGGCCGTCGATGCCCGGGATGTTTGGCGTCCGGGGTGCGACGCCGGTGGCGAGCACCACCCGGTCGAAGCCGCCCTCGCGCAGCAGGGCGGCGTCCGCGCGGCAGCCGAGGTGCAACTCGACGCCGAGCATTTCCAGGCGGCGGCGGAAGTAGCGCAGGGTCTCGGCGAATTCCTCCTTGCCGGGGATGCGGCGGGCCAGGTTGAACTGGCCGCCGATCTCGCCAGCGGCCTCGAATAGGGTGACCCGGTGGCCGCGCTCCGCGGCGGTGACGGCGCAGGCGAGTCCCGCCGGGCCGGCCCCCACCACGGCGACCTTCTTCGGCGCGGGCGCCGGCGCGACGACCAGTTCCGTCTCGTGGCAGGCCCGGGGATTCACCAGGCAGGAGCAGACCTTGCCGGCGAATACCAGGTCCAGGCAGGCCTGGTTGCAGCCGATGCAGGTGTCGATCTCGTCGGGGCGGCCGGCGGCGGCCTTGGCGACGAAGTGGGCGTCGGCGAGGAAGGGGCGGGCCATGGACACCATGTCCGCCTGGCCCGCGGCGAGGATGGCCTCCGCCGTCTCCGGCGTGTTGATCCGGTTGGTGGCGACCAGGGGGATGCGCACCGCGCCGCGAAGCCTTTCGGTGACCCAGGCGAAGGCGCCCCGGGGCACCAGGGTGGCGATGGTGGGCACCCGCGCCTCGTGCCAGCCGATGCCGGTGTTGAGGATCGTGGCGCCGGCCGCCTCGACGGCGCGGCCCAGGGCGACCACCTCGTCCCAGGTGCTGCCGTCCTCCACCAGGTCGAGCATGGAGAGGCGGAAGACGATGATGAAGTCATGGCCGACGGCGGCGCGCACGGCGCGCACGACCTCGACGGGGAAACGGATGCGGTTCTCGAAGCTGCCGCCCCATTCGTCGGTGCGCCGGTTGGTGCGCGGCGCGACGAACTGGTTGATCAGGTAGCCCTCGGAGCCCATGACCTCGACGCCGTCGTAGCCGGCCTCCCGGGCGAGGCGGGCGCAGCGGGCATAGGCGGCGATGGTGCGGCGGATGCCGGAGCGGGTCAGGGCCCAGGGCGTGAAGGGGTTGATCGGGGCCTTCAGCCGGGAGGGCGCGACGCACAGGGGATGGTAGCCGTAGCGGCCCGTGTGGAGGATCTGCAGCGCGATCTTCCCGCCGGCCCCATGCACCGCGTCGGTGATCAGCCGGTGCTTCTTCGCCTGCCAGCGGAAGGAGAGCTGGGAGCCGAAGTGGTAGACCCGGCCGGCCAGGTTGGGGGAGAAGCCGCCGGTGACGATGAGGCCGACGCCTCCCCGGGCCCGCTCCGCGTAGAAGGCGGCCAGGCGCTCGAAGCCGCCCCGGGTCTCCTCCAGGCCCGTGTGCATGGAGCCCATCAGGCTGCGGTTCCTCAGGGTCGTGAAGCCCAGGTCCAGGGGGGCGAGGAGGTGGGGGTAGGGGGACGGGTGGGGAGTGGCGGGGGCGGCGGTCATGGCGGGCGGCGGGCTCGGCAGGGGCGAATCCTTCAACATACACGCGCAAAGGCTGGCGGATCAGGCGGCGGCGCCTCCGCGGTCCCCCGGCGGTCCCCCGGATGCGCGATTGACTTGCTGCGTCGCCGCATGCTTTGATTTCCCTTTTCAGTTCGGGGATCGCCATGCTCCAGAAGTCCGCCTCCTTTCCCGGCATCGCCGGGCCCGTGGTCATCGTCGTGATGGACGGCTACGGCCTGCCGAAGACCGACGTGGGCAGCGCCATCGCCGCGGCCCGCAAGCCCAACCTGGACCGGCTTTTCGCCGAATGCCCGAACATCCGGTTGCGCGCCCACGGCACGGCCGTCGGCATGCCTTCCGACGAGGACATGGGCAATTCCGAGGTGGGCCACAACGCGCTGGGCGCCGGGCAGGTCTATGCCCAGGGGGCGGCCCTGGTGTCGGACGCCATCGCCGCGGGCACGATCTGGCAGGGCCGGGCCTGGCAGGAGGTCGTCGCCGGCGCCAAGGCCGGGCGGGGGGTGATCCACTTCATGGGGCTCTTCTCCGACGGCAACGTGCATAGCCACATCGACCACCTGAAGGCCATGGTGGCCCAGGCCAGGGCGGAAGGCGTGAAGACGGTGCGCATCCACGCGCTGCTCGACGGCCGCGACGTGCCCGAGACCAGCGCCCTCGACTACGTGCTGCCCTTCGAGGCCTTCCTGAAGGAGCTTTCCAGCGGCGGCTTCGATGCCCGCATCGCTTCCGGCGGCGGCCGCCAGTGCATCACCATGGACCGCTACGAGGCCAACTGGGCCATGGTCGGCCGCGGCTGGCGCACCCACGTGCTCGGCGAAGGGCCCCAGTTCCCCGACGCGGCCTCGGCGGTGCGCGGCCTGCGGGAGATGCACCCGGGCACCATCGACCAGGACCTGCCGGAATTCGTGGTCGCCGAGGGCGGCAAGCCCATCGGCACCATCGAGGACGGCGACTCGGTGGTCTTCTACAACTTCCGCGGCGACCGGGCCATCGAGATCACCCGGGCCTTCGAGGAGGCGGCCTTCGACAAGTTCGACCGGGTCCGCGCGCCGAAGGTCACCTATGCCGGCATGCTGCAGTACGACGGCGACCTGAAGCTGCCGGCGCGCTTCCTCGTTTCGCCGCCGGCCATCCGCGACACCATGGGCGAGTGGTTCAGCAAGGCCGGCATCGCCCAGTTCGCCTGCTCCGAGACCCAGAAGTACGGCCACGTGACCTACTTCTGGAACGGCAACCGCTCCGGCAAGTTCGAGGGCGAGACCTACCAGGAAGTGCCCAGCGACGTGGTGCCCTTCGAGCAGCGGCCCTGGATGAAGGCGGCGGAGATCGCCGACGCGATGATCGCGGCGCTGAGGAGCGGCAGGTTCAAGACCCTGCGCTGCAACTTCGCCAACGGCGACATGGTGGGCCACACGGGCAACTTCCGCGCCGCCACCATGGCCGTCGAGGCGGTGGACCTGGCCCTCGGCCGCCTGCTGCAGGCGGTGGACGCGGCCGGCGGCGTGGCCCTGATCACGGCCGACCACGGCAATGCCGACGAGATGTACGAGCTGGACAAGAAGACCGGCCAGCCGGCCCTGAACAAGGACGGCTCCTACAAGGCGAAGACCGCCCACACCCTGAACCCGGTGCCGCTGATCCTCCATGACAAGGTCACGGGCGGGAAGCTGGGGCTGCGGCAGCTGGAGAAGGCGGGGCTGTCCAACATCGCCGCCACGGTGGCCAACCTGGTCGGCCTGGAGAAGCACCCGGCCTGGGACGACAGCCTGCTGGAAATCCGCTAGCAGGCCGGGCGGGAGGCGCCACGCTGCGGGGAATGCAGGATCCCGCCGCCAAGGCGCTGGGGGGCGGAGGAGAGCGCTCCCGCAGAGGCCGTGCCGCCCGGTTTTCGTAGGGGCGGCGTCCTCGCCGCGATGCAGCCTGAACCGCCCCTGTCGCGCCGGGGACGGCGCCCACAGGGGGCTGTGCCGCCCGGTGTTGCAGGAGCGGCGCCCCCGCCGCGGGCCGGACTGATACGCCCCTGTCGCGCCGGGGGCGGACCTTCCGCAGGGGGCGCTGCCGGTCGGCGCGGCGGGAGCTGCGCCGTCAGAGCGATGGATGCCCGGCTTACTTGGCCAGCCCCAGGATCCAGGCCACCAGGCGCTTGGCGTCGGTTTCGGAGATGGCGACGCCGTTGGGGGGCATGGCGATGCCGCTGGCCTGGTCCTTCCAGTGGCGGTTGTAGGGGGAGGTGCCGCCCATGACCGCATCGGTCAGGTTCTTCTGGGCGTCCTTGTCGTACTTGTAGCGGGCGGCGACGGCGGTCCACGGGGGGCCGACGGGATTCAGGCCCTCGGGGCCCTTGGCGCCGGCGTCGACCGCGTGGCAGATGAAGCAGCCGGACTTGATGGCCAGGTTGCGCATCTCCCGGTCGTTGTCGTCGGCGAGGGCGGGC
Organism: Rhodocyclaceae bacterium; assembly: GCA_016791145.1. Lineage (GTDB taxonomy): Bacteria > Pseudomonadota > Gammaproteobacteria > Burkholderiales > Rhodocyclaceae > JAEUNJ01. The sequence goes on along the minus strand of JAEUNJ010000315.1, from coordinate 3,032 downwards.
AGGGCGAAGGTGCCGGCCAGCAGCAGGATTGCGGGGTTGCGTCCTTTCATCGGGAACTCCTTGGATATGTCGTGACGATGGTCGATGGGGTCATTCGGCGCCGGCCAGGATCCACTGCACCAGGGTGCGCACGCTGCCTTCGGGCACTTCCTGGGACATGGGGGGCATCGGTGTCTTGCCCCAGTTGCCGAAGCCGCCCTTCATGACCTTGGCGACGAGCTTGGCCTCCGCCTTCTTGTCCTTCTTGTACTTGGCCGCGATCTCCCGGAAGCCGGGGCCGACGCCGCGGCTGTCGATATTGTGGCAGGACATGCAGGTGGATTTCTTGGCCAGGTCCTCGAAGGGGCTGCGCGGCCGGTCGGGCGACTCCTCGCGCCGCGTTTCCAGGTAGGCCTTGATGGCCCAGACCGCCTCCTGGGGCAGGATGCCCTCGAAGGGCGGCATATAGACGGCGCCGTTGCGCACCTTGCCGCGATAGACCGATTGCAGGTAGTACGTGTCGGTCTCGGCATCCACGTCCAGCTTGCGCAGGTCGGGGGCGATGCCGCCGCTGATGGCCTCCAGTCCGTGGCAGCGGGCGCAGTTCTGGTTGTAGGCGGAGGAGCCGACCCGGATCGCCTCCTTGTCGCCCCGGTACGGGTTGGAGCCCAGCTTGTCGTTGCCCAGGGGCTTCAGGGTGCTGACGTCCACCACCTGGGGCGTCACGTCGCCGTGGGCGAGGGCGGCGGGACTGGGCGCAAGGCAGAGCGCGGCGACCAGGGTCGCGGCGGCCGGCAGGAAACGGTTCTTCATCGGGCTCCTCCTAAAGGGTCTGATCTGGGAGGGCGAGTGGGCCTCGCCCAAGGGACGGGAGAACCCGTTAGCACGGCCTGTGCCACCCGCCCGACCGGCAGGGAAGTTTGCGACTTGAACCAATTCCGGACGCCATTGGAGCCGCCATTCCGCCCGGATTGTGCGAACTTGGGGCGCGTCCCTGTGCCAAATTGAGGCAGTCTGTCAAATGACCTGTTGTCTCGCTAGGGTATCCGGGGGCCGGCATCCCGGTCGCCGAAGACGTTCGCCAGGCGGCCGATGCCCGTCACGGCGACCTCGATCGTGTCCCCGTCGCGCAGCGGGCCGGCCCCGACGGAGGTGCCGCAGGCGATCAGGTCGCCCGGTTCCAGGGTCATGTCGCGGGAGATCCGGCTGACGATCTCGATGGGCGGGAAGAACATGTCGGAGACGGGATAGTCCTGCCGCAATTCCCCGTTCACCCGGGCGGTGACGCGCAGGGTCATCGGGTCCAGGCCGGTGGCGATCGCCGGCCCGAACACGCCGAAGCGGTCGAAGCTCTTGGCCCGGGTCCAATGGACGAAGGCGGGATCCAGGCGCATCAGGTCGCGGGCGGTCACGTCGTTCACGCAGGTGTAGCCGAACACGCAGGCCGCGGCATCCTCGATGGCCACCTGCGAACAGCGGCGGCCGATCACGATGCCCAGTTCGGCCTCGAAGACCACATGGCCGGCATAGCCCGGCGGGCGCGGGATCGGGTCCCCGTGCGCGGCGTGGGAGTTGGCGCCCTTGAGGAAATAGAGGGGATGGTCGGGGCGGCGCAAGCCCTCCTTGGCGGCCCGTTCGGCGAAGTTGTTCCACAGGCCGATGAAGTTGCGGGGCCGGCAGGGCGGCAGCAGCCGCAGGGCCGCCAGGGGCAGGCGGCGGCCGGTGGCGGCCGGTGCCGCGAACAGGTCACCCTGGTGCTCCAGGACGGCATCGTCCTCCAGGATGCCGAAGCCCTCGCGTCCCTCGAATTCGTAACGCAGCCAGCGGGGCATGGCTCAGGCGGCGCTGACGAACCGCCGGGTGCAGGTCGCGCCGCCGGCCGGCAGCGCGCTTTCGGTGACCACCCGGAGCTTCGGCGACACGCTCCGCGCCGTCGTCTGGAACCAGCGGTCGCAGCTCGCCTGGCAGGTGTGGGGCACCCCGTGGGCGCGGAAGCTGTCCGGCCAGGGGCAGGCCTCGTGGATCAGCAGCCAGTCCTTGCCGTCGGCCGCCATGCGGGCCTTCTCGCCCATCACCTCGCTGGCCCGGACCAGGGAGAAGACCAGCTTCTCCACGTCCTCGGGCCGGCCGCCCCGGTCGGCGAACATGCGCCCGGTGCCCTCGCCGATGCGCTCGTAGAAGCGCAGTTCCATCTCCATCGCCTTTTCCTCGCCCAGGGTCTCGGCGACGGTCTTGCGCCAGCCGTGGAAGAAGTCGTGGGTGATGCGGATCATGGACTGCCAGTCGCGGCTGGTGCGCTCCAGCAGCTTGTCGGTGTCGTCGGCCATGCGGTGCTCCTCCTGTCCCCGCCGCGCCGGCGCGGCGGATGGAACGCCGGATGCTACGCGCTCCACCCCGGTGGGCGCAACGGTCCGCGGTCGCCGCCCTCAGGGTGGCGGGGGCCGCGGCGCCGGGTGCCGATACACGTGGTAGGTGCCGCCGCGGAAATCCATGGCCCGCTCGAAGCGCGCGCCGACCGCCAGGGCCAGGGCGATGGACGGCGCATTATCGGCGTGGATCAGGCTGATCAGGCGCAGGCCGGGCAGATGGACGGCCGCCATCGCCTGCACGGCGCGGGCGGCCTCGGCGGCGAAGCCCCGGCCCCAGTGGCGGCGGGCCAGGGCCCACTTGATCTCCGCTTCCGGCCATTCCTTCGGATACCAGGGCCCGGCGATGCCCAGCACCTGCCCGGTGGCCGTTTCCTCGAGGACGTAGGGGCCGTAGCCGCGCCGCTCCCAGTGGCGGCGGACGGCGCCGACCATGCGCCGCGTCTCCTCCGGCGCCAGGGGCTGCAGGGTGGTGTAGCGGGTGCATTCGGCGTCGCCGTAGTATTCGTGGAGCCCCACCCAGTCGTCATCGGCGACGCAGCGCAGGTGCAGGCGGGCGGAACGGAGGGATACGGGGATCAGGCTGGGCATCTAGACGGTGAACAGGCTGGCGAACTGCTGCCTGAGCCAGCGGTTGCCGGCGTCGGCGTGGAAACGCTCGTGCCAGCACTGCTTGACGTCGAAGGC
>JAEUNJ010000144.1 GCA_016791145.1 Rhodocyclaceae bacterium | reverse complement strand
GAGGACCCGGGCCACGTTCAGGTAATCCTGGGGTACCCGCTGCACGCCCTGGGCGGTATTGAGGATCATGGGCCAGATGGAGCAGATGAAGATGGTCCAGGTGGCCGCCGGATCCGCCTTCTTGAAGACCAGCAGCCCGATCGGCAACCAGGCCAGCGGCGACACCGGCCGCAGCAGGCTGATGATGGGTTCCAGCATGCCCGCCATGAAGCGGAAGCGCCCGAGCATGAAGCCCAGGGGAATGCCGACCAGGGCGGCGATGCCGAAACCGATGCCCACCCGCTGCAAGGACGAGAGCACGTTCCATCCGATGCCCTGGTCATTGGGACCATTGCGGTAGAAGGGGTCCGAGAAGAGCTTGACCGCGGCGTCCCAGGTCTGGGCCGGTCCGGGGATGCTCCCGCTCTTGATGGCGACCAGGGCCCAGATTCCGAGCAGCAGGCCGATCCCGAACAGGGGTGGTATGACCGCCTTGGCCACCTCGCGGCCACGGCCGGGCCGATTCCCGACGGCGGCGGCCGTCGTCACCGGCGCCGACGCGGCCGGCATCGCCGGTTCCGGATCCGCGGCAGCGGACATCGCGTTGCCGCCGACGACGGCGGGCGGCGCCTCCTGCAGCGGCGCTTCGACGGCTTTCAGCATGGCGACCGAGGGCATGGCATTTCTCCTTTCCCCGCCGGATTCAGGCGGCATTGATCTTGAAAGAGGCGGCATACTTCTTGGGATCCTTGCCGTCCCAGGCGACACCGTCGATCAGCTTGTGGCTGCGCATGTCGCTCTTCGGCAGTCCCGCGCCGACGGCCTCGGCCGCCTGCTTGTAGACATCGATGCGGTTCACCTTCTTCGCGACCGCCAGGTAGTCGGGGTCTTCCTTGAGGAGGCCCCAGCGCCGGTGCTGGGTCATGAACCACATGCCGTCCGACAGGTAGGGGAAATTCACCGCCCCGTCGTTGAAGAACTTCATCTGGTTCTTGTCGTCCCAGCTCTTGCCGAGGCCGTTCTTGTAGCGGCCGAGCAGTCGTTCCTGGATCACGTCCATGTCCGTATTGACGTAGGACTTCTGGGCGATGGTCTCCGCCGTCTTGAAGATGTTGGACTTGGAGGCGTCGATCCAGCGGCCGGCCTCGAGGACGGCCGCGGTCATGGCGCGGGCCGTGTTCGGGTACTTCTGCACGAATTCGGCCGTGGTGCCGAGGACCTTCTCGGGATGGTCGACCCAGATGTCCTGGGTCGTTACGGCCGTGAAGCCGATGTTGTCCACGATGGCCCGGTTGTTCCAGGGTTCGCCGACACAGAAGCCGTCCATGTTGCCGACCCGCATGTTGGCGACCATCTGGGGTGGCGGCACCGTGATGACTTTGACATCCTTCATCGGATTGATGCCGTTTGCCGCCAGCCAGTAGTAGAGCCACATGGCATGGGTCCCGGTGGGGAAGGTCTGGGCGAAGGTGTATTCCTTCTCCTTCTTCGCGATCAGTCTGGCCAGGCCGGCCCCGTCCGTGGCGCCCTTGTCCTTGAGCTGGTTGGACAGCGAGATGGCCTGCCCGTTGTTGTTGAGCGTCATCAGGATCGCCATGTCCTTCTTCGGGCCGCCGATGCCCAGTTGCACCCCGTAGACCAAGCCGTAAAGCACGTGGGCCGCGTCCAGTTCGCCGTTCACGAGCTTGTCCCGCACGGCCGCCCAGGACGCTTCCTTGGACGCGATGATCTTGATGCCGTACTTCTCGTCGAACTTGTTCACGGCCGCCATCACGACCGAGGCGCAGTCGGTGAGCGGGATGAAGCCGATGCGGACCTCCTTCTTCTCCGGAGCATCCGAGCCGGCGGCCCAGGCGCCGCTCCTCACCCCGGGGGGCACCATGGCCATCAGGCCGGCACCGGCGGCGAGGCCCGCCGCGCCGCGCAGGAAGTCGCGCCGGCCGGCATCGGCCGGAGTTCCACACAAGGTCTTGTCGTCCATTTCACGCTCCTGTCTCCGTCGGAAAAGAAATCGGCGTCACTGCCCCACAGGAACACCTTGTCCCTGCGGAGCAGGACGCCGTTGTCCTGCACGCGGACCACCCTTGGCCGCGCGTTGCCTGTGCTTCTGCAACCGGCGTGCCAGGACGCCGGTTTCCGACATCAACGCTTACGAATCATGAACATACGGGGGTTTGCGGCCGGCATCGGCCGGACCGGGGCACGCACTATTGCGGTGCAGCAGGCGACGGCACCGCACCAGGGAGACGCCGCGCGCGGGGCAGGAAGGATCGATCGGCGACGCCGGTGCGTCCCGGTCAGAGCAGCAGGTCCGCCATCTCCATGACGTTCCTCGCCACCTCCACCAGGGGCTGGCCCCGGTCCATGGCAAGTTTCCGCAAGGCCTTGTAGGCCTCGTCCTCGTCCATGCCGCGCGCCTTCATGAGGACACCCTTCGCCTTGTCGACGAGGATCCGGTCGGACAGCTTGCGGGTGGCGTCGTCGCGCTCCTTGCGCAATGCCTGGTATTCCTCGAACCGGGCGATCGCCACCTGGATGACGGACTGGATCCGCTTGGCCGCCAGCCCGTCGACGATGTAGGCGGAAACGCCGGCCTTCATGGCCTTGCGGATCATGGCCGTATCGGCCTTGCGGGAGAACATGATCACCGGCCGCGGCATGGCGGCATTGACCGCCGCCAGGTGCTCCAGCGTGTCCCGCGTCGGCGAATCCGTGCTGATCAGGATGACATCAGGATGGAGGGCCTCCACCCGGCCGGACAGGTCCAGGGCCGAGGGAAGCAGGGCCGCCACCTGGTGTCCGGCCAGGGCCAGGCCGGCGCATATCTCGCCGGCGCGGGACTCCGATTCGTCGATGACCAGTACGCTCAGCACGGAGGGTTCCCCGGAAGCCGGAGTCGAAGGCATCAGTCCGGGCAGTCCACCAGCAGCAGGGAAACGTCGTCGTGGGGCACGGAGCCCGCGAGATGGGCTTGCAGCGCCCCCTGGACGGCGGCCAGCCGCTCCCCGGCCGGCGCGCCCGCCAGGGCCGCTTCCAGGCGCTGGGCGCCGAAGGGCCTGCCGGCCTCGTCCTCCGCCTCGATCAGGCCGTCCGAATACAGGGCGAACTGCTGGCCCGGCGCCACCGGCACGACCTCGGGCGGGCCCACTTCCAGTTCGCCGATGCCCAGGGGAAGGTGGCGGGACGGATAGCGGCCGACCATGGCGCCGTCCGGGCCGAGCAGGCACACGTCGGTCATGCCCGCGACCCACACCTGGGCCTGGCCCGCCGCCGGGTCGATGCACAACAGGCTTGCCGCCACGAAGCGGCCCTTGGGCACCGAATCGGCCACCTTGCGGTCCAGTTCGGCCGCCATCTCGGAGAGCCCGAGCCCGCGGGGCGCCATGGCGTAGAAGACGGCCAGGGCCGGCAGCACGCTGATGGCGGCGGCAAGTCCGTGCCCGGTGGCGTCGGCCAGCATGGCGTACAGCCGGCCGTCCCGGGCCCGCGCCGCCGCGATGACGTCGCCGCTGAAGTTCGCGGCCGGCAGCATCCACTGGTGGATGGCCCGATCGGACAGTTCCGGACGGTCCACCTGCCGGCGGAGGATGGCATGGGCCAGGGCATTCTCCTGCTCCTGGCGGTCGTAGTAGCTCTGCAACTGCTCCCGATACCGGCGTTCCCTTTCCTCCGCGGCCATCTGGTCGGTGAGATCCCGGACGATGCCGACGAAGTTGCGCCCGCCCGACAGGTGCACCTCGCTGACGCTGAGGTCGATGGGAAAGGCGCTGCCGTCCTTGCGCCGGCCCGTCAGCCTCCGGCCGCGCATGCCGATGATATGCGGCTGGCTGGTGTCCAGGTAGCGGCGGATGTATCCATCGTGCGCGGAAGCGTGCGGTTCCGGCATCAGCAGGCTGACGTTCCGGCCGACAAGTTCCTCGACGCCGTAGCCGAACATGGGTTCCATGGCCGCGTTGCAGGTCTGGACGACGCCCTGGTCGTCGATGACGATCAGCGCGTCCACCAGGCTGTCGCCGATGACCTGCATGCGCCGCGCGTTCTCCTCCATGCGCCGCCGGAAACGGACGGCCCGGGACACCGAGCGCAGCTTGGCATCGAGGATCGTGAAGTTGATGGGCTTGGACAGATAATCGTCGCCGCCCGCCTCGAGGCCGGCGACCAGGTTCTCCTCCTTGTCCAGGGCGGACAGGAAGACCACCGGCACCCAGCGCCGGGCGGAAGCCGCCTTGATGCGGCGGGTCGCCTCGTAGCCGTCCATGACCGGCATCATGACGTCCATCAGCACGATGTCCGGCTGGAGGGAGGCGAACCGCTCCACCGCCTCGGCGCCGTTCTCCGCCAGATTGACCTCGAACCCGAGGCGCTGCAGGAACACCTTGAGCACCTGGCGGTTGGCCGCCGAGTCGTCGACGGCCAGCACCATCAACGGCGGCTCCTGCCCCTCCCGTTCGGGCACCTCCCCGTAGCCGCCCAACACGCGCCTGCCGGTCATGGAGCCTCGGCCAGGTCCACCACAGCCACCACCACGTTGCCGGGAGCCTGGTACTCGAGGCCGGAGAAGGCCAGCCGCCGGGCCATGGCGATGCCGCGGCCGTTCGGGTCCGTGGCCCGGGAGGCATCGAAGTCCAGATAGGCGTCCCAGTCGAAGCCCGCCCCCTCGTCGGTGATGGTGAAGACGATCCGGCCCGGCGCCCGGTCGAAGGCGACCCGGGCCCGGCGGGCGCCGAGCACCGGATCCGCCAGGCGCCTCGCGACTTCCGCCTCCCAGCCATCCTCCTTCTTGAGGCGCGTCTTTTCCGCGTAGGTGATGCCCAGGTTGCCGTGCTCGACGGCGTTGAAGAACAGCTCGGACAGGCCCATGGCGGCGAGTTCGCGCACGGGGCACAGGGCGGCGAGGAGTCCGGCCACGGCCTCGGCCTCGGCCAGGGTGTGGAAGGCGAATTCCCCGCGCAGGGCGAGGCGCAGGGCATCCGCGTGGGCGTCGGCCAGGCGCAGCACCCGGTTCTGCTCGGCCACGTCGGCCAGGGCAGCCCGGACGATGGCCGCCAGGGCCTCCGGCTCGTAGGGCTTGGTCAGGTAGTAATAGGCCCCCGCCTCGATCCCTTCCCGCACCTGCGCCGGGGCCGCCGCCGCGGTCTGCATGATCACCGGCATGGCCGAGAACCGCCCGTCGGCCTTCATGCGCCGCAACAGTTCGATGCCGCTCATGCCGGGCATCATGCGATCGAGGATGGCCAGATGGAAGGGATGGTCGGCGCTGCCCTCGAGCTTCTCGAGGGCGCTCTCCGCATTGGCCGCGAACTCGACCTGATAGTCGGGGTCGTCGAGGATCTCGCCGATGATCTCCAGGTTGATGGGCTCGTCGTCCACCGCCAGGATGCGCCAGGTTTCCTTGCTGCTCATGTCCGTGG
>JAEUNJ010000135.1 GCA_016791145.1 Rhodocyclaceae bacterium | reverse complement strand
GGTGCCTGGCCGGCACCCGGCCGGTGCGCGTTTCGCGCGGGGCATGCCAGGAGGCGGCGGGTCAGAGCGCGCGGCGAAGTTCGGTCTTCAGTACCTTGCCGGTGGCATTCTTCGGCAGGCCCTCCACGAATCGATAGCGTTTCGGGCGCTTGAAGCGGGCGATGTGGTCCAGGCACAGGGCGTCCAGGTCGCCTTCGTGGACGGCCGCGGCCGGGCGGCGGACCACGAAGGCGACGACGATCTCGCCCCATTCCGGATCCGGCGCGCCGACCACGGAGACCTCGGCCACGCCGGGGTGGCGCAGCAGCACCTCCTCCACCTCCCGCGGGTAGATGTTGGAGCCGCCGGAGATGATCAGGTCCTTGCTCCGGTCCTTGAGGGTCAGGAAGCCGCGCTCGTCGAAGCAGCCCATGTCGCCCGTATGGAGCCAGCCGCCGGCCAGCGTCTTCGCCGTGGCCTCCGGGTTGTTCAGGTAGCCGGCCATGACGGTGTCGCCGCGGACCAGTATCTCGCCGATCCCCCCGGGAGGCAACGGCCGGCCCGCCGCATCCGCCACCAGGACCTCGACGCCCAGGTAGGGCCGGCCCACGGAGGCCAGCATCGCGTCGTCGGCCACGGCGTGGGCGGCCTTGTCCATGGCGGTGATGGTCATCGGGCTCTCGCCCTGGCCGTAGATCTGGGCGAAGCGGTTGCCGAGGACGGCCATCGCCCGCTTGATGTCCTCGACATACATGGGCCCGCCGCCATAGACCACCGTCTTGAGGCCCGCCGGGTCCGCGCCCTTCTCCGCCGCGAAGTCCACCAGGCGCTTGACCATGGTCGGCGCCGCGAACATCGAGAGGCCCGGCCAGCGGCAGGCGGCGGCGAAGATCTCGGCCGGCTCGAAGGCGCCCGACTCCGGGATCACCTGGCAGGCGCCCCGGGCCAGGTGGGGGAGGATGTAGAGGCCCGAGCCGTGGGACATGGGCGCCGCATGGAGGATGGCGTCGCCGGCGGCGATGTGGTCCACGTCGGAGAAATAGGCCAGCGTCGCCGCGACCAGGTTGCGCTGGGTCAGCACCACGCCCTTGGGCTTGCCCGTCGTGCCGCTGGTGTAGAAGAGCCAGGCGGCGGCATCGGCGTCCCGCTCCACCAGGGAAAGGGATGCGTCGGCGAAAAGGCGCCCGTAGTCTGCGGAATCCACGTCGACGATGCGGGCCGGTCCGGTGGCAGCCCGCGCCGCCGTCGCGACGCCCTCGGCCAGGTCGGCGGTGACGAAACAGGCGGCCGCCGCCGTGTCCGCGAAGATGAACTCCAGTTCCCGCGGATGCAGCTTCGCATTCACCGGCACGGCGGCAAGGCCCGCATGCCAGCAGGCGAGCAGCAGCTCCAGGTACTGGGGGCAGTTGCGCATGACCAGGGCCACCCGGTCGTCCGGCTTCAGCCCCAGCCCCTCGCGCAGGCCGCGGGCCAGCCGGCCGACGCGCCGGGCCAGCGACGCGAAGTCATGCAGGGCCGAATCGCCGCGGGCCACGGCGGGGAGGCCGGGATGGTGGCGGGCCGTACGCTGGAGCAGGTGGGCGAGGTTGGTCCGCATGACCTTCAACCCGCGGCGAAGCGGGCCAGCTCGGCGACGAACCGGGCCGGGTCCAGCAGGTGGGGGGAATGGTTGGCACCCTCGTACAGGCTCAGGGTCGCATCGGGGATGCGGGCGGCGAGCCAGGGTCCCGTCCCGGGGAGGTAGAAATTGCTCTGCCCGCCGTAGACCAGCAGCACCGGCCGGTCGATGGCCGGGATCACGTCGCGGAAATCCACCTGCGCCAGGTCCTCCCAGCAGGCCACGAGCGCATCGGCCGGCAGCCCCCTCAGGTAGTCGCGCAGGCGTTGCCAGCCCCGGCCGTTGGCTTCATAGCCCGTCCGCGCCGCGTCGTTGAGGCCGTAGGCGGTGAAGCGCAGCACCCCTTCGGCGAAATCGTCGCGGAAGCTCTGCGTGATGGCTGCCGAGCGCTCCGGGGTGAAATCCCCGTAGATGCCGAACTTCCATCCGTCATCGGTGACGAGCTTCGGTGACTGGTCGATGAAGCAGAGGCGGCCGATCTTGCCGCTGCCGTGGTCGCGCAGGTACTGCCACAGCGTCAATGAACCCATCGAGTGGCCCACGAAGCAGGCGCCGGCCAGCCCGAAGGCGTCGATCATCTGGTCCAGGTCCCGGGCCATGCGGGCGGCCGTGGCCACCGTCGCCGTCCCGGGCGGCGGCCCGCCGTGGGCCCGCGCATCCCAGCGATAGACCCGGTGGTCCTTCTCCAGGGCATGGATGAAGGGGGACCATTCCAGGTGGCTCGCCGTCCAGCCGTGCAGGAAGACGATGGCCGGGCCCGATTCGCCGTGGCGCCAGACGCGCAGCGTCTCGCCGTCGTCGGCGCGGAAACTCAGGGGATGCAAGGGAACGCTCCGTGAAGCCGGGAGGGCGCCATCTTGAAGGCCCTTCCCGCATCTGTAAAGTGCGGGGCCGGCGGGCGACCGCGTCAGGCCGCAGGGAAGGCGAACTCCTCGACGATGTCGGCCAGGTCCTCCTCGTGCAGGCCGAAATGCCGCAGCACCGGGCCCTCGAACTTGTCCCACTCCAGGTCGAAGCCATCCCGGGCCGCCCGGTGGTGCACATGCTCGGCCAGGTGCACCACGCCTACCAGGTCCTGCAGGCGCCTGGCGGACCGCCCGGCCGCCTCGCTGTACAGTCCCGGCTCGTGGTGGCGCAGGATGGCCCCGCACAGTTCCGCCGGCAGGTCCCAGGACCGGGCGAGGAAGTAGCCGACCGCCGCATGGTTGGTCCGGAAGGCCCGGTCCTCGACGTCCGTGAAGGTGGCGCCGGCGGTGGCATTCGCCTCGGCCAGGGTCCGTCCGTAGTCGGGGAAGCGGCGCATCAGCAGGGGAATGCCGCAATCGTGGAACAACCCGATGGTGTAGGCCTCGTCGGCGGGCAGGCCACGGAAGAGCCGGGCCAGGCGGGCGCTGATCAGGGCCACCCGCTCCGCCGTATCCCAGAAGCGCTCCAGGCTGCCGCCGGCCTCGCCCTTGATCGCGTGGCGGATGGCCAGGGACATGGCGATGTTGGCCACGTTGCGCAGCCCCAGCAGGCTCAGTGCCTGGGAGACGCTGCCGACCTTCCTGGACAGGCCGAAGGCCGGCGAATTGACCGCCTTGACCATGGCGCCGGCCAGGGCCGGGTCCGCCGCGATCAGGGCCGCCGCCCTGGGCAGGTCCGGCTCGTCGCGGCTCATCTCGGCAAAGAGATCGCCCAGGACCCGGGGGCGGGGCGGAATGGCGAGCCCGGTCACCAGTTCCTGGTCGAGGGAGATTTCCTGGGGGGTGTCCATGGGGGATGGCCGGTCGTGGTTTCCGGGCGGCATGTTAGGCGAGGCGGGGGATTTGGTAAATATGACGATGGTCATAGGGCTCCGGGCTGTGGCGCGCGGCGCCGCTGTTCGCCTGCGTCTCCTCAATTGGTGGGAGTGGGGATGGGTCTTCATCCCGCCGCCGAGCGTTTCCTGCATCACCGTGCCATCCTGAGCGATGCCGGGACTCGCCCCGGCGGGCGACCCCCTTCTTTTCTGCGCGGAAAAGAAGGGGGGAAGAAAACGCGCCCCGTTGCGCCGGCCTTCGGCTTCCCTCCCTCCGGACCGCCGGCCCGGCC
>JAEUNJ010000107.1 GCA_016791145.1 Rhodocyclaceae bacterium | reverse complement strand
GCTGACGGGCGTCTCCAGCGGCGCGTCCTTCTCCTTCCAGTCCGGGAACAGCTCGTTCATGGCCCGCGGGTCCATCACGGCGCCGGAGAGGATGTGGGCCCCGACCTCGGAGCCCTTCTCGATCAGGCAGACGGACAGGTCGGGGTTGATCTGCTTCAGCCGGATGGCGGCGGAAAGGCCGGCGGGGCCGCCCCCGACGATCAGGACATCGAACTCCATCGATTCACGGTCCATGGTGTGTCTCCGGTCGTCGGTGTGGAAAGGGGCCGGAATGGCCGGCCCCCGCAGCCTCAGTGCGCCGACGCCGCGGCGGCCCCAAGGCCGGTCTGGGCGCGGATGTACTGCTCCTCGTAGGCGACCGCCTCGTTCTTCGCCCGCTGGCTGCTGTCGGTCACCGACATGAACCAGGTGACGGCGAAGGCCACGCTCATCGAGATGATGGCCGGATGGTCGTAGGGGAAGACGGCCTGGGCGTTGCCCATCACCTTCACCCAGACGGCCGGCGAGAGGATCACCAGGCCCACCGCGCTGAGCAGGCCGGCCACGCCGCCCCAGAGGGCGCCGCGGGTGGTGAGGCCCTTCCAGTACATGGAGAGGATCAGCACCGGGAAGTTCACCGAGGCGGCCACGCCGAAGGTGAGCGCCACCAGGAAGGCGACGTTCTGGTCCTTGAACAGGATGCCCAGGACGATGGCGACGATGCCGATGCCGATGGAGGCCAGCTTGGTGACCCGCATCTCCTGGGCGCTCTCCACGTCGCCCTTCTTGATGACACGGGCGTAGAGGTCGTGGGAGATGGCCGAGGCGCCGGCCAGGGCCAGGCCCGAGACCACCGCCAGGATGGTGGCAAAGGCCACCGCCGACAGGAAGCCCAGGAAGATGTCGCCGCCGACCGCTTTGGCCAGGTGCATCACCGGCATGTTGCCGCCGCCGATCAGCTTGCCGCCCACCTTGCCGCCCTCGAAGAACTGGGGATCCTGGCCGACGATGGTGATCGCGGCGAGGCCGAGGACCATCACCACCAGGAAGAAGAACCCGATGAAGCCCGTGGCCACGAACACCGACTTGCGGGCCTCCTTGGCGTTGGGCACGGTGAAGAAGCGCATCATGATGTGGGGCAGGCCGGCGGTGCCGAACAGCAGTCCCAGGGACAGGGAGGCGGCCGAGACGGGGTCGGCCATCAGCGAGCCCGGCCCCATGATCTTGACCCCGTCCTTGTGGGCGGCCACGGCCTTGGAGAACAGGGTCTCGAAGGAGAAGCCGAACTGGCTGAAGGCGAGCAGCATCAGGGCCGTGCCGCCGCCCAGAAGCAGCACCGCCTTGATGATCTGCACCCAGGTGGTGGCCACCATGCCGCCGAAGGTCACGTAGACCATCATCAGGATGCCGACCACGACCACCGCGTAGTTGTAGTCGAGGCCGAACAGGAGTTGGATCAGCTGGCCCGCGCCCACCATCTGGACGATCAGGTAGAAGCAGACCACGGTCAGGGAGCCGAAGGCCGCGAAGGTGCGGATGCGGTTCTGGTCCAGCCGGTAGGAGGCGATGTCGGCGAAGGTGAATTTGCCGAGGTTGCGCAGCCGCTCCGCCATCAGGAACAGGATGATTGGCCAGCCGACGAAGAAGCTGATGGCATAGATGAAGCCGTCGTAACCCTTGAAGAACACCATGCTGGACAGGCCGAGCAGGGTGGCGGCGGACATGTAGTCGCCGGCGATGGCGAGCCCGTTCTGGAAGCCGGTGATGCCGCCGCCCGCGGTGTAGAAGTCGGACGTGGACTTGGTGCGCGAAGCCGCCCACCAGGTGATGCCCAGGGTGGCGAGCACGAAGATGCCGAACATGGCGATGGCGTGGAGGTTCACCGCCTGCTTCTGGACCCCTTCGATGGCGCCGGGGGCCGCGAAGGCGGTGGTGGCGACGAGGGCCGCCAGGATTCCGGCCGCGAGGCCGGCGAGGGAATGCTTCATTTCCAGGACTCCTTGAGGACTTCTTGGTTCATTCGGTCGAACTCGCCGTTGGCGCGCCGGACATAGACGCCGGTCAGCAGCCAGGATCCCACCACCAGCACCACGCCGATGGGCCAGCCCACCGTGGCGACGCCTTCTCCCAGTGTCTGGCGCAGCAGGTCCGGCTGGAAGGCGATGACCATCATGAAGCTGTAATAGGGGACGAGGACGAGGAGGGACAGGATCAGCGCGAACCGCGTGCGCCGGGACACCATGTCGGCGAACTTGGGGTTCTGCCGGATGCGGCTGTGGTAGGACGGGTCGGACATGCGAACTCCTTTCGGGGTCAGATGACGGGTTGCGGGGATGAATCCTGCCGGGCGGCCAGGGGCCGGCCGACCGGCGCCAGGACAGTGGCCTCGCCCTCGACGACGCGGCGACCGCCGACGGTGCACCAGGTGTCGAGGACGACGCGGCGCTTTTCCACCGAGACGGACTTGACGGTGACGGTCGCCGTGACGGTGTCGCCCGGCCGCACCGGGGCGCGGAAGGCCAGGGTCTGGGCCAGGTAGACCGTGCCCGGCCCGGGGAGCCGGTTGGCCAGCGTCGCCGAGATGAGGCCGGCGGAAAGCAGGCCATGGGCGATGCGGCCGCCGAAGGCGGTGCCGGCGGCATACTCCTCGTCCAGGTGGATGGCATTCACGTCGCCGGTGACCCCGGCGAAGAGGACGATGTCGGCCTCGGTGATGGTCTTGCTGAAGCTGGCGCTCATGCCGGGGGCCAGGTCCTCGGCGGGAACGCCGCAGGGGGTGCTCATGGAGGTGCTCCGTTTCTCGTTGCGGGGCTCAGAAGGCCGTGTCGGCCAGGGCCAGCACGGCGGGGGCGCCGGCCGTGATGGCCTCGCGCCAGGCGGCGGCCAGGGGCAGCTGGTGCTGGGCGAAGTATTCGGCGGTGGCCAGCTTGCCGCGCAGGAAATCGTCGTCGCTGCCGGCGTCCAGCTTGGCCTGCGCGATTTCGGCGGCACGGGCCATCAACCAGCCGCCGACGACGGTGCCGGTCAGCTTGAGGAAAGGCACGGCGCCGGCGGCCGCTGCGCGGGTGTCAGATTCGTAGCGCGCCACAAACCAGCCGGCCGCCTCCTCGAATGCGGCCACGGCGGCGGCCAGGCGGGCGCCGATCGCCGACAGGGAGGGATCGGTGGAGGCGGACAGGCGCCCGGCGCAGGCCCGCATCTCGGCGGCCAGGGCGCGGGCCGTGGCGCCCGGGTTCTTCTCCCGGGCCAGTTTGCGCCCCACCAGGTCGTTGGCCTGGATGCCGGTGGTGCCTTCGTAGATGGTCGTGATGCGCGCATCGCGGAAATACTGGCAGGCGCCCGTCTCCTCGATGAAGCCGACGCCGCCGTGCACCTGGATGCCGGTGGAGGTGATTTCGATGCTTGCCTCGGTGCTCCAGCCCTTCACGACTGGCGTCAGGAAGTCCACCACGGCCTGGTTGGCGGCGCGGACGGCCGCGTCCGGGTGGGCGTGGGCCAGGTCCATCCTTCCGGCCACCCAGTAGGCGAGCGCCCGCATGGCCTCGGTGCGGGACTTCATGTCCATCAGCATGCGGCGCACGTCCGGGTGGTGGAGGATGGGCCGGCGCTCGGCGGGCGCGGCGCCCAGGGGCGTGCCCTGGACCCGCTCGCGGGCATAGGCCAGGGCGTGCTGGTAGGCCCGCTCGGCAATGCCGACGCCCTCCAGGCCGACATTGACACGGGCGTGGTTCATCATCGTGAACATGTAGGAGAGGCCCTTGTTCTCCTCGCCCACCAGATAGCCGATGGCGCCGTCATGCTCGCCGAAGGCCATCACGGCCGTCGGGCTGCCGTGGATGCCCATCTTGTGCTCGATGGAGGCGCAGACCAGGTCGTTGCGGGCACCGAGGCTGCCGTCGGCATTGACCAGGAACTTCGGCACCACGAACAGGGAGATGCCCTTCACGCCGGCCGGCGCGTCGGGCAGCCGGGCCAGCACCAGGTGCACGATGTTCTCGGCCATGTCGTGCTCGCCCCAGGTAATGAAGATCTTCGTGCCGGCGATCCGGTAGCTTCCGTCGGCCTGGGGGACGGCGCGGGTGCGCACGGCGGCGAGATCCGAGCCCGCCTGGGGCTCGGTGAGGTTCATGGTGCCCGTCCACGTGCCTTCCACCATCTTCGGCAGGTAGGTCCGCTTCAATTCGTCGGAGGCATGGTGGGCGATGGCGGCGATGGCCCCCGAGGTCAGCATCGGGCAGAGGGCGAAGGCCATGTTGGCCGACTTCCACATCTCCTGGACGGCGGTGGCCACCAGGGTCGGCAGGCCCTGGCCGCCGTATTCGGGGTCGCAGGGCATGGCGTTCCAGCCGGTCTCGACGAAGAGCCGGTAGGCATCGGCGAAGCCGTCGGCGGCGGTGACCACGCCGTCCTTGCAGGCGGCGCCCTGGCGGTCGCCGGAAGCGTTGATCGGGTCGAGGACGCCGGCGGCGAAGCGGGCCGCCTCGTCCAGGATGGATTCGACCAGGTCCGGCGTGCACTCCTCGCAGCCGGGCAGGGCGGTGACGTCGGCCAGGCCGGCCAGTTCCTCGAGGACGAAGCGCATGTCGCGCACGGGGGCGATGTAGGTGCTCATGGAATGCTCTTTGGGGTTCGGTTTCAGACGCCGGCCACGAACTCCGGCACGGCGGCGAAGAGGTCGGCCACCAGGCCGTAGTCGGCCACCTGGAAGATGGGGGCGTCGGGGTCCTTGTTGATGGCGACGATCACCTTCGAGTCCTTCATCCCCGCCAGGTGCT
>JAEUNJ010000093.1 GCA_016791145.1 Rhodocyclaceae bacterium | reverse complement strand
GGCCGCGCGGGCGGCGCAACTCGGGCGCCAGCAGTCCCAGGTCCTCCAGGCTGCGGCCGTCGGCGACGGCGATCTGGGCGGCCACCAGGTCCAGGCCGGTCACCTGCTCGGTGACCGTGTGTTCCACCTGCAGCCGGGCATTGACCTCCAGGAAGGCGAAGGGCGGGTCGGCCCCCGGCGCCGGATCGACCAGGAATTCCACCGTGCCGAGGCCCCGGTAGCCGACCTCCCGCCCCAGGGCCAGGGCGGCGTCCACCAGGGCCCGGCGGATGGCGGGGTCGAGGGTCGGGCAGGGGGCCACCTCCACCAGTTTCTGGTGGCGGCGCTGCAGCGAGCATTCGCGCTCGCCGAAATCGACCACGTGCCGCCCGTCGCCGAGGATCTGCACCTCCACGTGGCGGGCCCGCGGCAGCCAGCGCTCGACGAAGACCTCGCCGACGCCGAAGGCGGCGAGCGCTTCCGAGCGGCAGCGCTCGAAGGCCGCGGCCAGGTCCGCCGGGTCGCGGACGACGCGCAGGCCGCGGCCGCCGCCGCCGGCGACGGCCTTCACCATGATCGCGGCGCCCGCCGGCAGGGAGGCCATGAAGGCCGCCGCCCCGGCGGCATCGGCCAGGGCGCCGGTGCCGGGCAGCAGCGGAATGCCGCAGCGCCGGGCCAGTTCCCGGGAACTGGCCTTGTCGCCGAAGATCGCGAGCTGTTCGGGCGTGGGGCCGATGAAGGCGAGGCCGGCGTCCTCGCAGGCCCGGGCGAAGTCCGCCCGCTCGGACAGGAAGCCGTAGCCGGGATGGACCGCGTCGCATTCGGCCTGCCTGGCCACGGCGACGAGGCGGGCGCCGTCCAGGTAGGCGGCGGGACCGGCGGCGCCCAGCGGCAGGGCCCGGTCGGCGGCGCGCCGGTGGGGATTGCCGGCGTCGTCGTCGGCGAACACGGCGACGGTCTCGATGCCGAGGTCATGGGCGGCGCGGGCGACGCGCACCGCCACCTCGCCCCGGTTGGCGATCAGGATGCGGCAGATCGGGGCGGCCTTCACCGGTTGCACCTCAGCCTCCGTAGCGGCCGTGCAGGGCGGCCAGGGTCTCGCGGAACTGGCGGACCGTCTCCTCGACGATCTCGCGCACCGGGCGCACGGCGTCGATGCGGCCGCAGACCTGGCCGGTCAAGGGGATGGCCGCCTCCATGTCGCCGCCGAAGTAGAGCTGCTGCACGCCGGCGAACTCGGCCCGCATGTCGGGGATGGGCTGCGGCTCCAGGCGGCTGGTGCGCTCGGTGCGCAGGGCCCGCAGGGCGGCGCCCTGGCCGCCGCGGTTCAGGAACACGGTGTCGGTCTCGCCGGCCGCGACGATGGCCTGCTTCCAGTTCTCGTGCACCGGCGACTCGGCCGAGGACAGCATGCGGGTGCCCATCTGCACGCCCTCGGCGCCCAGGGCGAAGGCGGCCGCCATGGACACGCCGTCGCAGAAGCCGCCGGCCGCCACCACCGGCACCTGCACCCGGGAGCAGACCAGGGGCAGCAGGACCATCGAGGCCACGTCCCGCGGGTTCTTGAACCCGCCGCCTTCGGCGCCCTCGACGATCAGGCCGTCCACGCCCGCCTCGACGGCCTTCAGGGCGCCCTTCAGCGTCGGCACCACGTGGAACACGGTCAGGCCGGCGGCCTTCAACTGGGCGCAGTAGCGGGACGGATCGCCCGCCGAGGTGGTGACGAAGCGCACGCCCTGGCCGGCCACGAAATCGACGATCCCGGGGTCGCGCACGTAGCTCAGGGCGATGTTCACGCCGAAAGGCTGGTCGGTGAGGTCGCGCATGCGGCGGATCTCGCCGCGGATGGCCTCCAGTTCGCCGGAGGCGGTCTCGATGATGCCCATGCCGCCGGCATTGGAGACGGCGGAGGCCAGGGGCGCCCGGGCGATCCAGCCCATGGGCGCCTGGATGATGGGGTAGCGGACGCCGAGGAGTTCGGTCACCCGGTTGCGGATCGGCAGCGGGGATTCGGCCATCACAGGGTCTCCTTGGGGTGGAAGCCGTCCCGCAGTGCGCGTTTCAGCACCTTGCCGATGCCGCTGCGGGGCAGGGCGGCCACGAACTCGACCGCCGCCAGGCGCTGGGTCTTGCCGACCCGTTCATTCACGAAGGCCATCAGTTCCTCCGCCGCGGCGGCGGTGCCGCTCCTGGCGACCACGAAGGCGACCGGCGTCTCGCCCCAGCGCTCGGAGGCGACGCCGACCACGGCCGCCTCGGCGACGGCCGGGTGGGCGAGCAGCACGGCCTCCAGGTCCGACGGGTAGATGTTGAAGCCGCCGGAGATGATCATGTCCTTCTTGCGGTCCATCAGGACCAGGAAGCCGTCCTCGTCGAAGCGGCCCAGGTCACCGGTGCGGATGTAGCGGCGCCCCTCGGGGTCGTGCCACTCGGCCTCCCGGGTCTTTTCCGGCTGCCCGTGGTAGCCCGTCATCATGCCGGGCGACCGGCCGACCACTTCGCCCGTCTCCCCCGGTGCCACTTCCCGGCCCGACTCGTCGATGAGGCGGATGTCGCTGGTGGGGGCGGGCCGCCCCACGGTGTGCAGCTTGTCCGGGGTCTCGTGGGCGTAGAGGATGCAGGTGCCGCCGCCTTCCGTCATCCCGTAGTACTCGACCAGGCCGCCGGGCCAGCGCTTCAGCACGTCGGCCTTCAGTTCGGCGCGGAAGGGCGCGCTGGTGCAGAACTTCATGCGGAAGGACGACAGGTCGTGGCGGTCGAAATCCGGGTGGGCCATCAGGCGCTGGTACTGGACGGGCACCAGCATGGCGTGGGTGGCCCGGTGCCGCTCGGCCAGTTCCAGGTAGCGGCCGGCATCGAACCTGGCCATCAGCACCACCGTCCCCCCGAGGCCCAGGGTGGGGAAGAAGCTCACCAGCGTGGTGTTCGAGTAGAGGGGCGTGGCGACCAGGGTGACCGCGTCGGGTCCGTAGCCCGACAGGGTGCCCCGCTGGATGTGGGCCCAGCGCATGGCGTGGGGCTGCACGATGCCTTTCGGCGTGCCCGTGGTGCCCGAGGAATAGATGATGTTGAAGGCCCAGTCGGGCTGGATCGCCACCGGCGTCGGGCGGGTGCCCGCCGGCGCCAGCCATTCGTCGAAGGCTGGGCCTGCCCCATAGCCGTCCAGGGCCACGGGCCGGGCTGTGATCCGGTCGCGTACGGGCACCAGCAGGCCAGCCACGGGGGCATCGAGGAAGAGCAGCCGCGCATCGGCGTCGGCGACCATGGTCGCCAGGCTGTCGGCCGTCGACCCGGGGGCCAGGGGCGCCACGGCAATGCCGGCCCTCAACGCGCCGAGGAAGGCGATGCCGTATTCGATGGAGGCCGCCGCGCAGATGGCGATGGCGTCCCGGGCGTGCAGCCCGTCCCGCTGCAACGCGGCGGCGACCCGGTCCATGGCGGCATCCAGTTCCCCGTAGGAAACCCGCCGGTCGTCCTGGACCAGGGCCGCCCGGTGGGGGTTTTCCGCCGCGTGCTCCCGGATCAGGTCGGGCAGCGTGGCGAAGGGTCGTGCGACGAGTTCTTCGAGGTTCATGGTGCGACAGGGATGGCGGAATGACTCGAGGACGCAAGGGCGCGAAGGCGCAAAGGGACGCGAGGATGATTGCCGGCATCCGCTTTCGCTTCCATGGTCCTCCGGCCCCCTCCTTTGCGAACTTCGCGACTTGGCGCCTTTGCGGTGAATTCGGCGGTGATCAAACCACCAGTCGTCCGTCGTCGAGGCGCGGGACCACGGTGTAGCAGCTCTTGCGGGCGGCGAAGGCGATCTCGCTGTCCAGGCGGCGTTCCAGCATCATGCGGCCGACCCGGGCGCGGGCCAGGCAGTCGGC
>JAEUNJ010000085.1 GCA_016791145.1 Rhodocyclaceae bacterium | reverse complement strand
GGTGGAGGAGATGGTTGCGCGCGGCATGACGCTGGTGCCCGAGAAGCGGGAACTGTTCGGGGAAATGAGCGTCGAGGACAACCTGCTGCTCGGGGCCTTCATGCGGCATCGGCAGGGGCACCGCGACGAGGCCGAGACGATGGCCGAGGTCTACCGGATCTTCCCCCGGCTGCGCGAACGGCGGACCCAGCTTGCCGGGACGCTGTCGGGCGGCGAACGGCAGATGCTGGCGGTGGGACGGGCCCTGATGGCAAAGCCACGGCTGCTGATGCTCGACGAACCGAGCCTGGGATTGGCGCCACTGATTGTCCGGGAGATCTTCCACATCATCGCGGCGCTGAAACAGACGGGTGTGGGCATCCTGCTGGTCGAGCAGAATGCGCGCGCGGCGTTGCAGATCGCCGACTACGGGTACGTGCTGGAGACCGGGGAGGTCGTGATCGAGGGCCCGGCCGATGAGTTGGCCGACAACCCGCGGGTGATCGAGAGCTACCTGGGGCTGGGCGGAAAGAAGTAGCGGACAGCGCGGTTTCACGTGAAACGGCCCCGGATGGCCGCTGCCGTGTTTCACGTGAAACCGAAGCCGACCCCGGCGGAACGCCGTCTTTGATTTGAAAGCCTGCGGTGCAGGCGTATCATTGCGCCTCTTTTCGCCGGCCCCCCCGATGGACTTTCCCACCCGTTTCGACGTCATCGTGATCGGCGGCGGCCATGCCGGAACCGAGGCCGCCCTCGCCGCGGCGCGGGCCGGCGCCCGCACCCTCCTGCTCACCCACAACATCGAGACCCTTGGGGCCATGTCCTGCAATCCGTCCATCGGCGGAATCGGCAAGGGCCACCTGGTCAAGGAAGTGGATGCGCTGGGGGGCGCCATGGCCGAGGCTACCGACGAGGCGGGCATCCAGTTCCGGATCCTCAATGCCTCCAAGGGCCCGGCCGTGCGGGCCACCCGGGCGCAGGCGGACCGCCAGCTCTACAAGAAGGCCATCCGGGAGCGGCTGGAAAACCATCCCGGGCTGACCGTCTTCCAGCAGGCGGCGGACGACCTCATGGTCGCAGGAGACCGGGTCGCCGGCGCGGTGACCCAACTCGGCATCCGCTTCGAGGCGCCCGCCGTCGTGCTGACCGCCGGCACCTTCCTGAACGGCCTTGTTCATGTCGGACTGGAACATTACCGGGCCGGCCGCTTTGGCGACCCGCCGGCCCTCTCCCTGGCCGCCCGGCTGCGGGAGCTGGACCTCCCGGCCGGGCGCCTGAAGACAGGAACCCCGCCGCGCCTGGACGGCCGGAGCATCGACTTCTCAGTCCTCGAGGCGCAGCCGGGTGACCTCCCGGTACCCGTGTTCTCCTTCCTCGGCGACCCATCGCGCCATCCCCGGCAGGTGCCCTGCTGGATCACCCACACGAATCCGCGCACCCACGACATCATCCGTGGCGGCCTCGACCGGTCCCCCATGTTCACCGGCGTCATCGAGGGCGTCGGGCCCCGCTACTGCCCGTCCATCGAGGACAAGATCCACCGCTTTGCCGGCAAGGACAGCCACCAGGTCTTCCTGGAACCGGAAGGACTGGACACCCATGAGATCTATCCCCAGGGTGTCTCCACATCGCTCCCTTTCGACGTCCAGCTCGCCCTCGTCCGGTCCCTGCATGGCCTGGAGCGCGCCCACATCACGCGGCCCGGCTACGCCATCGAGTACGACTATTTCGACCCCCGCAACCTGAAGGCCTCCCTGGAGACCAGGTCCATCGGCGGCCTGTTCTTCGCCGGGCAGATCAACGGCACCACCGGCTACGAGGAGGCCGCGGCCCAGGGCCTTCTGGCCGGTCTCAATGCCGCCCGGTCGGCCCTCGGGTGTGAGCCCTGGTGGCCGCGGCGGGACGAAGCCTACCTGGGCGTGCTGGTGGACGACCTGGTGACCCGCGGGGTTTCGGAACCCTACCGGATGTTCACCAGCCGCGCGGAATACCGCCTGTCCCTGCGCGAGGACAACGCCGATCTGCGCCTCACCGAGGCGGGCCGGCGACTCGGCCTGGTGGACGACCGGCGCTGGGACGCTTTCAACCGCAAGCGGGACGCCGTCGCCGCGGAGGTGCAGCGCCTGAAACGGACCTGGGTGAATCCGCGGCTGCTCCCGGCGGCCGAGGCGGAGCGGATCATCGGCAAGGCGCTGGAAAGGGAATACAGCCTGTTCGACCTCCTGCGCCGGCCCGAGGTCGGCTACGCGGCGCTGATGACCCTGCCCTCTGCCGGCGAGCCGGCGACCCGGGCGGACGTGGTGGAGCAGGTGGAAATCCAGGCCAAGTACGCCGGATACGTGGACCGCCAGAAGGAAGAGGTGGAGAAGGCGCGCAGCCAGGAAGACCTCCCCTTGCCGGCCGATCTGGACTATGCGGAGGTGCACGGCCTGTCCATCGAGGTCCGCCAGAAGCTCGCCCAACAGCGGCCGGAAACCCTGGGCCAGGCTTCCCGGATCCAGGGCGTCACGCCCGCCGCCATCTCCCTGCTGCTGGTGCACCTGAAGCGCCGTGCGCGAGCCCGACCGGCCGGAAGTCCGGCATGACCGGTGCCGTGACCCTGCGCAGCGGCGCCGCCGCCCTGGGCCTCGACCTCACCGCCGAGCAGGAGGCCCGGCTGGAGCGGTTGCTGGCCCTGCTCGCCAAGTGGAACCGGACCTATAACCTGACCGCGATCCGCGACGAGGCGGCCATGGTTACCCATCACCTGCTCGACGCCATGTCCGTCCTGCCCCACCTGGATGATGTTCGCACCCTGGCCGACGTGGGCAGCGGCGCCGGATTCCCGGGCCTGGTCCTGGCCGTGCTGCGGCCGGAACTGCACATCGCTTCCATCGAGGCGAGCCAGAAGAAGGCCGCCTTCCAGCAGCAGGTCCGCATCGAACTGGGCCTGCACAACGTGGAGGTGGTGTGCAGCCGGGCCGAGCGGGTGCGTCGGGTCTTCGATGCCGCGATTTCCCGGGCCTTCGCGAGCCTTGCCGATTTCGTCCGCCTGGCCGGCGGCCTCGTGGCCGAAGGCGGGCGCCTGCTGGCCATGAAGGGTGCCTACCCGGCGGGCGAGCTCGCCGCGCTTCCCGCAGGCTGGCGCATGGCCGCCGTCCATCCGCTCGCCGTTCCCGGCCTCGGTGCCGAGCGCCACCTGATCATCCTGGAAAGAAGCTGAACATGCATATCTTTGCCGTCGCCAACCAGAAGGGAGGAGTGGGCAAGACCACCACCTCCGTCAATCTCGCCGCCGCCCTGGCTCAGGCCGGCCGGCGCACCTTGCTGGTGGACCTGGACCCCCAGGGCAACGCCACCATGGGCAGCGGCATCGACAAGCGCGCCCTGCAGCGCTCCGTCTACCATCTGCTGCTCGGCCTCGCCGAACTGGCGGAAGTGCGGGCTCCCTCGCCCGCCGGCGCCTACGACGTCCTGCCCGCCAATCGGGACCTGGCGGGCGCGGAGGTGGAGATGGTGGAGCTGGAGCGCCGCGACGTGCGCCTGAAGGAGGCGCTCGCCCGCCACGCCGGCGATTACGACTTCGTGCTGATCGACTGCCCCCCTTCCCTGTCGATGCTGACCCTGAACGGGCTCTGCGCCGCCCACGGCGTAATCATTCCTATGCAATGTGAGTATTACGCGCTGGAAGGGCTGTCCGACCTGGTGAACACCATCAAAAAGGTGCATGCCAACCTGAACCGGGACCTGAAGATCATCGGCCTGCTGCGGGTCATGTTCGACCCGCGTTCCACGTTGTCCAACCAGGTGTCGCAGCAACTGGAGGATCATTTCGGCGACAAGGTGTTCCGCACCCTGGTGCCGCGCAACGTGCGGCTGGCCGAGGCGCCGAGCTACGGGCTGCCGGGGGTGCTGTTCGACCGGTCATCCAAGGGTGCCCAGGCCTACCTGGCCTTTGCCCAGGAAATGATCGAGCGCGTGAAGACTTTCTGAGGGAGCGACGACGATGAATCCGCCGAAGATGAAGGGCCTCGGCCGCGGGCTGGACGCCCTGCTGGCCGCCAACAACACCCCCGAAGCCCAGCGGCAGGACAGTCTGCCGGTGGGTGCGCTGCAGCCCGGAAAGTACCAGCCGCGCACGCGCATGGACCCCGGATCCCTGGAGGAGCTTGCCGCCTCCATCAAGGCCCAGGGCATCATGCAGCCCATCCTCGCCCGCCCGCTGGCCGGCGGGCGCCACGAGATCATCGCCGGCGAGCGGCGGTGGCGGGCCGCGCAGATCGCCGGCCTCGCGGAAGTGCCGGTACTGATCCGGGAAATACCCGACGATGCCGCCCTGGCCATGTCCCTGATCGAGAACATCCAGCGCGAGGACCTCAATCCGCTGGAAGAGGCGGCCGGCGTCCAGCGCCTGATCGACGAATTCGGCATGACCCACCAGCAGGCCGCGGAGGCCATCGGCCGTTCGCGCTCCGCCGCCTCCAACCTCCTGCGCCTCCTGCAGCTCGCCAAGCCGGCCCAGGACATGCTGATGGCCGGCGACATCGAGATGGGCCACGCGCGCGCCCTGCTTGCGCTGCCCAAGTCCGAGCAGGGAGGCGCCGCCGCCCACGTGGTGGAGAAGGGCCTCTCGGTCCGCGAGACGGAGCGGCTGGTGAACCGCAGCCTCCACCCGCCCGCGAAGAAGGCGGCGGCGGCCCAGAACCGGGATCTGGCCCGGCTCGAAGAGGAACTCTCGGACAGCGTCGGCGCGACGGTCCGGATCGCCGCCAATCGCAAGGGGGCCGGCACGCTGACCGTGCGCTTCGGGAGCCTGGACCAGCTCGACGGGATCCTTGCGCGGCTGCGTTGAGGAAAATGTGCACTAGCAGCATTTAACTCTTGTATGAGACTGCCCGGGATGCTATCATTCACAGGTTTTTCAGGCCGCGATGAACCCTGAAGTGCGCTGGGTGCTCACCCGGCAGGGTCTCGCGACGTTGTGCATAGCCGCAATCTCGGGTTATGCGGGCGGCCTGGATGCGGCTGTTTCCGCCTTCGTGGGTGGTGCCATCGGGATACTCGGCGCCGCCGCCTACGTCTGGCGCGCGATGCGCGGCGCGGAAACGGATCCCGGCAAGGTTTACCGGGCGCAGTTGCTGGGGGAGGCCTACAAGTATGCGGTCGTCCTCGGCGGATTCGCCCTCGTGTTTCTCAGGTTCAGGGAGTTGGCGGCCCTGCCGCTGTTCCTCGGTTTTGGATCAACCGTCGCCGTCTATTGGATGGCGCTGCTTAGGACTCGGAATTGACCATGGCTTCCGGCGAAACCCTCACCGCAACCGCATACATCACCCACCACCTGACCAACCTCAAGGTCGGCAGCGGTTTCTGGACCTTCCACCTGGATACCCTCATCGTCTCGGGTGGCCTCGGCCTTCTGGTGTTCGGCTTCCTCGCCTCGATCGCCGGCAAGGCGACCAGCGGCGTGCCGAAGGGCTGGCAGAACTTCTTCGAGATGGTCCTGAGCTTCGTGAACCAGCAGGTCAAGGACACCTACCACGGCAACAACCCCCTGGTCGCGCCGCTGGCCATCACGATCTTCGTCTGGATCTTCGTGATGAACGCCATGGACCTGATCCCGGTGGATTTCCTGCCGGTCGTTGCGGACAAGGCCGGCGTCCATTACCTGAAGGTCGTGCCCACCACCGACCCCAACCTGACCTTCGCCATGTCCATCACGGTCTTCCTGATCATGATCTGGATGAACTTCCAGGTAAAGGGATTCGGCGGATTCATGCACGAGATCTTCTCGGCCCCCTTCGGGCCCAAGCTGGCGCCGGTGAATTTCCTGTTCCGCGTCATCGAGGACATCGCCAAGCCCATCTCCCTGTCCCTGCGTCTGTTCGGCAACATGTACGCGGGCGAGATGGTCTTCATCCTGATCGCCCTGCTGGGTCTGTACCAGCTTCCCCTGGCCCTGCCCTGGGCGTTGTTCCACATCCTGATCATCACCCTTCAGGCCTTCGTGTTCATGATGCTCACCATCGTTTACATGTCCATGGCCTCGGAATCCCATTGACCCACCTTCAGTAACGCCAACTTTCTTTAAAGGAGAAAAAATGGAAGCTCTTTCCATGCTGCTGGGCAACACCGCCATCGCCGTCGCCATCCTGATCGGCGCGGGCGCCCTGGGTACCGCTATCGGCTTCGGCATCCTCGGTGGCCGCTTCCTCGAAGGTGCTGCCCGTCAGCCCGAGATGATCCCCACGCTGCAGGTCAAGATGTTCATCGTCGCCGGTCTGCTCGACGCGGTGACCATGATCGGCGTCGGTATCGCCCTCTTCCTCCTGTTTGCCAACCCGTTCATCGCCGTTGTCAAGGGCTGATCCCTCCGATTAACCCTCAACGTAGGAGGTTAGCGTGAGCATCAACGCAACCCTCATCGGCCAGATGATTTGGTTCGCCATCTTCATCTGGATCACGATGAAGTACGTATGGCCGCCCCTGCAGAAGGCCATGGCCGACCGGCAGC
>JAEUNJ010000078.1 GCA_016791145.1 Rhodocyclaceae bacterium | reverse complement strand
TGGACCGGCATGCGCCCCTGTTCCGGCCCGGCAACACCAATTGCGGCGGCTGCGGCATGTCCAGCCTGCTGCAGATGATGCGCCACGCGCTGGCTGAGCGGCGGATCCAACTCGTGGTCCCGGCGAGCTGCGCGGCCGTGGCCGGCGGCGCCTTCCCCCAGAGCACCTTCGGCGTGCCGACGCTGATGAGCACCTTCGCCTCCGCCGGGGCCGCGGCCACCGGGGCCGCCGCGGTGGCGGCCCTGAACGGGGAGGACCTGCGGGTGGTCTGCCTGGCCGGCGACGGCGGCACCTACGACATCGGCTTCGCCAGCCTTTCCGCCGCCGCCGAGCGCAACGAGGACATCCTCTACGTCTGCTACGACAACGAGATCTACGGCAACACGGGTGGGCAGCGCTCGTCGGCCACGCCGGCCGGCGCGGTGACCAGCAACCTGCCGGGCGGCAAGCCGGAGCAGAAGAAGGACATCCTGTCCGTCATGGCGGCGCACCGGATTCCCTACGCCGCCTCCCTGTCCCTGGCCCACGCGGACGACACGGTGCGCAAGCTGCGCTGGGCGCTGGACCTGAAGGGCTTCCGCTTCCTGCACGTGCTCTCGCCCTGCCCGACGGGCTGGAAGTCGGAACCGGCCCTGGGCATCGAACTCGTGCGCCTGGCCGTGCGTTCGGGCCTCTACCCGGTGTTCGAGATCTTCGACGGCAAGCGATACGTGATCAACGTGGAGCCGGATTTCTCCGACGAGGCCCTGGACATGTATCTGTCCCTGCAGCGGCGCTTCCAGAAGTCGGGCATCGACGCGGCCGGGCTGCGGCCGGCCATCGACCGGAACTGGCAAAACCTGCGCTCCCTGTCCGGCCGCATCGTGCCGGCCCGGCGCAACGCCTGAAGGGAGGACGGCCATGCGACGCTACGTGGGCGAAAGGATCAAGAAGCTGCGCGAGGCCCAGGACATGAGCCTGGAACAGGTCTGCCGGATGACGGGCATCGCGACCGACCGCCTGCGGGCCTACGAGGAAGGCACGGCCGTGCCGCCCATCGGCACCGTGATCCAGCTCTCCCGGGTCCTCGGTTCCAAGATGGAAGGCCTGCTGCACGGGGGCGGCACCGTTTCCGAGACCCTCACCATCTGCCGTGCCGGGGAATCCCTCGGTGGCGAACAGGGCGACACGGAGCAGAGCTATGCCTACAAGTCCCTCACCCGACCAGGCACCGCCGGCCACCTGATGGAGCCCTTCCTGCTCACCTTTGATCCCCAGGTTCCGCCGGGCGTGCCCATCACCCATGAGGGCCAGGAATTCGTTTTCGTGGTGGAGGGTGCCATCGAGCTCTTCTACGACGGCCGGCGCTACCGCCTCGAGCAGGGCGACAGCGCCTATCTGCTGTCCTCGCGGCCCCATACCTTCCACGGCCTGGGCGACCGGGTGGCGCGGATGCTCGCGGTGGTCAGTTCCGCATAGCCGGCGGGTGGCCGGCGCCGGGTTCGGATATGGTGGGGGCGCGCTTCGTTCCGCAGCCCCCAACGAAAGGAGAACCCGGCATGACCCCGACGACCCTCACCTATGCGCGGGACGGCCGCATCGCCCGCATCACCCTCAACCGGCCGGACCGCCTGAATGCCATCGACGAGGCAATGCCCCGGGAACTGCGCGCCGCCGTCGAGGAGGCGAACCGGGACGATGCCGTCCATGTGATCGTGCTCGGCGGCGCCGGGCGGACCTTCTGTGCCGGCTACGACCTGCAGGTCTTCGCGGAGTCGCCGCGGCCCGGGCCGCTCAGCCAGGACATGCCCTGGGATCCGACGGTCGATTACCGCCGGATGTCGGACGACACGGCCTGCTTCATGAGCCTCTGGCGCAGCCACAAGCCGGTCATCGCCCGGGTCCAGGGAGCCGCCATCGGCGGCGGCACGGACATGGCCCTGTGTTCCGACATCACCATCATGGCCGACGACGCGAAGATCGGCTATCCGCCCGTGCGGGTGTGGGGCTGTCCCCAGACGGCCATGTGGGTCTATCGCCTGGGAGCGGAGCGGGCCAAGCTGCTGCTGCTGACCGGCGACCTGATCGACGGGCGGACCGCCGCCGCGATGGGGCTGGTGGCGCGCAGCGTCCCCGCGCCGGAACTCGAGGCAACGGTGGAAACCCTGGCGCAGCGCATGGCGGGCATACCCCGCAACCACCTGATGATCCAGAAGATGGTCATCAACCAGGCCTACGACAACATGGGCCTGCAGACCACCCAGACCATGGCGACCCTGCTCGACGGCATCACCCGCCATACCCCCGAGGGCATCCACTTCAAGGAGCGTTGCGAACAGGTGGGATTCAAGGCGGCCGTCCTGGAGCGGGACGGCGGTGCGCCGATCGGACCCTGACGCGGCAGGCCTGTCCGGCGCGATCCGCCGCGCTTTTGCACGGCGGCGGAGCATGATCTGCTAATATTACTTTGGTAGTAGCCTGGGGGGGCTGTCGCCGCCCCGGCCGCGAACCCCGCCGAGCGGGTGATCATGGATATCGTCTTCCTCATCTACGGACTGTCCTTCCTGGCCCTGGGCCTGGTGATCGTCGTCTGGCCGAGGGAGGAGAGCCGTTTCGAGCTGGCGGGGTTCATCAACTGGCTCGCGGCGTTCGCCTTCGTGCACGGCGCGCTCGAATGGACGGACCTGTGGCGGACCGTGCGCGGTGACGAGCCGTGGCTCGCCGCGCTGCGCCCGTTCGTACTCCTGGCGTCCTACGTCCTGCTTGCCGAGTTCGCCCGGCGGCTGCTCCGGGCGAGCCTGACCCGCGGCGCCAAACGGACGGCACGGATGCTCTTCCATCCGGCGATTCCCCTGGGACTGGGCGTGGCCGCCCTGGCCGGCGGG
Source organism: Rhodocyclaceae bacterium (assembly GCA_016791145.1). Lineage (GTDB taxonomy): Bacteria > Pseudomonadota > Gammaproteobacteria > Burkholderiales > Rhodocyclaceae > JAEUNJ01. Next base: position 76,174 of record JAEUNJ010000078.1, on the reverse strand, counting down.
ATGCTGTCGGCGGATTTCACCCTCGGGCTCGGCATCTGGTCCCGGTATCTGGTCGGGACCATCGGCTCGCTGGCCGCCGGCGTGGGTTTCGTGCTGTACTGCCGCGGGCATATCCGCCCGGCGCTCCCCGAGCGCGAGTACGCCGCCATCGGTCCCGCCTGCCACCTGGCGGGCATGGCCTTCGTGGCGTATGCCTTCCTCGGCGGCATGGTGGTGCCGCGCGCCGACTGGCCACCGGCGGCATGGCTGAACTACGATACCTTCCTCGAGCGCGCGCACGTGCCGGTGCAACTGTTCCGGGCCGCCTGCGCCGTCCTGGTGGCCGCTTCGGTCGGGACCATGCTGCGGGTGTTCCATGCCGAGTACCGGATGCGGCTGCGCCAGTCCCTGGACGATGCGGAGATCGCCCTCGTCGAGGTGAAGCGCCTGAGCCGGCGCAACGATCTGCTGCTCGAGTCGGTGGGCGAGGGCATCTTCGGCATCGACCGGACGGGCCGGACCACGTTCGTGAACCCCGCGGCCCTCGGCCTGCTGGGCTTCGCGGCTGAGGAGCTGCTCGGGGAGAGCATCCATCGGCGGATCCACCACACCCGCGCGGACGGCACTCCCTATCCGGAGGATGAGTGTCCTTCCTTGCACATCCTGGCGGACGGCCGGCAGCGGCACGCCGCCCGGGATCTCTACTGGCGGAAGGACGGCACCTCCCTGCCCGTGGAGTTCCGGGCGACCCCGGTGGTCCACGACGGGCGCATCATCGGTGCGGTGATCGCGTTCCAGGACATCAGCGAACGGGTCCGGGCGGAAACCCAGCTTCAGGAGCGGAATCGTTTCCTGGCCGCCATCCTGGACAACGAACCGGAATGCGTGAAGCTGGTGAACCCGGATGGGTCCCTGGCGCAGATGAATGCCGCGGGCCTCGCGATGCTGGAGGTAGCGGACATCGACGACGCGAACCGCGGCGGCCTGATCGCGTTCGTGGCGCCCGAGGACAAGCCGTCCTTCCTGGATCTGGCCCGACGGGTGTTCCACGGGGAGACGGGCACCCTGGAGTTCCGGATCGTGGGGCGCCAGGGGAGCCGGCGACACGTGGAAACCCACGCCGCCCCCCTGCGCGATGCCGAGGGTCGGATCACCCACCTGCTGGCCGTGACGCGGGACGTGACGGTCCGCAAGGAGGCCGAGGCCAGGCTGGCCGACCAACGCCGACACCTGGAGGTGCTGGTCGACGAGCGGACCCGGGAACTCTCGCTGGCCAAGGAGGCGGCCGAATCGGCCAACGTGGCCAAGAGCACCTTCCTGGCCAACATGTCCCACGAAATCCGCACGCCGCTCAACGCCGTGATCGGCATGACCCACCTGATCCGGCGTTCCGGCGTGTCGCCGGATCAGGCCGACAAGCTCGACAAGATCGACACGGCCGGCCGCCATCTGCTCGAGATCATCAACGCCATCCTCGAACTATCGAAGATCGAAGCCGGCAAGTTGGAGCTGGAGGAGCTGCCGATGACCATCGGCTCGGTCATGGCGGACGTCTGCGCCATCGTCCAGGAAAGGGCGGCGCACAAGGGACTCCAGCTGCTGGTCCAGGCGGACGGAGGCCATGAAGCGCTTCTCGGCGACGCGACGCGCCTGCAGCAGGGCCTGCTGAACTACGCCACCAATGCCGTCAAGTTCACGGATGCGGGTTCCGTCATTCTGCGGGCCCGCGTCACCGGGGACGACGGGGATGCGGTGTCGGTGCGCTTCGAGGTGGAGGACACCGGAACCGGGATCGAGGCGGACGTCCTGCAGCGGTTGTTCACGCCCTTCGAGCAGGCGGACAATTCCATTACCCGCAAGTACGGCGGCAGTGGTCTCGGACTGGCGATTACCCGCAAGCTGGCCGAGGCGATGGGCGGGGAGGCCGGTGCGGTCAGCGTTCCCGGCAAGGGGAGCACCTTCTGGTTCTCCGCCCGGCTCAAGCGGGCCGGATCCGCGTCCGCGACCGTCCGCGGCCCGGTCGGGGATACGGCCGAATCCGTGCTCTCGGGGCACCACCGCGGTCGCCGGGTACTGCTCGTCGAAGACGAGGACATCAACCGCGAGGTGGCGAGCACGCTGCTCACCGATGCGGGGCTGGAGGTCGATGTGGCCTTCGATGGCGTGGAGGCGGTGGACCTGGCCTCGAAGGGTGGTTACGACCTGGTCCTGATGGATGTGCAGATGCCCCGAATGGATGGTCTCGACGCGACGCGGCGGATACGGGCCCTGCCGGCGTGGGGCGATGTGCCGATCATCGCCATGACCGCCAACGCGTTCGCGGAGGACCGGCAGCGGTGCTTCTCGGCCGGCATGGACGACTTCATCGCCAAGCCGGTGGATCCCGATGCCCTGTACGCCCTGGTCCTGAAGTGGCTGGTGCGTCAGCCGTCGCGCTCGGCGGCCTGAGGGCTTGCCGCCGCGGCAACCGCCGGGTCGCGCCGGGGCCGGATGGAACGGTGCCGGCCGGAATGCGGAAAGGGTTGGCCGGCCGGTCGGACGCGGGACGCGGTGGTGCAGGGAGGCCGGGAGCGGGAGGGAACGCGGCTCGTCCGCGCGGGACGCCGGCGTCGCCGAAACAGCGGACTTCATGACGTCCGCAAGACCTGGCCGTGGGGCGGCCGGGGTGGATCCGGGCGACGCCAGCCGCCCGGATCCGGGGGGGCTTTACTTCTTGGCGGCCTTCATGGCGGCGGCCAGATCCTGCTCCGACAGCTTGCCGGAAGCCACCAGCACCAGCAGGGCGCGGGCGGGCAGGGGGATGGAACGGCCACTCTCGTAGCGGGAACCGCCGCTCTGGGTGATGCCGAACCGGCTCCAGAACTGGAGCTGGTTCATGCCGAGGCTGCGACGGTAGGCAGCGATGTCCTTCAGATCGAACTTGACCTTCTTGCTCATAATTCAGCCCTTTCAGAATAGTTTTCCAACATCGGATTCGAGCTATGTCTAAAGACATATGCCCAGCTAGAATACCAGAGCCCGGAATTAATTGTGTGGAATTTGACGGAAAAATTTCCTCCAAATCTCATTTGAATGCGTGGCGCGACACCGACAAGTCGGTTGGAATAACTTGGATGCGCGCATGGGCATGCGGCGAGGGCCGGAAAATGAAACCGGGAAGGTATCGGTTTTTGCATTTTTTTCGCTTGGCGCCGTGGAAGGGAGGGCGAACCCCGCAGGCCGGGGCGGTTCTCACCGGGCAAGGAGTCGGGTCAACCGGACCGGCGGCAGGCCGGTCCGTCCTGGACCGGGCGAGGGGAGTGCAGCCTTGCGCCTTGCACCCGCGGGGTGATGCGCATCGGGGAACCGCTCGACGGCGCATCGCAGCCGCGCGGCGATCGATACTCATGGCGCATCGGGCGCTTGACAGTCGCGCCTTGTCCATATAGCGTCGCCGTCGAAACGTGGGGCCCCCGGCGGGGAGCCGGAAAGCCCCCGCCGGTGCAAGGGGGGTGGGGACCGAAGGAACATGACTGCGATCAGGGAACAGGCCGTCTTGCGCATCCGCCAGGACCACGAGTACATGCTGGACCTGGCGCGGCGGATCGCGGCCTGCTGCACGCGCGGTCCGCACGTGGATAGCTGCTGGCAGTGCCTGCCCGAAAGCCAGCGCACCTGCCATGCGGATATCGAGCAGCTGGTCCGCACCTTCGTCGAGGTGACCCTCAGGCATACGCTGTTCGAATCGATGCTGATGGAGGAGGGTGTGCCCGATGCGCACCGCATCCCCCATCGCCAGGCCCACCTGGAGCTCGCGGAACGGCTGAAATCGGTACGGGTGGTGTTCGCGCGGGATGGCCGCTGCGTGGACGCGATCGAAGGCATCGGCGCGGTCCTGGCCACCCTGTTGCGGCACTTCGAGGAGTACGACCGGCGCCTGGAGGAATACCTCCTGGCACCTGCCTGACCCGCGTCAGCGGTCGTTCCCGAGTTTTGCCAGGAAGGGGACGTATTCCATGTCCGTCCTGGCGATGTGGTTCGTCAGCCAGCCGTTCAGGTAGTCCACCGTTTCCTTGGGAATCTCCCGGGCGATCGAATGGACGTGCATCTCGCCGATCCGGTGGCGGAAGGCCTCGTGCTCCGCGATGTGTTCGGCGAGCTTCGGATAGCCGGCCTGCCGCATCAGGGCCTCCTCGACCTTGAAATGCTCGCGGACATACCGGTTGAGGCGGGTGATCACATAGACGCCGAAAAGGGTCCGGTTCTCGGTGGCGGCGCTCTCCAACTCCGCGATCCACCGGAAGATCTCCCGGTGGTGCTCGTCGAGGAGGGCGTTTCCCGTGCTGAGGGCGTCGGTCCATTCCATGGCAGGGATGATGGTAACACCGGCCGGAGCAGCCACGGGCGCGGGGTTCCGATGATCGGGTCCGAAAACCGCGGGCGCCCTTCGCCGTGCCGGCCATAATCCGGGCATGGATCAGAATCACGCCGCCCATTACGCCGCCCTGCGGGCCCGGGACCCGCGCTTCGACGGGCATTTCTTCGTCGGCGTCACCTCCACCGGCGTGTATTGCCGCCCGGTCTGCCGCGTGCGCATGCCGCGACCGGCCAATTGCCGCTTCTTCCCCAGCGCCGCCGCGGCCGAGGCGGAGGGCTTCCGGCCCTGTCTGCGCTGTCGGCCGGAACTGGCGCCGGGGCGGTCGTCCATCGACCTGCCGTCCCGCCTCGCCTGGGCGGCCGCCCACCGGATCGACGCCGGGGAGGCGGATGCCCGGGGACTCGCCGCGCTGGCGGGGCGCCTCGGCATCACGGACCGCCACCTGCGCCGACTCTTCCATGACACCTTCGGCGTCACGCCGGTGGCCTACGCCCAGACGCGGCGCCTCCTTCATGCCAAGCGCCTCCTGGCCGATACGGCGTTGCCGTTGACCGAGGTCGCCATGGCGGCCGGCTTCGGCAGCCTGCGGCGCTTCAACGAGCTCGTCCGGGACCGTTACGGGCTGTCCCCGACCGCTTTGCGGCGGGCCCCGGGCGGTGCCGGCCATGCGGCCCACGCCGACGGCCTCCGGTTCGAACTGCCCTGGCGGCCGCCCTACGACTGGGAACGCCTCATGGCTTTCCTGGCGGGCCGTTGCATCGCCGGCGTTGAAGGCGTGGCCGGCGGCCGATACCGGCGCAGCGTCCACCTGGACGGCGCGGAGGGGTGGTTCGAACTGTCGCCGGCGCCGGGCCGGCTGGCGGTGGCGGCGCGGGTCGCACCGACCCTGCTGCCCGTCCTTCCCTCCGTACTGGCCCGCATCGGTCGCCTGTGCGACCTGGCCTGCGATCCCGGTGCCGTTGCCGCCGCCCTCGGTCCCCTGGCGGCCGACGCGCCGGGTTTGCGCGTCCCGGGCGCCTTCGACGGCTTCGAGATGGCAGTCCGGGCGGTCCTGGGCCAGCAGGTGACGGTGAAGTTCGCCCAGGTCCTGGCGGGCCGTCTTGCGGCGGCCTATGGAAGTCCCGTCGGGACGCCCTTCCCGGAAATCACGCGGCTCTTCCCGCCCCCCGACGTCCTGGCCGCCGCCGAGGTCGGGGAACTGGCTGCGCTCGGGATCATCCGGTCCCGCGCCGGCGCCGTCGTCGCCCTGGCGCGGGAAGTTGCGGCCGGACGCCTCGACCTGGCGCCTGCCGGCGATCCCGAGGCGACGATGGCGCGTCTTCGGAATCTGCCCGGAATCGGGGCATGGACCGCCCAGTACGTCGCCCTGCGCGCCCTGGCCTGGCCCGATGCCTGGCCCGCCGGCGACGCCGCCCTCGCCAAGGCCCTGGGCGCGGCACGGCCGTGCGATGCGCAGCGTATCGCGGATGCCTGGCGGCCCTGGCGCGGCTACGCCACCCTGCACCTCTGGCGCCGGCTCGCGGAGGGGCTGCCGGTTCCCGCGGGGGACCGCGGCGCCGCAACGAGCACGGGAGGAGAAGCATGAACGGGACGCTCGCCTGGACCGGAATCAGCACGCCGCTCGGCCCGATGATCCTGGCCGCCGCCGGCGAAGGCCTGGCGGGCGCCTGGTTCGCCGGCCAGCGGCACTTCGACGGCGTCGCCGATGATTGGCTCCGCCAGGACGACAATCCTTTTCTGGAGGAGGCGCGCCGTCAACTGGCCGCCTACTTCGCGGGCCGCCTGCGCCGTTTCGATCTGCCGCTGGCGCCCGCCGGAACGGCATTCCAACGCCGGGTCTGGCAAGCCATCGCCACCGTCGCCTTTGGCGCGACGCGCGGCTACGGACGGATCGCCGCGGACCTCGGGCAGCCGGCCGCGGCCCGCGCCGTCGGTGCCGCCACGGGACGGAATCCGATTTCCGTCATCATCCCCTGCCACCGACTGGTCGGGGCGCGCGGCGACCTGACCGGCTATGCCGGCGGAGTGGATCGGAAACGGGCGCTGCTGGCCTGGGAGTCGGGCGGATTCCCTTAGCCGGGGCCGTTCCGCCGGTGGCACCGCCCGCTCAGGCGAGCAGCGCGTTGAGGGCGAAGCTTTCGTCGGCCGCCTGTTCGGGGGTCGGCGTGAGGCCTCTCTCGATCAGCTTCCGCCCCGCCATGTGGTCTTGGGCGCGATTGGCGGAGTCCATGCCGATGAGCCGGCCCTCCCGGAAATAGAAGGCAGTGAATTTCCCGTCGTCCACCGAGCCCCGGACGACCACCCGGTCGTGCCCGGCCGACAGGCCGACCATCTGCAGTTTCACGTCGTACTGGTCGGACCAGAACCAGGGCGGCGCCAGGAAGGGCTTCTCGCGGCCCATCAGCGCCGCCGCCGCGGCCTTGCCCTGCTCGACGGCGTTCTGCACCGACTCCAGCCGGCGCAGCCGGCCGTCCGCCAGGCGGGTCGCGGTGCAGTCGCCGGCGGCGACGATGCGCGGGTCGGCGGTGCGGCCGCAGGGATCCACCACGATGCCGCCCTCGCATTCGAGGCCGGCCTCCTTCGCCAGTTCCACGTTCGGGATGATGCCGATCCCCGCGATGATCAGGTCGGCGACGAAGTCGACGCCCGTGCCGCTCCTGACTGCGAAGGCATGGCCGTCCCGGCCGGCGATGCCGGAGACGTGGGCATCCAGGTAGAGTTCGACACCGTTCCTGCGATGCAGCCCGGCATAGAAATCGGAGATCAGCGGGGCCACGACCCGCGCCATCAGGCGGTCCGCCGCCTCGAAGACGACGACCGGCTTCCCCTTCTTCCGGGCCACGGCCGCGAATTCCAGGCCGATGAAGCCGCCGCCGATGACGGCCACCCCCTCCGCCTTCTCGAGGGCCGCCGAGATGGCCCGGCAGTCGTCCAGCGTGCGCAGCGCGAAGACGCCGGGCAGGGTGCCGCCTTCGAAGGGCAGCGGGCGGGCCCGGGACCCGGTGGCCAGCACCAGCCCGTGGTAGGCGATGCGCTCGCCGCCGGCCAGCACCACCTCGCCGGCGGCCCGGTCGATGGCCGCCACCCGCGTGCCGGTGCGCAGTTCGATGGATTTCTTCGCCAGGGCCTCGGCGCCGCGGATCGTGAGCTGCGCCTCGCTGTATTCCCCAAGCATGTAGGCTTTGGACAGGGGAGGCCGGTGGTAGGGCGCGTGGGGCTCCTCGCCGAGCAGCAGGATGCCGCCGTCCCAGCCTTCCGCGCGGAGGGCCTCCGCGGTCTGCAGGCCGGCCTGGCCGGCGCCGATGATGACAATGGGCTTGGTCACGGAAGTCTCCTTCGGTCGCCCCGCATCCGGGCGGCGGGGTTGAAACGCGGGCGCCGCGGCGGGATGCCGGGGCCCGGTCGGCGCGCGCTCAGCTCTGGGCGTCCGGGAAGCGCACCACCAGACCCTCGAGTTCGGGCGTCATCTTGATCTGGCAGCACAGGCGGCTGTTGGGCTTGCGTTCCGCCACCACGTTGCCGAGCATGGAAAGCTCGGTCTCGCCGGCCGCCGGCACGACGTCGGCGTGGGATTCCACGTAGCAGTGGCAGGTGGCGCAGGCGCAGGATCCGCCGCACTCGGCCTCGATGCCCTCGACGCCGTTGCTCATGGCCGACTGCATGACGCTCCAGCCGACCGGCACGTCGATCTCGACCTGGTTTCCGGAAGGTTCGATGTAGGTGACCTTGGGCATTGCAAGCTCCTGAGGGGAAATGGAAGCGCGCCGGCCCGCAGCCGGCGCTGTCGTCGGCCGTTTATTTTACGCGGGCGCCAGGTCCAGGCGCAGCGGGCTGCGGAAGGTGGAGGAGGGCATCCAGGGCAGCTGCTCCTGCACGCGCCGGTACTCGGGCACGACCTTGTGGAACTCCTCGAAGGCCGCCTTGACCGAGATGCGGGCGATGGCCGTGCCCAGGCAGGCATGCACGCTACCGCCGAAGCCCAGGTGGCCCTTCGGCTTGCGCGCGATGTCGTAGACGTCGGGATTGGGGAACTGGCGCTCGTCGCGGTTGCCGGAGCCGTAGGCCAGACAGACGAAGTCGCCCTCGCGCATGGTCTGGCCGTGCAGCGTGTGGTCCCTGGTCAGGCAGCGGCGGAAGCGCTGGGCCGAGGTGTTGAAGCGCAGGGATTCCTCGATGGCATCGGCCAGCAGGGCCGGATTGGCCACGCATTGCCGGCGGGCGTCGGCATGGTCGGCCATGTTCAGGGCGAACATTGCCAGGAAGCCGCCCAGGGACTCGACGCCGGCCATGATCAGGGTCGTGGTGGTCAGCAGCACCTCCCGCTCGTCCAGCTTGTCGCCGTCGATCTCGGCCATGGAGAAGTGGGAGATCAGGTCGTTCTGGGGGTTCCGGCGCCGCTCGGCGATCACCTTGGAGGCGTAGTCCTGCATCCAGTTGTAGGCGGCGATGTGTTCCGGACCCTTGGTGCGGGTGTGGGGATCGGACTGGACCATCAGCACGGCCTTCTCGCGCACCTGGGCCTCGTCGCCCATGGGCAGGCCCAGGGCGGCGAAAAGCACCTTGACGGTGAACTTGGCGGAGAAGTCCTCGACGAAGTCGAACTGCTTCTCGCCGCGCAACGGCTCGGCCACTTCCCGGGCGGCGGCCTTGATCGGCTCCGCGAGGCTCTCCAGGTTGCGCTTCATGAAGGCGTGCTGGATCAGGCCGCGCAGGCGGTCGTGGCGGGGGGGATCGGTGGTGCCCAGGGTGGCGCCGGCCCGGTTGGGCAGCTCGGTCATCAGGTTGCCCTTGGCCGAGGAGAAGGTCTGCCAGTCGTTGAGCGCCGTGACGATGTCGGCATAGCGGGACAGGACCCACATGCCGGCCTCCTTGCTCCAGAAGCAGGGGTGCTCGTCCCGCAGGGTCTTGTAATAGGGGAAGGGATCGGCATCGACGGCCGGGGAGTAGGGATCGAAACTGAACATGGGCTCCTCCTGGTGTGCGGCGTCCGGCCCCCTGTCGGGTCGCCGGCGCCGGTTGGCGATGGTTGAAGCGTAAAGGGATCGGGGGCCGGGCGAAATGGACGATGGGAAGAAAGACTTGTACTATTTTGACAATTTCGATTTTCCAGGGATCGTCGATCCATGGCTGTATTCCTCGTCCCCAGGCCATCCCGGCCGGCTCCGGCCGGCCGTGCCGCACAATCGGCCATACGGACTTTTTCCCTCTACGGTGAGGAAGGCCCGGTCGCCGACGCGGAGTTCATCCACATCGAGGACATCAGAAGCCGCAGCGAGCGCTACGAATGGGAGATCGACAGCCACGCCCACAAGGGGCTGCTGCAGGTGGTCTTCGTGCTGGAGGGGCGGGTCCGGGTGCGCCTCGATGAACGCGTGGAGGAAGGACCCGGGCCCCGGGTGGTTGTGATCCCGCCCACGGTAGTGCATGCCTTCCAGTTCGAACCCGGCACCCGCGGCTACGTGCTGACGGTGGCAGAGGGTCGCCTCTTCGACCGGGCCGCCGCCGGCCAGGACCTGATGGAGGAACTGGCCCTGGCCCCGCGCCTGCTCGCCATTGATCGCTCCTCGGGCGACGCGGAGCGCCTGGCGGGGCTGTTGGAACAGATTCTCGCCGAGTTCGGCTGGGCTCGCCCGGGGCGCGCCCCGATCCTGGAATGGCTCGCCCGGGCGGTCCTGGTCATGGTGGCCCGGCTCGTCCAGGCCGACGCGGGCGCCCGCCGCCTGGACCGCCAGCGGGCCGAGCTGTTTTCCCGGTTCCGGCAGATGGTGGAGGCCCGATACCGGGAGCACTGGACGATTCCCCGGTACGCGGAGGTCCTCCGCGTCACCGAAAGCCGCCTGAACCGGATCTGCAAGGCCCTCACCGGCCGCTCGGCCTTCGACCTGGTCCAGGACCGCCTGCTGCTGGAGGCCCGTCGGCGCCTCGTCTACTTGGCGGCCCCCGTTTCGCGGCTGGCCTACGAACTGGGATTCCAGGATCCGGCCTATTTCTGCCGCCTCTTCAAGCGGGCGACGGGGATGACGCCGACAGCGTTCCGATCCTCCCACCAGGGGACCGACGGCGCCGGGTGACCCGCGGGGCCCCGGTGGGTTCCGGGCGGCACGAGGGGGCTTTGCTAGAATCGCCGCATGAGCTACCAGGCCCTCGCCCGCAAGTGGCGCCCCAAGTCTTTCGCCACGCTGGTGGGGCAGGAGCACGTGGTCAAGGCCCTCAGCCACGCGCTGGCGGGCAACCGGTTGCACCATGCTTACCTGTTCACCGGGACCCGGGGCGTCGGCAAGACGACGCTGGCCCGGATCATGGCCAAGGCGCTGAACTGCGAACGGGGCGTGTCGGCCGAGCCGTGCGGGGCCTGCTCCTCCTGCCAGGAGATCGACGCGGGCCGCTTCGTCGATTACATCGAACTGGACGCGGCCTCGAACCGGGGCGTGGACGACATGACCCAGTTGCTGGAGCGGGCGACCTACGCACCGACCCGGGGCCGCTTCAAGGTCTATGTGATCGACGAGGTCCACCAACTTTCCGGCCACGCCTTCAACGCCATGCTGAAGACCCTGGAGGAACCGCCGGAGCACGTCAAGTTCATCCTGGCGACGACCGATCCCCAGAAGATTCCGGTCACGGTGCTCTCCCGCTGCCTCCAGTTCAATCTCAAACAGATGCCCCAGCCGGCCATCGTCGGGCATCTGGCCGCCATCCTGGAGCAGGAGCGCGTGGCCTTCGAAGTGGACGCCCTGCGGCAACTGGCGAAGGCGGCGGCGGGGAGCATGCGCGATGCCCTCTCCCTGCTCGACCAGGCGATCGCCCACGGGGCCGGCAAGGTCGAGGAACAGGGCGTGCGCGACATGCTGGGGACCGTCGGCGACGAATTCCTTTACGGCATCCTGGACGGCCTGGCATCCGGCGACGTGGCGGCGATGCTGGCCCTCGCCGACCAGATGAACGGCCGCAGCATGTCCTTCGAGTCGGCCCTGCAGGAACTGGCGACGCTTTTCCACCGGGTCGCGCTGGCCCAGATGGCGCCGGCCGCCCTGTCGGACGAGGTGGAGCGCTCGCGCCTCGAGCCCTATGGCAAGGCCTTCGACCCGGAATTCGTCCAGCTCGGCTATCAGATCGCCATCCTCGGGCGCAACGACCTGCCGCTGGCTCCGGATGAATACGCCGGATTCGTGATGACGCTGCTGCGCCTGCATGCGTTCCGGCCGGAGACACCCCCGGGACTGGGGGTGGTGCCGGGTCTTTCCGCCAGGCCCGGGGCGGCCCCGTCGCGACCGTCCATGCCGTCGCCCGCCCAGCCGGCGCGCACGCTGCAACTGGTCCCTTCCCCGATGAGGGGGGCGCCGCCGGCCGCCGCTGATGCGAGTCCGGGGGCCGGGCACGGCTCCGACTGGCATGGGCTCGTCGCCAGGATGAGCCTCAGCGGCATGGCGCGGCAGTTGGCCAATCATTGCGACCTGGCGGAGATCACCGAGCACCAGGCGACCCTTCACCTGCCCCCGGCCCACAAGCACCTCGCGGCCAAGGCGGCCCAGGACAGGCTCCAGGCAGAGCTCCAGACCGCCGTCGGCCGGCCGGTCCGGCTCCAACTGGTGGTCGCCGAGGTCGGGGGAGAGACCCCGGCGGAGCGCTCGCGGAGCGCCCACCGGGAACGCATGGAGAAGGCCGTGGCTTCGCTCGAGCAGGATCCGTTCGTCCGGGAAGCCATCGACCTGTTCGATGCCAGCATCGACGAATCGACCATCAAGCCCATTTGAACCCAAGGAGCGACCCATGATGAAAGGCGGGCTCGGGAACCTGATGAAACAGGCCCAACAGATGCAGCAGAACATGATGAAGGCCCAGGAGGAACTGGCCAATCTGGAAGTCGAGGGCCAGTCGGGGGCGGGTGCCGTGAAGGTCGTCATGACCTGCAAGCACGACGTGCGCCGCGTCACCATAGATCCTTCCGTCATGGACGACAAGGAGATGCTCGAGGACCTGGTCGCCGCGGCGCTGAATGACGCCAACCGCCGCGCCGAGTCTACGGCGCAGGAGAGGATGGGGGCGTTCACCGCCGGCCTCCAACTGCCGCCGGGCATGAAGCTGCCCTTCTGACGGATGTCCCATCCCACCAGCCTCGACGAGTTGATCGAGGCGTTGCGGTGCCTTCCGGGCGTCGGGCCCAAGTCGGCCCAGCGCATGGCCTACCATCTGCTGCAACGGGACCCGCGCGGCGCCGAGCGGCTCTCCCGCGCGGTTGGCCATGCCCTTGCCACGCTGCGCCGGTGCAGCCGCTGCAACACCTTCACCGAGGAGGAGGTGTGCGAACGCTGCGCGTCCCCGAAGCGCGACCCCAGCCTCCTTTGCGTCGTCGAGATGCCCATCGACCTGAACGCGATGGAACAGACCCACGCCTATGGCGGCCTCTATTACGTGCTGATGGGCCGGCTTTCGCCCCTCGACGGCATCGGCCCGAAGGAACTCGATTTCGACCGGCTCCTTGCCCGGGTCGGCGATGGGGCGGTCAAGGAGGTCATCATCGCCACCAATTTCACGAACGAGGGTGAGGCGACGGCCCACTATCTGTCGGAACTGTTCCATGCGCGCGGCCTGAAGGTGAGCCGCATCGCGCGTGGCATACCGGCGGGAGGGGAACTGGAGTATTCGGATGCCGGCACCGTCGCCCAGGCCCTGATCGAGCGTCGTGACTATTGAGGCGCCGCGGGCCGATCCCGCGGCGGGGCCCCTGGCGGGCGTCCGCGTCGTCGAGTTCGGCACGCTGATCGCGGGTCCCTTCTGCAGCCGCATCCTCGCCGAGTTCGGTGCCGAGGTCGTGAAGATCGAGGCACCGGGGGAGGGGGATCCGTTGCGCGGCTGGCGGAAGCTCTACCAGGGAACCTCCCTGTGGTGGTACCTCCAGGCACGCAACAAGAAGTCGGTGACGGTGAATCTCAAGCACCCCGAGGGGGCGGCCGTTGCGCGCCGTCTGGTGTCCCGGGCCGACATCGTCGTGGAGAACTTTCGGCCGGGGGTAATGGAGAAGCTGGGGCTCGGATGGGAGGCCCTCTCGGAAATCAATCCCGGCCTGGTGATGGTTCGCCTGTCCGGATTCGGCCAGACGGGTCCGCGGGCCGCGCAACCGGGCTTCGGCGCCATCGGCGAGTCCATGGGCGGGCTGCGTTACGTCACGGGTTTCCCGGACCGGCCTCCGGTAAAGACGGGCGTTTCCATCGGAGACTCGATCGCCGCCCTTTGGGGGGCGATCGGCGCCCTGATGGCCCTGCGCCACCGGGAAGTCGGTGGCGGCAGGGGGCAGGTCGTGGACGTGGCGCTCTACGAGGCCGTGTTCGCGATGATGGAAAGCCTGGTCCCCGAGTACGACCGGGCCGGCTTCGTGCGGGAACGGACCGGCAACGTGATGCCTGGCATTACGCCGTCGAACACCCACACCAGCGCCGACGGCCGCCACGTGATCATCGGGGGCAATGGGGACGCGATCTTCCGGCGCCTGATGCTAGCCGTCGGACGTCCCGACCTGGCAGAGGATCCGCAATTGGCCACGAACGCCGGTAGGGATGCCCGGGCCGGCGAGATCTACGGGCTGCTGGACCGGTGGGTGGGCGAGCGGCCGGCGGACGAAGTGATCCGGATCCTTTCCGAGGCCGACGTGCCGGTCAGTCCCGTCTATTCCGTGGCCGACATGGTGCGCGATCCCCATTTCCTGTCCCGGGGGATGATCCAGACCCTGGTGCTCCCGGACGGCACGACTGTCAAGGTCCCCGGCATCGTCCCCCGGCTGGCCGGCACCCCCGGCAGCTGCCGGGCCGCCGGACCGGCCCTGGGGGCGGATACCGACGAGGCCCTGCGGGAACTCGGATACCCGGATGCGGAGATCGAGAGATTGCACCAAATTGGTGCAATCTGACCGATTTCCTGCTGCAACGTCCATAAGCCGGTGCTGATCCGGGCTTTAATCCGCCCGGCGAGTTCGGTATAATTTCGCGGTTTAAGGCTTCGGCATCTTCTTAGGGACTACCAAACATGAGTTGCGACGAAAAAGTGGATTGCGGCCGGCGTCGGCTCGTCGTCGCCACGGCTGCCGCGGGCGGCGTGGCGGGGGTGGCGGTGGCGGTGCCCTTCCTCGCCAGCCTGGCGCCGTCCGAGCGGGCGAAATCCGCCGGCGCGCCGGTGGAGGTCGACATCAGCAAACTGGCCCCCGGCCAGATGATGACCGTCGAGTGGCGGGGCAAGCCCGTCTGGATCATCCACCGGACCAAGGAGATGATCGACGGCCTGCGCAAGACCGACGACAAGGTCGCCGACCCGAAGTCCGACCGCCCGATGCAGCCGGACTACGCGAAGAACGAGAACCGGTCGATCAAGCCCGAGATCCTCGTCGCCATCGGCATTTGCACCCACCTGGGCTGCTCGCCGACCGACAAATTCAAGACCGGCGCCGAGTCCGGCATCGATGCCGAATGGACCGGCGGCTTCCTGTGTCCGTGCCATGGCTCGACCTTCGATCTGGCGGGCCGCGTCTACAAGAGCAAGCCGGCTCCGGACAACCTGGAGGTGCCGCCGCATGCGTACCTCTCCGAAAGCCGCCTGATCATCGGCGAAGACAAGAAGGGGGCCTAAGGGATGGGTGCCAGCAATTACGAAAAGTTCAAGTCGGACGGCACCCTGGCCGGTAACGTGCTGGAGTGGGTGGACGCCCGCTTCCCGCTGACCGCCAACTGGAAGGCCCACCTCTCCGAGTACTACGCCCCGAAGAATTTCAACTTCTGGTATTTCTTCGGATCCCTGGCGCTGCTGGTCCTGGTGTTGCAGATCGTGACCGGCATCTTCCTGGTCATGCATTTCAAGCCCGACGCGTCCCTGAACTCGGCCGGCGTGCCCGTGGCCTTCGCCAGCGTCGAATACATCATGCGCGACGTTCCCTGGGGCTGGCTGATCCGCTACATGCATTCGACCGGCGCCTCCGCCTTCTTCATCGTCGTCTATCTCCACATGTTCCGCGGCATGCTCTATGGCTCCTACCGCAAGCCGCGCGAACTGATCTGGATCTTCGGCGTGATGATCTACCTGGCGCTGATGGCCGAAGCCTTCATGGGTTACCTGCTCCCCTGGGGACAGATGTCCTATTGGGGCGCCCAGGTGATCCTGAGCCTGTTCTCCGCGATCCCCCTCGTCGGCAACGACCTGGCGACCTGGATTCGCGGCGACTACGTCATCGGCGACGCGACGCTGAACCGCATGTTCTCGTTCCACGTCATCGCGGTGCCCCTGGTCCTGCTCGGGCTGGTCGCCGCCCACATCCTCGCCCTGCACGAGGTGGGTTCCAACAACCCGGACGGCGTCGAGATCAAGAAGAAGAAGGACGAACGTGGCATCCCGCTGGACGGGATTCCCTTCCATCCCTACTACACGGTGAAGGACATCGTCGGCGTGGTGGTGTTCCTGATGGCGTTCTCCATCATCGTGTTCTTCATGCCCGAGTTCGGCGGCTACTTCCTGGAGTACAACAACTTCATTCCGGCCGACCCGCTGAAGACGCCGCCGCACATCGCGCCGGTGTGGTACTTCACGCCCTTCTATTCGATCCTGCGCGCCAATACGGTCAACTTCTTCTGGATCGACGCGAAACTGTGGGGCGTGATCTTCATGGGCTTGGGCGTCATGGTGTTCTTCCTGCTGCCCTGGCTGGACCGGAGCCCAGTGAAGTCCATCCGCTATCGCGGTCCGCTGTTCAAGGGTGCCCTGGTGGCCTTCGTGATCTCCTTCTTCATCCTGGGCTACCTGGGAATCCTGCCGCCGACGCCCGGCCGCACCCTCGTCTCCCAGATCTGCACCATCATCTACTTTGCCTTCTTCCTGTTGATGCCGATCTATACCGCGCTCGACAAGTGCAAGCCTGAACCGGAAAGGGTGACGCAATAATGAAAAAGCTGCTTCTCACTCTCCTGTTCGCGCCGCTGCTCGCCTTCGCCAGCGGTCCGGAACTGCACCTGGACAAGGCGCCGGACAAGTCCCGGGATTACGCCGCCCTTCAGAACGGTGCCAAGCTCTTCATCAACTACTGCCTGAACTGCCACGGCGCGTCCTACATGCGCTACAACCGGCTGAACGACATCGGGCTTTCCGACCAGCAGATCAAGGACAACCTGCTGTTCACGGCGGAGAAGGTCGGCGAGCCCATGAAGATCGCGATGCAGCGGGACGACGCCAAGATCTGGTTCGGCGCCGCGCCGCCCGACCTGACGGTGATCGCGCGCGCCCGGGCGTCCGAGTTCGGAAGCGGTGCCGACTGGCTGTACACCTATCTGCGCACCTTCTATCGCGACGACGCCCGTCCGAGCGGCTGGAACAACGTGGTCTTCGAGAACGTTGGCATGCCGCACATTCTGTGGGAACTCCAGGGCGAACAGGTGATGGGGCCCGACCACAAGCTGCAGCTGGCCAAGCCCGGCCTCATGAAGCCCGAGGAGTACGACAACGCCGTCGCGGACCTGGTGGCCTACCTGCAATACATGGGCGAGCCAAAGGCCGAGTTCCGCAAGCAGCTCGGCGTCATCGTGCTCATCGGACTGGCACTGATCTTCGTCTTTGCCTACGCGCTCAAGCGCGAGTACTGGAAAGACATCCACTAACCTCGAACGGAATGCAACATATGGGGCATCGTGAAGTGGGTGCACCGTCCATCCGGCGGGTGGTGCGGGACGCCGATTATTCCTGGGGTACGAGTACCATGATGAACCTGTACTCGGGCACTACCTGCCCGTTCAGCCATCGCTGCCGCATCGTCCTGTACGAGAAGCAGATGGACTTCCAGGTGATCGACGTGGACTTGTTCAACAAGCCGGAGGACATCGCCGTCATCAACCCGTACAACCGTGTGCCGGTCCTGGTGGACCGGGATTTGGTCCTGTACGAAGCCAACATCATCAACGAGTACATCGACGAGCGCTTCCCGCATCCGCAGCTGATGCCCCCCGACCCCCAGATGCGCGCCCGGGCCCGGCAACTGTTGTATACGATGGAACACGAGCTGTTCAGCCATATCGACCCGCTCGAGAAGAACCTCAAGTCCGCGGACAAGTCCCGTTCCCATATCCGTGACCGCCTCTCCGAACTGGCGCCGATGTTCGCCAAGCAGAAATACATGCTGGGGGAGGATTTCTCGATGATCGACGTCGCCATCGCCCCGCTGCTGTGGCGGCTGGAGCACTACGGCATCGAACTGCCCAAGGCGGCCGCCCCGCTGATGAAGTATGCCGAGCGGATCTTCAGCCGGCAGGGTTTCATCGACGCCCTGACGCCCTCGGAAAAGGTCATGCGGCGCTGACCCGGCTCCGTCCCCCGGGACGGAGCCGGCAGCTCCCGGTCGATGACCACCACGAAGCCCTACCTGATCCGCGCCATCTGGGAGTGGTGCGTCGACCAGGGCTTTACCCCCTACATCGCCGTCGCCGTGGATGACGGCACCCATGTGCCTCGGGAACACGTGCGCGACGGGCAGATCGTGCTCAACGTCGGTGCCGAGGCCACCCACAAGCTGGAGATGGGGAACGAGGAGATCACCTTCCAGGCGCGCTTCAACGGGGTGCCGTTCCCGATCCGGATCCCGGTCGCGCGCGTCGCCGCCATCTACGCGCGGGAGAACGGGGAAGGCATGGGCTTCGAAGTAGACGAGGCGTCCTCCTCCCTCCCGCAGCAGTCCGCCCCGGCGGACCCGTCACCCGGACCGGAGGACGGTGGGGGACCGGCCGGCCGGCCCCGCCTGACCCGGGTCAAGTAGGAGGTCAACCCGGTCCCGGGACGTCTCGCCCGCCCGTGCGACGGGGCGATATAATTCGCCGTGGTTAACTGCGGCGTCCATGGCGCGCGGAATCCGGTTCCGCGATGATGCATCCGCCCGAGGCCACGCGAAGGTGGCGGAATTGGTAGACGCACTGGATTTAGGTTCCAGCGCCGCAAGGCGTAGGAGTTCGAGTCTCCTCCTTCGCACCAGAATTCCCCCGGATCAACATTCACTCACAGCCGCAATCGAGGATTCTCCATGCAGAACAACGAAACCACCACCGCAGCCGATGCCGTTTCCGCCAGCGCCCTGGAGCGCCGCATCGACATGTCCGTGGCCACGGCCGACATCGAGAAGGAGGTGGACAGCCGGCTGCGCCACCTGGCCAAGACGGTCAAGATGGCCGGATTCCGGCCCGGCAAGGTGCCGCTCAAGCTGGTGGCCCAGCATTATGGTGCCCAGGCCCACTCGGAAGCCCTCGGCGCGGCCGTGGAGAAGGCGTTCGGCGAGCAGGTTCGCGAGAAGAACATGCGGGTGGCCGGACAGCCCAGGATCGAGCCGAAGGAGGGCGCCGAGGCGGGTACGCTGGCGTTCAGCGCCGTGTTCGAGGTCTATCCCGACATCGCCCTGGGCGACGTGGCCGGAAAGCCGGTCGAGAAAGCGGTCCTCGCGGTGGGCGACGCCGAAGTCGACAAGACGATCGAGGTCCTGCGCAAGCAGCGCACCGTCTTCGTGCTGGCCGAGCGCGGCGCCGAGAACGGCGACCGCGTGGTGGTGGATTTCGTCGGCCGGAAGGGAGGTGAGGAATTCGAAGGCGGGCGGGCGACGGACTATCCGGTCGTCCTGGGATCTGGAATGATGCTGCCGGATTTCGAAGCGGCGCTCCTGGGCGAAGCTGCGGGATCCGAGAAGGCCTTCGATGTCAGTTTCCCCGCCGATTACCATGCGGCGGATCTGGCCGGGCAGACGGTCCAGTTCCAGGCCGCGGTGAAGAAGGTCGAAATGCCGCGCCTCCCGGAACTGGACGCGGAGTTCGCCAAGGCGCTCGGCATCGCCGACGGCGACCTGGTGAAGATGCGCGCCGAGGTGAAGAGCAACCTGGAGCGCGAGGTGCGCAAGCGCCTGCAGGCGCGCATCAAGAACCAGGTGATGGAGTTGTTGATGGAGGTCAATCCCATCGAAGTGCCGCGGTCCCTCGTCGAACTGGAATCCCAGCAGATGGCGGCCGCCGCGCGGCGGGACCTGGAGTCCCGCGGGATGCTGGCCAAGAACATCCCGGTGGAGCCGTCCTGGTTCGCCGACCAGGCCATCCGTCGGGTCAAGCTGGGCCTGATTCTTGCTGAGCTGGTCAGGGAAAAGGATCTGCACGCCAAGCCTGACCAGGTGCGCAAGATCATCGACGAGTTCGCGGAAACCTTCGAGGACCCGAAGGAAGTCGTGCGCTGGTACTACTCGCAGCCCCAGCGGCTGGCCGAAGCCGAGGCCCTGGCCATGGAGAACAACGTGGTGGATTGGGTTCTCGCCGCTGCCAGCGTCACGGAGAAGGCGATCGGTTTTGACGAGTTGATGGGCAATGCTGCATCATGATGCGGACGACGTTCTGTAAGGAAACCGACGCGATGGGAAATCATTCGGACAGCGGCGAAATGGAAACCCGGGCCCTCGGCCTGGTGCCGATGGTCATCGAGACCAGCGGGCGTGGCGAACGCGCCTACGACATCTACTCGCGGCTGCTGCGTGAGCGCGTCGTGTTCCTCGTCGGCCCGGTGAACGACGTGACGGCCAACCTCGTGGTGGCCCAGCTGCTTTTCCTCGAGTCGGAGAACCCCGACCAGGACGTCTACCTGTACATCAACTCTCCGGGTGGCTCGGTGACGGCCGGCCTGGCGATCTACGACACGATGCAGTTCATCAAGCCCGATGTGTCCACACTCTGCATCGGGCAGGCGGCCTCCATGGGGGCCTTCCTGCTGGCGGCGGGCGCCAAGGAGAAGCGCTTCTGCCTGCCTAATTCGCGCGTCATGATCCACCAGCCCATGGGCGGCTTCCAGGGGCAGGCCTCGGACATCGAAATCCATGCCAAGGAGATCCTGTTCCTGAAGCAGCGTCTCAACGAGATGCTGGCGCTGCACACCGGCCAGCCCATCGAACGCATAGAGCGCGATACCGACCGCGACAATTTTCTGTCCGCGGAGGCCGCGCGCGAGTACGGGTTGGTGGACAAGGTGCTCGTGAAGCGGCAGGAATCGGCTTGACGGGCCGAACCGGGCGGCGCGCGGAGAAGACGGAGAGAGGGCGATGACGGAAAAGAAATCGGGCAACGAGAAGCTCCTGTACTGCTCCTTCTGCGGCAAGAGCCAGCACGAGGTCAAGAAGCTCATCGCCGGACCTTCGGTGTTCATCTGCGACGAGTGCATCGAACTGTGCAACGACATCATCCGCGACGAGGTGGCCAGCGAACAGTCCTCGAAGGGGGTGCGCTCCGATCTGCCCACGCCGCGCGAGATCTGCGAGATCCTGGACCAGTACGTGATCGGGCAGGGGCAGGCGAAGAAGATACTGTCCGTGGCGGTCTACAACCACTACAAGCGGCTGCGTCACCAGCAGAAAGGCAACGACGACGTCGAACTGGCCAAGAGCAACATCCTCCTCATCGGTCCGACCGGTTCCGGGAAGACACTGCTCGCCCAGACCCTGGCCCGCCTGCTCAACGTCCCGTTCGTGATGGCCGATGCGACCACCCTGACGGAGGCCGGCTACGTGGGCGAGGATGTGGAGAACATCATCGCCAAGCTGCTGCAGAAGTGCGAGTACGAGGTCGAGAAGGCCCAGCAGGGCATCGTCTATATCGACGAGATCGACAAGATCTCCCGCAAGTCGGATAACCCGTCGATCACCCGCGACGTCTCCGGCGAGGGCGTGCAGCAGGCCCTGCTGAAGCTGGTCGAGGGCACCATCGCCAGCGTGCCGCCCCAGGGCGGGCGGAAGCATCCGAACCAGGATTTCGTGCAGGTGGACACGACGAACATCCTGTTCGTCTGCGGCGGCGCCTTCGACGGCCTGGACAAGGTGATCCGCAACCGTTCCGAGAAGGGTGGCATTGGCTTCGGCGCCGAGGTGAAGAGCAAGGAGACCAAGGACGTCACCGAGCTCCTCCGCCAGGTGGAGCCGGAGGATCTGATCAAGTACGGCCTCATCCCCGAGTTCGTCGGCCGCCTGCCGGTGGTGGCGACCCTGCAGGAACTCGACGAGGCGGCCCTGGTTGAGATCCTCGTCGAGCCGAAGAACGCGCTGATCAAGCAGTACCAGAAGCTGTTCGGCATGGAAGGGGCGGAACTGGAAGTCCGCCCGGCAGCCCTCCAGGCCATCGCACGCAAGGCGTTGAAGCGCAAGACCGGGGCGCGCGGCCTCAGGTCCATCCTCGAAAACGTGCTGCTCGACACCATGTACGAGCTGCCGACCCTGGATAACGTCAGCAAGGTCGTCATCGACGAGGGCACGATCGAGAGCGGCGGCCGTCCGATCCTGATCTACGAAGACGTGCCGAAGGTGGCGTCCGGATCGAACTGATCCGCAGCGGGCGATGGGCGTCCGGGGGCGACTTGAACCTCCGGGCGGGCATCCCCATCTAACGGACTGCCGCCCCAACCCCGAAAAAAGGAATAACCATGTCTAGCCAATTGGATCTCTCCCAGGAGAGGATAGAACTCCCCCTGCTGCCACTGCGGGACGTGGTGGTCTTCCCGCACATGGTGATTCCGCTCTTCGTGGGGCGCCCGAAGTCCATCAAGGCCCTGGAAACGGCCATGGAAGCGGGCAAGAGCATCCTGCTGGTGGCGCAGAAGTCGGCCGCCAAGGACGAGCCGGAGACCGAGGATCTATACACCATCGGGTGCATCTCCAGCATCCTGCAGATGCTCAAGCTGCCCGACGGCACCGTGAAGGTCCTCGTCGAGGGCGCCCAGCGCGCCTCCGTGGATGTGGTGGAGGACCGGCAGGCCCTCTTCGTCGCCCGGGTGACGCCCATTGCCGGCGACGACCGGGGGAACCACGAGATCGAGGCCATGCGCCGGACGATCCTGACGCAGTTCGACCAGTACGTGAAGCTGAACAAGAAGATCCCGCCGGAAATCCTCACCTCTCTTTCCGGGATCGAGGAGCCCGGCCGTCTCGCCGACACCATCGCCGCCCACCTGCCCCTCAAGCTGGAGCAGAAACAGGAAATCCTGGAACTCTTCGACGTGGGCGAGCGGCTCGAGCGGCTGCTCAGCCAACTGGAAACCGAACTGGACATCCTGCAGGTCGAGAAGCGCATCCGCGGGAGGGTCAAGCGCCAGATGGAGAAGAGCCAGCGCGAGTACTACCTGAACGAGCAGGTGAAGGCGATCCAGAAGGAACTCGGCGAGGGCGAGGAAGGGGCCGACCTGGAGGAGATCGAGAAGAAGATCAAGTCCGCCGGCCTGAGCAAGGAAGGGCTGCAGAAGGCCCAGTCGGAGTTCAAGAAGCTCAAGCTGATGTCGCCCATGTCCGCCGAGGCGACCGTGGTCCGCAACTACATCGAGACCCTGGTCGGCCTGCCGTGGAAGAAGAAGTCCCGCATCTCCAAGGACCTGGCCGCCGCCGAGAAGATCCTCGACAAGGACCATTACGGCCTCGACAAGGTCAAGGAGCGCATCGTCGAGTACCTGGCCGTCCAGCAGCGGGTCGAGAAGATCAAGGCGCCCATCCTGTGCCTCGTGGGGCCTCCGGGCGTCGGCAAGACCTCCCTGGGCCAGTCCATTGCCCGGGCGACGAACCGCAAGTTCGTGCGCATGGCCCTGGGCGGGGTGCGGGACGAGGCCGAGATCCGCGGCCACCGGCGGACCTACATCGGTTCAATGCCCGGCAAGATCCTGCAGAACATGACGAAGGTCGGCGTGAAGAATCCGCTGTTCCTCCTCGACGAAGTGGACAAGCTCGGCATGGATTTCCGCGGCGATCCTTCCTCGGCGCTGCTGGAGGTGCTGGACCCGGAGCAGAACCACACCTTCCAGGACCATTACATCGAGGTGGATTTCGACCTCTCGGACGTCATGTTCGTCGCCACCGCGAACACCCTCAACATCCCGCCGGCCCTGCTGGACCGGATGGAGGTGATTCGCCTGTCCGGCTACACCGAGGACGAAAAGGTCAATATCGCGCAGCGCTACCTGCTGCCCAAGCAGATGAAGAACAACGGCGTCAGGCGCGAGGAACTCACGGTCACCGAGGACGCGGTGCGGGACATCGTCCGCTACTACACCCGGGAGGCAGGCGTCCGCGCCCTGGAGCGGGAGATTTCCAAGATCTGCCGCAAGGTGGTCAAGGCTCTGGTGATCCGCAAACGCAAGAACAAGATCGTGGTCAACGCCAAGAACCTGGACAAGTACATCGGCGTGCGGCGCTATTCCTTCGGCATTGCGGAGAAGGAGAACCAGGTCGGGCAGGTGACGGGCCTCGCCTGGACGGAGGTGGGCGGCGAACTGCTCACCATCGAGGCCGTGTCCGTGCCCGGCAAGGGCAAGACCATGACCACCGGCAAGCTCGGCGAGGTGATGCAGGAATCCATCCAGGCCGCCTTGACGGTCGTCCGCCGGCGCAGCAAGGCGCTGGGGATCGCCGAGGACTTCTACCAGAAGAACGACCTGCACATCCACCTCCCGGAAGGCGCCACGCCCAAGGATGGCCCTTCCGCGGGCATCGCGATCTGCACCGCCCTCGTCTCCGTGCTCTCCGGGATTCCGGTCCGCGCCGACGTCGCGATGACGGGGGAGATCACCCTGCGCGGTGAGGTCCTTCCGATCGGCGGTCTCAAGGAGAAACTGCTGGCCGCGGTGCGCGGCGGCATCCGGCTGGCCCTCATCCCCGAGGAAAACGTCAAGGACCTGGCCGAGATTCCCGAGACCGTGAAGAACCGGCTGGAGATCCGGCCGGTGAAATGGATCGACCAGGTGCTCGAACTGGCCCTGGAACGCCTGCCCGAGCCTGCCACGGAGGCCGTCCCCGAGACGCCGGTGGCCGCTGCCGCCGGCGGCGACGCGGCGGCCGGGGTGATCACCCACTGAAGTCCGGGCCCGGCCGCCCGGGCGGCCGGGGCTCGTGGCCCAAGCGGCCGGCCGTGGCGCGCCGGTATCGCATCGGGTACCCGAAGCAAGCGGAGATTCCATGAACCGGACTGACCTGATCGAATACATGGCCTTGCGGGCGGACCTGTCCAAGTCGGCCGCGGGCCGGTGCCTGGATGCCCTCGTCGACGCCGTGTCCGCCGCCCTCGAGAAGGGGGATTCCGTTACCCTGGCGGGATTCGGGACCTTCTCCGTCGGCAACCGCGCCGCCCGCTCCGGACGCAATCCCAAGACCGGCGAGGCCCTGGCGATCGGGGCGACCCGGGTGGCGAAGTTCAAGCCTGGAAAGGCCCTGCGGGACGCAATCCGGTAATAGAATGGCGACGGCCTCCGCAACGGCCATACGCGGATGGCATTACTGCTCCCCACCCGTGGGTGCTTAGCTCAGTTGGTAGAGCGTCGCCCTTACAAGGCGAATGTCGGCGGTTCGAGCCCGTCAGCACCCACCAAACGATCCCCTGTGGCAGTCCGTTCCACGCCGTCGGCCGGCGCGTCGCGCGCCGAACGGGGTCCGGCGCGATCAGGGCGTCCAGTCGCCCGCCAGTTCGTCCCACGGCATTGCCCGCAGCATCTCCAGCACGTGGGCATCCTCCGGCAGGCCGAATCGCTCCTGGAACCAGACGACGACGAGCGATGAATAGACGTGGTCCGTATCCCGGACCGGCGAATCGGAGCGGAACTGCGCCAACGCACATACGGGCGGCAGGGCCAGTACCTCGATGACGGTCGAGGGGGCGATGCGTGGCGGCAGTTGGGAGGTGTAGCGGTACAGGATCGGCGGAACGAGGTGCACCGGTTCCTCCTCCCGCAACTCGAATACGCGCCGGGCGGCGACAACCGCCGCCTCGACCTGCTGCTCGCGCACGTGCTGGAAAGGCGGGCCGCAGAGCCATCCGCGGGCCGTGTCCTGCTGGTGGAGGCGATCGAGGCGGACCACCCGGCCCGATGCCAGCGTAAGCGGCCATTCCTCCGTTCGCGGACGCCGGCGGTGGCCCTCCGGACCCAGGTCGATCCGTGGAAGTGCATTCCAATCGAGTGGCTCGTGCGCAACGCGATTCATCCCATCGCCCCCAAGTCGCTGATGCCGGTCTCCACCCTGATCCGGGATCCCGTCAGTCCCGATCATCCGTCGGGCAGGGCTCATCAGGTGAGCCTGAATCCGCCGGCCGGTCGGCGGCAGGCCGCGCGAATGCGGGGCGCCGGCACTGCCCGCG
The DNA here is from genome assembly GCA_016791145.1 of Rhodocyclaceae bacterium. Classification (GTDB taxonomy): domain Bacteria; phylum Pseudomonadota; class Gammaproteobacteria; order Burkholderiales; family Rhodocyclaceae; genus JAEUNJ01. The sequence goes on along the minus strand of JAEUNJ010000078.1, from coordinate 50,701 downwards.
AACCTCGTGCTGCGTTGGCGTGCCGGAAAGGCCGGTGGAACCCCGTCCTAGATGTACCGGGAAAGATGCGCGCCCAGCCGGCCATCCTCCGTCAGGATGTGCACGGTGAGCCACCGTTCGAGCGTCTCCAGGTGCTCGTTCGACATGGGTTGATCGCCCTGGAGCATTTCCCGCTGCAGGTCCCGGGCGGTCTGGACCAGGTCGCGGTGTTCAGCCTTGTGCTCTTCGCTCCCCGGATACCGGTATTTCAGCATCAGGCGTTCCTCGTGGCTGAAATGCCAAGCCGTGCAATTGATCAGTTCCTCGAGTGTCGCCGCCAGGTATTCGGCGGATTCGCCTTCCCGCACCGCATGATTGAGGATGTTGAAAATGTTCACCAGCTTGCGGTGATCCTCGTCGATCTCGTCGACGCCGACGCTCAGAATCTTGTCCCAAACGATGTCCTTCATCTTGCTCCCCTGGTGAACGTGTTCGACCGCCCGTTCGGACCGGGTCCGCTCCCCTTTGATCGGCCATGCCGGAGGGGCGATCCCTCCGGCAGGTCAAGCGGTCCGTTGTCCTTCCTCCCGGCAATTCCTTCATGTCGTCCGGATCGCGCGAATCCGGGCATTTCCATCCCGCGACGGCCTTACCGGGCGATGGGCTTGTAGCGCAGGCGGTGGGGCTTGGCCCCTTCCTCGCCCAGGCGCTTCTTCTTGTCCTCCTCGTACTCGTGGTAGTTCCCGGCGAAGAAGCACCACTGGGAATCCCCCTCGCAGGCGAGGATGTGGGTGGCGATGCGGTCCAGGAACCAGCGGTCGTGGCTGATCACCAGGACGCAGCCGGCGAATTCCAGCAGCGCGTCTTCCAGGGCCCGCAGGGTTTCCACGTCCAGATCGTTGGAGGGCTCGTCGAGCAGAAGCACGTTGCCGCCCTGGATCAGGGTCTTGGAAAGGTGAAGTCGGCCCCGCTCGCCGCCGGACAGGTTGCCGACGGTCTTCTGCTGGTCGGCGCCCTTGAAGTTGAACCGGCCCAGATAGGCCCGGCTCGGCATCTCGAAACGCCCCACGGTCAGGATGTCCTGGCCACCCGAGACGGCTTCCCACACCGTCTTGTCGTTCTCCAAGCCCTCGCGCGACTGGTCCACGGAGGCGATCCGGGCGGTCGGCCCGACCACGATCTCGCCGCCATCGGGTTTCTCGACGCCCTGGATCATGCGGAACAGGGTGGATTTGCCGGCGCCGTTGGGACCGATGATGCCGACGATGGCGCCCGGCGGCACCTTGAACGACAGGCCGTCGATCAGCAGCCGGTCGCCGAAGGACTTGCTGACGTTCTTGAACTCGACGACCTCGTTGCCCAGCCGCTCGCCGGGCGGGATGAATATCTCCTGGGTCTCGTTGCGCTTCTGGTACTCGAAGCTCGCCATCTCCTCGTAGCGCGCGAGGCGGGCCTTGCTCTTGGATTGGCGCGCCTTCGGGTTCTGGCGGACCCATTCCAGTTCGTGCTTCATGGTCTTGATGCGGGCCTGTTCCTGTTTGGCCTCCGTCTCCAGGCGCTGTTCCTTCTGCTCGAGCCAGGACGAGTAATTGCCCTTCCAGGGGATGCCGTAGCCGCGGTCGAGTTCCAGGATCCATTCGGCGGCGTTGTCGAGGAAGTACCGGTCGTGCGTGATCGCCACCACCGTGCCCGGAAAACGCTGCAGGTATTGTTCGAGCCATTCCACGGACTCGGCATCGAGATGGTTCGTGGGCTCGTCGAGCAGCAGCATGTCCGGTTTGGAAAGCAGCAACTGGCACAGGGCGACACGGCGCTTCTCGCCACCGGACAGGTTGCGGATCACCGCCTCCCAGGGGGGCAGGCGCAGGGCATCGGCTGCGATCTCGAGCTGGTTCTCCAGGTCCGAACCGGCGGTGGCGATGATGGCCTCCAGTCGTGCCTGCTCCTCGGCGAGCTTGTCGAAGTCGGCGTCGGGTTCGGCGTAGGCCGCATAAACCTGCTCCAGCTTCTGCTGGGCCTGCATGACCTCGCCCATCCCGGCCTCCACCTCGGCGCGCACCGTGTTGTCCGGATGGAGTTGGGGTTCCTGGGGCAGGTAGCCGATCTTCAGGTTCGGCATGGGGACGGCTTCTCCCTCGATATCCTTGTCGAGGCCGGCCATGATCTTCAGCAACGTGGACTTGCCGGAGCCGTTCAGGCCGAGGACGCCGATCTTGGCGCCCGGGAAGAAGGAAAGGGAAATGTCCTTCAGGATCTGGCGCTTGGGCGGGACGATCTTGCCCACGCGCATCATGGTGTAGACGTATTGGGCCATGCGGGGTCGGTTAAGTGAAAAACCGACATTTTCGGCCATCCCGGGAAAGAGTGGCGAGGATTCGCGCAGAAAGAAAAAAAACGCCCGTCCGGGGACGGGCGCCAAGGAAGGCATGGCACCCGGGGAGGGTGTTGCCGCCTTCGGGGGGAACCGGGTTGTTGCGGAAACCGGATGGGAGCTTAGGGGTCCGCCGGGGACTCGCACAATAGTCCGTTCGGATCAATGCGCCAATTCCGTCACGGTGGTGCCGGAGGCCTGCCGGGAGGCGATCGCGCCGCTATTCCGCCTCGATGCGGCAGATGGGGCGGCCCTCGGCCAGCACGTCGCCCTCGGCGACGAGAACCTCCACGATCCGGCCGGCATGGGGCGAGGGGATGTCGAGGGCCACCTTGCCGGTTTCCAGGGTGATCAGGGGGTCGTCGTGCCGCACGCGATCACCCGCGGCCACGTGGATTTCCAGCACGAACACCTCGCCCTGGGCGCAGTTGCCGCAGGTGTCCCAGCACTCGGGCGTCTTCGGCATGAGCACCTCCCGGATCGCGGGCAACGTCGTCGTTCCTCGGCAGCCGCTCAGAGCGTGCAGAGGGGGACGCCCTCGGGACCCTGGATGTCGAAATCGATCAGCGTGCCGCGCACCCGGCCGGTATCCATGTCCAGCAGCACGGCAAAACGCGCCGGGTTGAAGCGGTAGCAGATCCGCCACTCCCAGACCCGCTCGCGCCGGACCGCGAATTCCGCCGTCCAGTGTGGCACCGGCGGTCCCAGGACCCGGAGCACCTCGTCCGCCGGGATGCCTTCCCGTATCTTCGCGAATTGCTCCTGCACGAGCACGTTCTCGACTTTTTCCAGGCGGCCGTCGGGGGCGATCCAGGCCATGAAGCTGTGCACGCCTTCCGGCCCGCGCGGATAGGAGAGCTGGGTCCGGCCGTCCGGCAGCGTCCAGCGCATGGCGGGCGGACCCATCGTCGACAGCACCTCCTGGAGGGATGCCTCGCCGATCCGCAGGCCGGCGCCGGAGTAGGAGGCGCAACCGGCCGCCACGATGGCCGCGACCGCGGGAAGCGCCCGGTGGATCCACGTCATCGATGGGCCTCGTCGAGGGCGATGTCGACCATCAGGTCATTGGATATGCGCTCCAGTTCGGCCACCAGGGACCGCACGTCCACCGCCGGATCGGCGGTCAGTTCGGCCTGGGCGTGGAACAGCACTTCCGCCGACATGGGGGCGCTTTCGGTACGCGTGGAGAGTTCCTCCACGTTCACGCCATGCCGGGCCAGGGCCATCGATACTTCGCGCACGATGCCGATGCGGTCGTGGCCCACCAGGCTCATGCGCAGGCGCCGCCGCCCCGGGGCGCCGCCCTCTTCGGAAACCTCGGATCGCACCGCGAGGCCCGGAAGGTTTCCCAGGGCGGACTGGAGAGCGGCGGCGCGGTCCGCGCCGATGCCCACCTTCACGATGCCCGCGAACTTGCCCGCCAGGCGCGACATGGCCGACTCCAGCCAATTGCCCTGGTGGCCTGCGATCGTCGCCGCCAGGTCGCCGACCAGGCCGGGCCGGTCGTCGCCGATGACGGTGAGGACAAGAAAACGTTCCGCCATGACACTCCTCCTCGGGCTAGGCCTGGTATGCCGCCGGCGGCGGGCAGGCGCAGAACAGGTTGCGATCGCCGTAGACGTCGTCGATCCGATTCACCGACGGCCAGAACTTGTTGTCCGCCACCCAGGGCAGGGGGAAGCAGGCCTCGCGGCGCGAATAGGGACGCTGCCAGGGCTCCTCGGCCAGGTCGGCCTGGGTGTGGGGTGCCCGCTTGAGCGGGTTGTCGTCGGCGGGCCATTCGCCCCGCTCGACGCGCCCGATCTCCTTGCGTATCGCGATCATGGCCTCGACGAAGCGGTCCAGTTCGCCCTTGTCCTCGGATTCCGTCGGTTCCACCATCAGGGTTCCCGCCACCGGGAAGCTGACCGTGGGTGCGTGGAAGCCGTAATCCATCAGGCGCTTCGCGATGTCGATCTCGGCGATGCCGGTGGCGGCCCGGATCGCCCGGACATCCAGGATGCATTCGTGGGCGACCCGTCCGCCGGCACCGGCGTAGAGGACCGGGAAATGGGCCTGCAGCCGGGCGGCGATGTAGTTGGCATTGAGGATGGCGGTCCGGGTGGCGCGGAGCAGGCCCTCCCGGCCAAGCATCGCGATGTACATCCAGGAGATCGGGAGGATGGAGGCCGAGCCCCAGGGGGCGGCCGAGACCGCCCCCTGGCCGGCATTCGGCCCATCCACCGGCACCACCGCGTGATTCGGAGCGAACGGCGCCAGGTGCGCCTTGAGGCCGATGGGGCCCATGCCGGGGCCGCCGCCGCCGTGCGGAATGGCGAAGGTCTTGTGCAGGTTCATGTGGGAGACGTCGGCGCCGATGTGACCCGGCGACGTGAGGCCCACCTGGGCGTTCAGGTTGGCGCCGTCCATGTAGACCTGGCCCCCGCGCTCGTGGACCACCTGGCATATCTCCCGCACCGCCGCCTCGAATACGCCATGGGTGGACGGGTAGGTGATCATCAGGCAGCAGAGGTGCTCCGCATGCTCGTCGGCCCGCGCCCGGAGGTCGCCGAGATCCACGTTGCCCCGTTCGTCACAGTCGACCACCACCACCTTGAGGCCGCACATCTGGGCGGTGGCCGGATTGGTTCCGTGGGCCGAGCGGGGAATCAGGCAGACGTTCCGGTGGCCCTGGCCCTGGGCCGCCTGGTAACGGCGGATGGCCACGAGGCCGGCGTATTCCCCCTGGGCGCCGGAATTCGGCTGCATGCAGAGGGCGTCGAAGCCCGTGATCGCGGCGAGCCACCCGGCGAGTTGCCCGATCATCTCCCGATACCCCAGGGCCTGGTCTCCCGGCGAGAAGGGATGGAGGTTCGCGAACTCGGGCCAGGTGACCGGGATCATCTCGGCCACGGCATTGAGCTTCATGGTGCAGGAGCCCAGGGAGATCATCGAGTGGTCCAGGGCCAGGTCGCGGTTCTGCAGGCGCTTCAGGTAGCGCAGCATCGCGTGTTCCGTATGGTGGCGGTTGAACACCGGATGAGCCAGCACGGCATCGGCACGGCGCAGGGGGCCGAGAACATCCCGCGCGGCGGCCTGGCGATCCAGGGCATCGATGTCGTGGGTCCGGCCGGTCAGCAGGGAGAGGAGCACCGCCACGTCCTCCCGGCTGGTGGCTTCGTTGAAGGCCACGGCCAGAATCCCGTCCGACACCCGGCGCAGGTTATAGCCGGCCGCCACGGCGGCGGCGAGCAGCGCGTCGGTCTCCGGGCCGGACTCGATGCGCAGCGTGTCGAAGTAGCAGCGGTTCGTGACCCGGCGGCCGGCTGCCTCGAGGCCCGCCGCCAGGATGCCTGCCATCCGGTGGATCCTGGCCGCGATTGCGGCGAGTCCCCGCGGGCCGTGCCAGACGGCGTACATGCCGGCCATGTTGGCCAGCAGCACCTGGGAGGTGCAGATGTTGGAATTGGCCTTCTCGCGCCGGATGTGCTGCTCTCGGGTCTGCAGCGCCATGCGCAGCGCGGTCCTGCCGCGGCTGTCGATGGCGACCCCGATGATGCGCCCGGGGACCGAGCGCTTGTGCTCGTCCCGGCAGGCGAAGAAGGCCGCGTGGGGACCGCCGTATCCCATGGGAATGCCGAAGCGCTGCGCCGATCCGAGGGCGATGTCCGCGCCCATGGCGCCCGGCGGCTTCAGCAGCACGAGGGCCATCAGCTCCGTCGCCACGGCCGTCACCGTACCCTGTTCCTTCAGGGCGGTGATCGTCGCCGACAGGTCGGTCACCTCGCCGCGGTCGTCCGGGTATTGCAGCAGGGCTCCGAATGCCTCGGCGTCGGCCGCCGAGGCGACGGGGCCCACCCGCAGTTCGAAGCCGAAACCCGCCGCCCGGGTGCGGACCACGTCGATGGTCTGCGGGAAGCAGTGCTCGTCCACGAAGAATACGTTGGACCGGGACCTGGAAATGCGCCGGGCCATGGCCATGGCCTCCGCCGCGGCCGTGGCCTCGTCGAGCAGCGACGCGTTTGCCAGTTCCATGCCCGTCAGGTCGATGACCATCTGCTGGAAATTCAGGAGGGCCTCCAGGCGGCCTTGCGCGACCTCGGCCTGATAGGGCGTATAGGCGGTGTACCAGCCCGGGTTCTCGAGCACGTTGCGCAGGATCACCTTGGGCGTCAGGGTGTCGTGGTAGCCCATGCCGATGCAGGACTTGAGGACCCGGTTCCGGCCGGCGATCGCCCTCAGGCGGGCGAGCGCCTCGTGTTCCGTGGTCCCCTGCGGCAGGGACTCGAACGGAGCATCCGCGCCACTGCGGATGGCCGCGGGGACGGTCTCGTCGATCAGCGCGTCGAGGCTGGCCGCGCCGATCGCCTCCAGCATCGAGGGCAGATCGGCCGGGGAGGGACCGATGTGGCGGTCGGCGAACTCGTTCCGCCTTTCCAGGTCGGCGAGGGACGGAGGATGGATGTCGGGCATGACGGAGGATTCCCGTGGCTGCGGGCCGGTCGCCGGAGCCGGTGCGGGCGGTGTGGGCGCGGCGGCGACCGGGACCGCCGCGGGATTCAGGCGCTTTCGGCGACCCGGGCGTAGTCCCCGGCGTCCAGGAGCCCGCCCAGTTCGGCGGCGTCGTCCGGGCGGATCCGGAAGAGCCAGGTCGCATAGGCATCCTGGTTCACGGACTCGGGGGCATCCACCGCATCCTGGTTGGCGGCGACAATCTCACCGCCGACCGGTGCGTAGATGTCCGACGCCGCCTTGACCGATTCGACGACGGCGCATTCCTCCCCGGCCTTCACCCGGCGCCCGGGTTCCGGCAGTTCCAGGAAGACGATGTCGCCCAGGGCCTCCTGGGCGTGGTCCGTGATGCCGACGGTGACGGTGCCGTCGGCCTCCAGGCGGGCCCACTCGTGGGTCCTGGCGTATTTCAGTTCGGCGGGAATGTTCATGGAATGGCTCCTCGGAAAATTCAGATCATTGCCTTGCCGTGGCGGGCGAAGGGGGGGCGGACCACCCTTGCCCTCAGCATCTTGCCGCGGACCTCGACCAGTGCCTCGTCGCCGGGCCGGACGGCGACCGGCACGCGGGCCAGGGCGACGGACCGGTCGAGGGTGGGCGCGTAGCTGCCGCTGGTGGTCTCGCCCTCGCCGGCGCCGCAGATCACGCGCTGGTGGGCCCGCAGAATGCCTTTGTCCTCGAGGACCAGGCCCACCAGCTGCCTCTCCGGCGGTCGGGCCGCCAGGGCCCGGCGACCGACGAAATCACGGTCGGCATCCCGCAGGTCCACGGTCCAGGCGAGGCCGGACTCGACCGGTCCCACCGCCTCGTCCATGTCCTGGCCGTAGAGGTTCATTCCGGCTTCCAGGCGCAGGGTGTCCCGGGCCCCGAGACCGCAGGGGGTGACGCCCGCCGCCTGCAGGGCGTGCCAGGCGGCGGGTGCCGCGGCGGCCGGCACCGTGACCTCGAAGCCGTCCTCCCCGGTGTATCCGGTCCGGGCCACGAACCAGCCATCGGCTTCGCCGCCCTGGAAGGCGGCCAGGGGTTCGGTGGCCGCGCGCAGCGCGGGGAAGGCGGCCCAGAAGCGCTCCCGGGCGCGCGGGCCCTGGACGGCGATCATCGCCAGGTCGCGGCGCGGCACGAGCATCAGGCCGGCGCCTTCCGCCCGGGCCCGCATCCACGCCAGGTCCTTGTCGGCCGTGCCGGCATTCACGACGATGCGGTAGCGGGTCGGGGAAAGGAAATAGACGATCAGGTCGTCGATGACTCCGCCGTCGTCCCGCAGCATGCAGCTGTAGAGGGCTTTTCCGGCCGCCCCGAGCCGGCCCACGTCGTTGGCCAGCAGGCGGCGCAGCCAGGGCCTCGCCTCCGGGCCCTCCAGGTCGATGGCCAGCATGTGGGAGACGTCGAACATGCCGGCGTCCCGCCGCACCGCATGGTGCTCGGCGATCTGGGAGCCGTAATGGATGGGCATGTCCCAGCCGGCGAAGTCGACGATCTTCGCGCCGGCGGCCACGTGGGTGTCGTGTAGCGGCGTGCGGTTTCCCATGTGTCGGTCCCTGATTCGGTCTCTCGGTTCAATTGCTTGGGCGCGGAATCTCGTGCTTTTTCGCAACCAACGAAAAGGGCGAGGCCGACTGCGCCTCGCCCCGTCTGTCCTTGGTACCTGAGAGATTGCCGGCCGTGCCGGGGCCCCTTCGGTGGGAGACCCGGCCGGGTCCCCGCTCTCCAGATTCTTGCTGCGTCGCCGGCCCTTGGTGCCTGAGCGGTTCCCGGGCGGTTGCGCCTTCGGCGGCGGCCCGCATCGCGGACCGCTCTCTCCCGACGACCGGGGCGGATTATGCCGGGGCGACGGCGGGCAGGGCAAGGGGCTTTGATAAAATTCGCCGATGAAAGCGAACGCCACCGGCCGGAGGGTGCCGAGCCGCTCCCGTTTCCTCGAGGCGCGCCACCGCCGGCTGCACCTGAGAATCTGGGGCGAGGAAGACGCGCCGTCCCTGTTCTTCCTGCACGGCTGGGGCGACGTGGGCGCGTCCTTCCAGTTCGTGGTGGATCTCCTGAAGCGCCCGTGGCGGGTCGTGGCGCCCGACGCCCGAGGGTTCGGGCTGTCGGACTGGAACCGCGACGCCTACTGGTTTCCCGATTACCTGGCCGACCTGGAAGCCATCCTGGACGCCGAGGCAGGCCCCGAACCGGCGCGCATCGTCGCCCACAGCATGGGCGGCAACGTGGCGAGCCTGTACGCGGGGATCCGGCCCGACCGGGTGGGGGAACTGGTGAACTTGGAGGGCTTCGGCCTGCGGCCCACCCGGCCGGAGGAGGCGCCGGAGCGCTATCGCAAGTGGCTGGACCAGGTGCGCGCCGGGAGCCGGTACCGCCACTACGCGGACGAGGCGGCCTTCGCGGCACGCCTGCGCCAGGAGAATCCGCGCCTGACCGAGGAGCGCGCGCTGTTCCTGGCCGGGCACATGGCGGAGCGGGGCGGCGATGGCGTGGTGCCCGCCGCCGATCCGTGCCACCGATGGGTCAATCCCGTGCTCTACCGCCTCGAGGAAGCCATGGCGTGCTGGCGTCAGGCCACGGCGCGGGTGCTTTGGGTGCGGGGGGAGGATTCCTTCGTCACCCGGGATTTCGCCGGCCGCGCGGAGGACTTCCGCCGGCGGCTCCACTGCTTCGCCGGGGCCCGGGAGATCGTGGTCCCCGATTGCGGCCACAACCTGCACCATGACCGGCCCGAGGTCGTGGCCAGGATCATCGAGGAGTTCCTTGCTTGAACGCTGACCTGCATTGTCATTCGACGGTCTCCGACGGCCTGCTGGCACCCGCCGACGTGGTCCGCCGGGCCCATGCCAATGGCGTTGAGCTCCTGGCGCTGACCGATCACGACGAGGTCGGCGGACTGGCCGAGGCGGCCGCCATGGCGGAGGAACTGGGCCTCGGATTCGCCAATGGCACGGAAATCTCCGTGTCCTGGGGCGACGACCATACGGTGCACATCGTGGGGCTCGGCGTGGATCCGGCGGATGCCCGGTTGCGGGACGGCCTGGCCGGTGTCCGGAGCGGGCGTGACTCACGGGCCATGCGCATCGCCGCCGAACTGGCCCGGGTGGGCATTCCCGCCGCCTATGAGGGCGCCTTGCGCTACGCGGGCAACCCGGCCCTGGTCAGCCGCTCCCATTTCGCCCGCTATATCGTCGAGGTGGGCATGGCCCGGGACGTGAAGTCGGTCTTCGACCACTGGCTCGCAAAAGGCAAGCCCGGTTACGTGCGCCATCCCTGGGCGACCCTGGAGGAGGCCGTGGGCTGGATACGCGGGGCGGGCGGCATCGCGGTGGTCGCCCACCCGGGACGCTATCGGCTCAGCACGGCGGGAACCCGCGAGTTCCTCGCGGCCTTCAAGGACCTGGGGGGCGAAGGGATCGAGGTCCTTTCCGGTTCCCACGGCGACGAGCAGGCGAGGGAGTTCGCCTCGATTGCCCGGACCTTCGGTTTCCTGGCCTCCCGGGCCTCCGATTTCCACGGGCCGGGGGAGAGCTGGGTGGACCTGGGCCGGGTGCCGGAACTCCCGCCCGACCTGGTTCCGGTCTGGACGAGGCTTTCCTGATGGCGCAGTTCTTTTCCGTTCATCCCGAATACCCCCAGCCGAGGCTCATGAAGCAGGCGGCGGAGATCATCCGTGCCGGCGGATTGGTGGCTTACCCGACCGATTCGGCCTATGCGCTGGGAGGCCACCTGGGCGATTCGTCGCTCCTCGACCGGATCCGCCGCATCCGCCAGGTGGACGACCGGCACCACTTCACGCTGGTGTGCCGCGACCTGTCGGAGATCGCGACCTACGCCCGGGTGGACAACGCCCAGTACCGGCTGCTGAAGGCGGCGACCCCGGGGAGCTACACCTTCATCCTGGAAGGCAGCCGGGAGTTGCCCCGGCGGGTCCTCCATCCAAAGCGCAAGACCATCGGGCTGCGCATCCCGGATCACCGGCTCGTGCTGGCGCTGCTCGCCGAACTCGACGAGCCGCTCCTCAGTTCCACGCTGATCCTGCCGGGCGACGAGGAACCGATGACGGATCCCCAGGAGATCCGGGACCGACTGGAAAAGCGGGTGGACCTGGTGATCGACGCCGGGCCCTGCGGCGCCGGGATGACGACGGTGGTCAATCTCGCCGACGGGGGTGCCGAGGTGCTGCGGGTGGGCAAGGGGCCGGTGGCGCCCTTCGGCATGGCAGGGGACTGACCCCCCGCTCTGCTAGAATCCGCCGCCACCCCATGGAAAGCGTCATCCAGACCCTGGCGATCTACGCCCTCCCGGTCGTGTTCGCCATCACGCTGCACGAGGCCGCCCATGGTTACGTGGCCAGACATTTCGGCGACCCGACGGCCTGGATGCTGGGCCGCATAAGCCTGAACCCCCTGCGGCACATTGATCCGGTGGGGACGGTGCTGGTGCCGGCGATATTGTTCTGGACCACCCACGGCGCCTTCCTGTTCGGCTGGGCGAAGCCGGTGCCGGTGGATTTCGGGAAGCTGCGCCAGCCGAAGAAGGACATGTTCTGGGTGGCGGCGGCCGGTCCGGCGGCGAACCTCGCGATGGCGCTGGGCTGGGCGGTGCTGCTGAAGCTGGTGGAACTGGCGCCCGAGAACGTCTACAGCCTGCCGATGGCCCGCATGGCCGACGCCGGCATGGACGTGAATATCGTGCTGATGGTGCTGAATCTGTTTCCCTTGCCGCCGCTGGACGGCGGCAGGATCGCGGTGAGCCTGCTGCCGCCCCGGGCGGCCTGGCGTTTCGCGCAGGTGGAGCGGTGGGGTTTCCCCATCCTCCTGTTGCTGATGGTGTCGGGCGTGCTCGGTGCCATCCTGGGGCCCTTCGTGGGCTTGTTCCGGCTGCTGATCGCAGCGGTTTTTCGGTTTCACTACTGACGATGTACGCAGAAAAGGTTCTTTCCGGCATGCGTCCCACGGGGCGACTGCACCTGGGCCACTACCACGGTGTCCTGGCCAACTGGGTCAAGCTGCAGCAGGAATACCCCTGCCTGTTCTTCGTGGCCGACTGGCACGCCCTGACCACGGCGTACGACGAACCCGGCACCATCACCGACAATGCCTACGACATGGTGATCGACTGGCTGGCCGCCGGCGTCGATCCGTCCCAGGCGACGATCTTCATCCAGTCCAAGGTGCCGGAGCACGCGGAACTGCACCTGCTGATGTCGATGATGACGCCGCTGGGCTGGCTAGAACGGGTGCCCACCTACAAGGACCAGCAGGAGAAGCTGGAACACAAGGACCTGTCCACCTACGGCTTCCTGGGTTATCCGCTGCTGCAGGCCGCGGACATCCTGATCTACCGGGCCAACCTGGTGCCGGTGGGCGAGGACCAGGTGCCCCACATCGAGTTCACGCGGGAGATCGCCCGCCGCTTCAACCACCTCTACGGCCGCGAACCCGGCTTCGAGGAGAAGGCCCGGGAGGCGGTGAAGAAACTGGGTGGCAAGCGGGCGAAGCTGTACGAGGAGTTGCGCAACCGGTTCCAGGAAAAGGGCGACGAGGCGGCGCTGGAGCAGGCCCAGGCCCTGCTCGCAGAGGCCCAGAACCTCTCCCACGGCGACAAGGAGCGGCTGTTCGGCTACCTGGAGGGCGGCGGCAAGATGATCCTCGTGGAGCCGGGCGCCCTGCTGACCGAAGCCTCCAAGATGCCCGGGCTCGATGGCCAGAAGATGTCCAAGTCCTACGGCAACACCATCACGCTGCGCGAGGACGGGCAGTCCATCACGAAAAAGGTGCGCACCATGCAGACGGACCCGCAGCGCGTCCGCCGCACCGACCCGGGAGACCCGGACAAATGTCCGGTCTGGCAGTTCCACCAGATCTACTCCGACGACGGGGTGCGGCAATGGGTCCAGGAAGGTTGCCGGTCGGCGGGGATCGGCTGCCTGGAATGCAAGCAGCCGGTGATCGACGGCATCCTCAGGGAGCAGGAGCCCATGCGCGAGCGGGCCCGCATGTACGAGGAGGATCCCCAACTGGTCCGCAACATCGTGGCCGACGGCTGCGAGAAGGCGCGCAAGCTGGCCCAGGAAACCATGCGCGACGTGCGCGAAGCCATCGGCGTCGCCTACGACTGACCTGCGATGAGCACAGCGACCGGACGGCCCGACGACGAGGAACGCCTGATGCAGGCGATCCACGCCATCTTCCAGGAGCGCATACCGTTCAACAAGGTGCTCGGCCTGGAGGTGGTCTCCCTGCACCACGACCGCCCGGAGTTCCGCTTCGAGATGCGGCCGGACCTGGTCGGGAACTATGCCCGAGGCATCCTGCACGGGGGGGTCATCTCCGCCGTCCTGGACACGACCGGCGGGATGGTGGCCTTCCTCTGCCTGCAGCAGAAGCTGAAGGACAGGCCCATGGCGGAACGGATCGAGCGTTTCGCCCGCATCGGGACCATCGACCTGCGCGTCGATTACCTGCGTCCGGGGATCGGCAAGTCCTTCCACTGCCGGGGGTTCCCGCTGCGCACGGGCAACAAGGTGGCGGTGGCCAGGATGGAACTGGTCAACGACACCGGCGACCTGATCTCGGTCGGGACCGCCGCGTACACCGTTTCCTGAGTCCGCCCGCGTGATCGAATCACCCGCCGCGAACCAGGCCGCCGAAGACCGGCAAGGCCAGGCCCCGTTGGTCGAGGCCCACGTGGCCAAGGTCTACGGGGAGCCCCTCCCGGAGTTGCCCCGCGACCTGTACATTCCACCGGACGCGCTGGAAATCTTCCTCGAGGCCTTCGAGGGACCCCTGGACCTGCTGCTCTACCTGATCCGCAAGGCCAACATCAGCATCCTCGACATCCCGATGGCGCCCCTCACGGCCCAGTACCTGGAATACGTGGAGGCCATGCGCACGCGCAATCTCGAGCTGGCGGCCGAGTACCTGTTGATGGCGGCGATGCTGCTGGAGATCAAGTCGCGGATGCTCCTCCCGAGGCCGCGCAAGGCGGAGGAGGGCGAAGCGGAGGATCCCCGCGCGGAACTGGTGCGCCGCCTGATCGAGTACGAGCGCATGAAGCACGCGGCGGCCAAACTGGACGAGTTGCCCCAGGCGGGACGCAATTACGAGTGGGTCACGGTCTGGGTGGCGGACAAGGTCGTCCAGTTGCAGCCGGAGGTGACGCTGCACGACCTGCAGGTGGCCTGGCTGGGCCTGATGAAGCAGGCCCGGGTCCGCCAGCACCACAAGGTGAAGCGGGAGGAATTGTCGGTGAGGGAACACATGACGCTGATCCTGCGCAGGCTCCAGGGAAGAGGCTACGTGGTGTTCGAGGAACTGTTCGACCTGGCCATGGGCGCCCCGGGGCTTGTGGTCAGCTTCCTGGCGGTGCTGGAACTCGCCCGGGAGCGCCTGGTGGAGATCACCCAGAACGAGGCGCTGGCGCCCATTTACGTGAAGACGAGCGATGGTGCAGCTTTACAAGCCTGAGGACTACAAGATCGTGCTGGAGGCCGCCCTGCTGGCGGCGACGGAGCCCATGCCCATGGCGGAACTGCGCCGCCTGTTCGACGAGGAGTTCGACGACGACACCTGGCGGACGCTCCTCGAGGACCTGCGCCGGGACTGGAACGGCCGCGGCGTCGAACTGGTCCAGCTCGCCTCCGGCTGGCGTTTCCAGACCAGGCCCGAATACCAGGCCTTCCTGGACCGGATGAAGAACGACAAGCCGCCCAAGTACTCGCGCGCGGTCATGGAGACCCTCGCCATCATCGCCTACCGGCAACCCGTGACCCGCGGCGACATCGAGGACATCCGGGGCGTGGCCGTCTCGCCGAACGTCCTGAAGACGCTCGAGGGTCGGGGGTGGGTGGATGCCGTCGGGCACAGGGACGCGCCCGGACGGCCGGCCCTCTATGCCACGACGCGGCGGTTCCTGGATGACCTGGGGCTGCGCAGCCTCGCCGAATTGCCGCCTTTGACAGAAATCGAACGCGTGATGGACCTTGCCGATGCCGCAACACAGGAAACCGAGTCCGTTCCGGCCGCCGTCGAAGAGCGCCCCGAAGCCTGACGGCGACGCGCCGGTCCGCGGGGAGCGCGCGGCCGCGACGGGCCGGGGACAAGGCCGGACGCCGCTCGTCGATGCGGAGCCCAAGCTCCACAAGGCCCTGGCGGATGCCGGCTTCGGTTCGCGCCGCGAGCTGGAGGAGTGGATCGTCGCCGGGCGGATCAGTGTGAATGGCCTGCCGGCCCATGTGGGGCAGCGCATCGGGCCGGACGACAAGATTCGCGTGAATGGCAAGCTGATCCAGCTGCGCTTCGCCGCGAAGACGCCCCGGGTGCTCCTCTACCACAAGCCCGAGGGCGAGATCGTGTCGCGGGAGGATCCCGGTCTGCGGGCGAGTGTCTTCGACCGCCTGCCGCGCATCAAGGGTGGGCGCTGGATTGCCGTCGGAAGGCTGGATTTCAACTCCTGCGGCCTGCTGCTGCTCACCAACAACGGCGACCTGGCGAACCGGCTGATGCATCCCCGCTACGAACTGGAACGCGAATACGCGGTGCGGGTGATCGGCGAACTGTCCGATGATCTGCGGGAGCGGCTCCTGGCCGGCGTGGAGCTCGAGGACGGCCAGGCGCGATTCAACTCCCTCGCGGACGGCGGGGGTGAAGGCACCAACCACTGGTACAAGGTCACATTGAGCGAGGGGCGGAACCGGGAAATCCGGCGGATGCTCGAGGCCGTGGGGGTGACCGTCAGCCGACTGATGCGCGTCCGCTACGGACCGGTGGCCATGCCCCCGGGGCTCAAGCGGGGCATGTGGAAGGAACTCGAACCCCAGCAGGTGCTGGAGCTCCAGAAAGCCCTGCCGGCGGGCCCGGGCAGAAAGGCGGACGGCGGCGGTGCCGGGGAGAAAAAATCCGAAAAATCCGCGACATGATTGCGGAGCTCCGACGCGTGTTGCTATAATCTCGCCGTTTATTCGGCACCGTTCTCGAACCGAGAGAAGGAATGGGCTTTCAGGCCCATTTTTTATTTGTGGCGCCGGGTGTGGAGGGTGGAAGAGGGCATGCAACTGCAGGCGATGATCGAGCAGGCCGTGACCGGCCTGGGCTACGAGCTCGTGGATTTCGAGACGAGTCCGCGTGGCCGCCTGCTGCGCGTCTTCATCGACCGTCCGGTCGAGGCCGGGATCAACGTGGATGACTGCGCCCTCGTCAGCAATCACCTGACCCGCCTGTTCGCCGTCGAGAACGTGGACTACGACCGGCTCGAAGTGTCGTCCCCCGGCCTCGATCGCCCCTTGAGGAAGCCCGAGGACTGGCAGCGTTTCGCCGGACACGAGGTGCAGTTCAAGCTGCGGGTGCCAGAGGGCAACCAGCGCAACTTCGCGGGCACCGTCGTCGGTCTGCGGGAGGGGGCGGCGGTGGTGCGGATGGGCGAGGAGGAAAGGTCGTTCCCCATGGACAACGTGGAAAAGGCCCGGCTGGTGCCGAAATTCCCGGAAACGGATCGCAGGAGTCGCAAGAAATGAGCAAGGAACTGTTGCTGCTGGTGGATGCCCTGGCGCGGGAGAAGAACGTTCCCAAGGACATCGTGTTCAGTGCCCTCGAGCTGGCGCTGGCCTCCGCCACGAAGAAGCGGATCAACGACGAAGCGGACGTCCGGGTGGAGATCGACCGGGAAACCGGCGAGTTCGAGTCCTTCCGCCGCTGGCTCGTCGTCGCCGACGAGGCGGTCGAGAATCCCGAGCAGCAGATCGGCCTGACGGATGCCCAGGAACAGGTGGCCGACGTGGCCATCGAAGACTACATCGAGGAGGGCCTCGAGCCCATCGACTTCGGGCGCATCGGCGCCCAGGCCGCCAAGCAGGTGATCCTGCAGAAGATCCGCGACGCCGAGCGGGAGCAGGTGCTGAACGACTTCCTGGAGCGCAAGGAGCACCTGGTCACCGGCACCGTCAAGCGCATGGAGCGTGGCAATGCCATCATCGAGGCCGGCCGCATCGAGGCCGTTCTGCCGCGGGACCAGATGATCCCGAAGGAGAACCTGCGCCCCGGGGATCGGGTTCGCGCCTGGCTGATGAAGATCGACCGGCAGGCCCGGGGCCCGCAACTGATCCTTTCCCGCACGGCGCCGCAATTCATCATCGAGCTGTTCCGGCTGGAAGTGCCCGAGATCGAGGACGGCCTGCTGGAGATCCGGTCCGCGGCCCGCGATCCCGGCGTGCGCGCCAAGATCGCCGTCAAGTCGAACGACCAGCGGGTCGACCCCATCGGCACCTGCGTGGGCATGCGCGGTTCCCGCGTGACGGCCGTCACCAACGAACTGGCCGGCGAGCGTGTGGACATCGTCCTCTGGTCGGCCGATCCCGCCCAGTTCGTCATCGGCGCCCTGGCGCCCGCCGAGGTGAATTCCATCGTGGTGGATGAGGAAAAGCATGCGATGGACGTGGTGGTGAACGAGGACAACCTGGCGATCGCCATCGGCCGCGGCGGCCAGAACGTGCGGCTGGCGACCGAGCTGACCGGCTGGACCATCAACCTGATGACGATGGAGGAGTCGGCGGAAAAGCAGGAGAAGGAGACCGTCGGCATCCGCGCCCTGTTCATGGAGAAGCTCGATGTGGACGAGGAAGTGGCTGACATCCTGATCCAGGAGGGTTTCTCCACCCTCGAGGAGGTGGCTTACGTTCCCCTCGCGGAGATGCTCGAGATCGACGCCTTCGACGAGGCGACGGTGAACGAGCTGCGGGACCGGGCGCGCAACGTGCTGCTCACCGAGGCCATCGTTGACGAGGAACAGCTGGAGAAGGTGGCCGACGACATGCTGAACCTCGAGGGAATGGACAAGGCCCTGGCGGCGAACCTCGCCAAGGGCGGCATCACCGACCGGGATTCCCTCGCCGACCTGGCGGTGGACGAACTGGTCGAGTTGACCGGCATAGACGAGGAGCGCGCCAAGGCCCTGATCACCGTGGCCCGGGCCCACTGGTTTGCCGAGGAATAACAGGGGATCGATCGCATGGCCCAAATGAGTGTTGCCCAATTCGCCGCCGAGCTCAAGATGCCGGCGACGGCGCTGATCGAGCAATTGGCGAAAGCCGGGGTCTCGAAGCAGGCGTCCAACGACATGCTCACCGAACAGGACAAGAGCCGCCTGCTCGACTACCTGCGGCGTGCCCACGGCGAGACGGCTCCGAAGGCCAAGATCACGCTGACCCGGAAGCAGACGACCGAGATCAAGGCGGCGGATTCGCAGGGCAAGGCGCGCACCATCCAGGTGGAGGTGCGCAAGAAGCGGGTGTTCGTGAAGCGCGACGCCTCCGAGGCGGGGCCCGAGGAACTGCCGGTCGAGACCAAGCCGGCCGCCCCCGCCGGGACATCGCCCGTGGTCGATGCCGAACAGATGGCGGTGCGCGAGGCGGAGGCCCGCCGCCAGGCCGAACTGGCCGCGATCCAGGAAGCGGAACTGCGCGAGAAGCAGGAGCGGGAGGCCAAGGCGCGCGCCGAGGCGGAGGCGCGGCTGGCGTTGCAGGCCGAGGCCGCGAAGGCTGCCGAGGCGAAGGCGGCGGAGACGGCCAAGGGCGAGGCGCCGGGCGTTTCCGGTACCCTGCACAAGCCCGCCGGCAAGCCGGGCGAGCCAGAGAAGAAGGGTGCCAAGAAGGCTTCGCCGACTGCGTGGAAGGACGAGGCCGCCAAGCGCCGCGGCATCAAGACCCACGGCGACGCGGGCGGCGGTGCTTCCGGCTGGCGGGGCGGTCCCCGCGGTCGCCATGGCCGGCACGGCCATGGCGATGAAGGCCAGGCGCCGGCACAGCCCGCGGAACAGATCGTCCGCGAGGTGCATGTGCCCGAGACGATCACCGTCGCCGACCTGGCCCACAAGATGGCGGTGAAGGCGGCCGAGGTCATCAAGGTCATGATGAAGATGGGGACCATGGTCACGATCAACCAGGTCCTCGACCAGGAGACCGCGATGATCGTGGTCGAGGAGATGGGACACAAGGCGGTCGCCGCGAAACTCGACGATCCGGATGCCTTCCTGGACGAGGCGGCGGACCAGAAGGACGTGGAACTGCTGCCGCGGGCGCCGGTCGTCACGGTCATGGGCCACGTGGACCACGGGAAGACCTCGCTCCTGGACTACATCCGGCGCGCCAAGGTGGCGGCCGGCGAGGCGGGCGGCATCACCCAGCACATCGGCGCCTACCACGTGGAGACGCCCCGTGGCGTCATCACCTTCCTCGACACCCCTGGCCACGAAGCATTCACGGCCATGCGGGCGCGCGGCGCCAGGGCCACCGACATCGTGATCCTGGTGGTTGCCGCCGACGACGGCGTCATGCCGCAGACCAAGGAGGCGATCCACCACGCCAAGGCCGGCAACGTGCCGCTGGTGGTCGCGATCAACAAGATCGACAAGCCGGGCGCCAATGCGGAGCGTGTCCGCCAGGAACTGGTCGGAGAGGGCGTGGTGCCGGAGGAGTACGGCGGCGAATCCCCCTTTGTCCCCGTGTCCGCCAAGACCGGCGATGGCATCGACAGCCTCCTCGAGAACGTGCTGCTCCAGGCCGAGGTGCTGGAACTGAAGGCGCCGGAGCAGGCGCCGGCCAAGGGCCTCGTCATCGAGGCCCGCCTGGACAAGGGCAAGGGTCCCGTCGCGACAATCCTGGTCCAGTCGGGCACCCTGCGCCGCGGCGACGCCCTGCTGGTGGGGGCGGTGTTCGGCCGGGTCCGGGCGATGCTGGACGAGAACGGCAAGCCCATCGAGTCCGCCGGGCCGTCCATCCCGGTGGAAATCCAGGGCCTTTCCGACGTGCCCGCGGCCGGCGACGAGGCGATGGTCCTCGCCGACGAGCGGAAGGCCCGGGAGATCGCGCTGTTCCGCCAGGGCAAGTTCCGGGACGTCAAGCTGGCCAAGCAGCAGGCGGCCAAGCTGGAGAACATGTTCGAACAGATGGCCGAGGGCGAGACCAAGACCCTCGCCCTCATCATCAAGGCCGACGTGCAGGGTTCCCAGGAAGCCCTCGCCCACGCGCTCACCAAGCTTTCGACCGACGAGGTGAAGGTGCAGGTGATCCACGCCGCCGTCGGTGGCATCACCGAGTCGGACGTCAATCTGGCCCAGGCCTCCAAGGCCGTCATCATCGGCTTCAATACCCGGGCGGACGGTGGCGCCCGCAAGGCGGCCGAGAACTTCGGCGTGGACATCCGCTACTACAACATCATCTACGATGCCGTGGATGAGGTGAAGGCGGCCATGTCCGGCATGCTGGCTCCGGAGAAGAAGGAAAGCGTCATCGGCCTCGTGGAGATCCGCAAGGTTTTCCGGATCTCGAAGGTGGGCGCGGTCGCCGGTTGCATGGTGCTGTCCGGCCTGGTGCGGCGGAACGCCCAGATCCGGTTGTTGCGCGACAACGTGGTCATCCATACCGGGGAACTGGATTCCCTGAAGCGCTTCAAGGACGACGTGCGGGAGGTCAAGGAAGGTTTCGAGTGCGGCCTGAACCTGAAGAACTTCAACGACATCCATGAAGGCGACCAGCTCGAGGCCTTCGAGATACAGGAAGTCGCGCGGACGCTGTGACCCAGGGGCGGCGGACCAGCCGGCCCGCCGCCCGCCTGCCGACCATGAAGCATTTCTCCCGTTCCGACCGCGTCAACGAACAGATCCACCGGGAGCTTTCCGAGCTTCTCCGCCAGGTGAAGGATCCGCGCGTTGCCCATCTTCTCCCGCTGGTCACCCTGACCGGCGTGGAGGTGAGCCCGGATTACGCCCACGCCCGGGTCTTCTATACCTGCATGGCGCCCGAAGACCGGCGCCCCGAGGTGGACCGGGGCCTGCGCCACGCGGCCGGTTTCCTGCGCCGCGAACTGGGGCGCAGGATCCGCATCCACCACCTCCCGGAATTGCATTTCGCATTCGATGCCTCGGTCGAGCGGGGAACCCATCTGTCCCAGCTGATCGACGAGGCGGTCGGCTCCGACCGTCGCCAGCAGGAGTGAACGCGCCGCGGCGGCCGCCCCGGCGCCGCGTCGATGGCGTCCTGCTCCTCGACAAGCCGGCCGGCATCACGTCGAACGGTGCCCTGCAGGCGGCGCGCCGCCTGCTGAACGCCGAGAAGGCCGGGCACACCGGTACCCTCGATCCGCTTGCCTCGGGGCTGCTTCCCCTGTGTTTCGGCGAGGCGACCAAGTTCGCCGGCGAACTGCTGGAGGCAAACAAGACCTACGAGGCGACGGTGCGGCTCGGCGTGCGGACGGAAACGGGCGACGCCGAGGGAAGGGTCCTCGAGACCCGGCCCGTCGACGCCGGCCAGGCGGACGTGGCGGCCGCCCTGGGTCGATTCGTGGGGGAGATCTCCCAGGTTCCACCCATGCACTCGGCCTTGAAGCGGGACGGAAGGCCCCTGTACGAGTACGCGCGGGAGGGTCGGACGGTCGAGCGCGCGCCGCGCCTGGTCGTCATCCACCGGTTGGAGATGCTGGACTTCGCCGGCTCAGAGGTCGTGATCCGGGTCGAGTGCAGCAAGGGCACCTATATCCGGACACTGGCCGAGGACCTGGGCGCGGCCCTCGGATGTGGCGCCCATCTGACGGCGCTGCGCCGGACGGCCATCGCCGCCCTGTCCCTGGCCGGGACGGTGACGCTCGAGGCCCTGGAGGCCATGCCCCTGGAGGCCCGGGACGGATGCCTGGCAGCCGTCGACCGGTTCCTGCTGGGCCTGCCGCCGCTTGCGTTGGATGACGCCGCCGCGGGCCGCTTCCTCAACGGGCAACCCGTGCCGGCGGCCGGGTTGCGGGCCGGGCGCGTCCGGGTGTACGCCGGGCCGCGCTTCCTCGGGCTCGCCGAATCCGGACAGGACGGTCTGGCCCATCCGCGGCGGCTGGTGGCCGCGGGATGCTGACCGCGCGGGGAAATCCGGCTTGCCCGCCGCGGACCGGCAAAGTATAATGCCCGACTTCGCTCGAGGGTCGGGCGAAGATTCCAGTCCATCGGGGCGCACGGCTCTATCAAACCGGGGCAGCGCCTGTTTTCCACACAGCGTTTGAGAGAGCAATCCACATGGCTATCAATACCGCCGCCAAGGCGAAGATCGTTTCCGATTACCAGCGCGCCCAGGGCGACACCGGTTCGCCGGAGGTGCAGGTCGCCCTGCTGACCGCGCGCATCAACGACCTGACCGGTCACTTCAAGGAGCATACGAAGGACCATCACTCGCGCCGCGGCCTGTTGCGCATGGTGAGCCAGCGGCGCAAGCTGCTGGACTACCTGAAGCGCACGAACGCGGACAGCTACCGGGCGCTGATCGAGCGCCTCGGCCTGCGCAAGTAACGCCGATGGCGAGTCCGCAGCCGGTATCCCGGATGCATGGCTGAAGATGCCGGCGCCGGCCTCGTGGCCGCGCCGGCTTTGTCTTTTGATGGGGCGGTTCCATTGGGGGCCGTCCGTGATGATGAAAGGAAATCCCCTTGTTGACACCCACCCGTAAGACCTTCGCCTATGGCGCCCATACCGTGATCCTGGAGACGGGGGAAGTCGCCCGCCAGGCGGGTGGCGCCGTCATGGTCAACATGGACGACACGGTCATCCTGGCCACCGTCGTCGCCCGCACGGAGGCCAAGGAAGGTCAGGACTTCTTCCCGCTGACCGTCGATTACGTCGAGAAGACCTATGCCGCCGGCCGGATTCCCGGCGGGTTCTTCAAGCGCGAGGGCCGACCCTCGGAGAAGGAGATCCTGACCTCGCGCCTGATCGACCGGCCCATCCGTCCCCTGTTCCCGGACGGCTTCTACAACGAGGTCCAGGTCATCATCCACGTCCTGTCCAGCAATCCCGAGATCGACCCGGACATCCCGGCCATGATCGGCGCCTCGGCGGCCCTCGCCGTCTCCGGCGTTCCCTTCAACGGCCCGATCGGCGCGGCGCGCGTCGGCTACATCGACGGGCAGTACGTCCTGTGCCCGACCAAGACCCAGCTCCAGAACACGCAGCTCGACCTCGTGGTGGCCGGCACCCAGGCGGCAGTGCTGATGGTCGAGTCCGAGGCCCGGCAACTCTCCGAGGAGGTCATGCTCGGCGCCGTCGTCTTCGGCCACGAGCAGATGCAGGCCGCCATCCAGGCCATCAATCAGCTGGTCGAGGTGGCCGGCAAGCCCGAATGGACCTGGCAGCCGCCGGCCCGGGACGAGGCGCTGATCGCCAGGGTATCGGAACTGGCGGAGGTCGAGATGCGCGAGGCCTATCGGATCACCAGCAAGCAGGCCCGTACCCAGCGCACCCGCGAAATCGCCAAGAAGACCATCGCGGCCCTGACGGAAGGGGACGGCGCACCGGACGCGAACACCGTTGGCAACCTGCTGTTCGAACTGGAGGCGCGCATCGTCCGCAGCCAGATCCTCAACGGTGAGCCGCGCATCGACGGCCGCGACACGCGGACGGTTCGTCCGATCTACATCCGCCACGGCGTGCTGCCGCGGACCCACGGGTCGGCACTCTTCACCCGCGGCGAGACCCAGGCCCTGGTCATCGCGACGCTGGGCACCGGCCGCGACGAGCAGATCATCGACGCCCTGCAGGGCGAGTACCGCGACCGCTTCATGCTCCACTACAACATGCCCCCCTTCGCCACCGGAGAGACGGGGCGGGTCGGCTCGCCGAAGCGCCGTGAGATCGGCCACGGCCGCCTGGCCAAGCGCGCCATCGCCGCCGTGCTGCCTTCCGCGGAGGAGTTTGGCTATTCGATCCGCGTCGTGTCCGAGATCACCGAGTCCAACGGCTCGTCCTCCATGGCATCCGTCTGCGGCGGGTCCCTGGCGTTGATGGATGCGGGGGTGCCCCTCAAGGCACACGTGGCCGGCATCGCCATGGGCCTGATCAAGGAGGGCAACCGTTTCGCCGTCCTGACCGATATCCTCGGCGACGAGGACCACCTGGGCGACATGGACTTCAAGGTGGCCGGCACCGATACCGGGGTGACGGCGCTGCAGATGGACATCAAGATCCAGGGCATCACCAAGGAGATCATGCAGGTCGCGCTGGCCCAGGCCAGGGAGGCCCGGCTGCATATCCTGAACCTGATGACCGGGTCGATGTCCGGCGCGCGTTCCGACGTTTCGGCCTACGCGCCGCGCATGATCACCCTGAAGATCAATCCGGAGAAGATCCGCGACGTGATTGGCAAGGGCGGCGCCGTGATCCGCGCCCTGACCGAGGAGACCGGTTGCGTCATCGACATCGAGGACGACGGCACCGTGACCATTTCCTCGGTGAACTCGGATGCGGCCCAACTGGCCAAGAAGCGCATCGAGGACATCACCGCCGAGGTGGAGGTCGGGCGCGTCTACGAGGGAACGGTCCTGCGGCTGCTGGACTTCGGC
Source organism: Rhodocyclaceae bacterium (assembly GCA_016791145.1). Classification (GTDB taxonomy): domain Bacteria; phylum Pseudomonadota; class Gammaproteobacteria; order Burkholderiales; family Rhodocyclaceae; genus JAEUNJ01. The sequence goes on along the minus strand of JAEUNJ010000078.1, from coordinate 26,512 downwards.
GCCATCGTCCAGGTGCTGCCGGGCAAGGATGGCCTGCTGCACATCTCGCAGATCGCCAACGAGCGGGTGAACGCCGTGGGCGATTACCTGAAGGAGGGCCAGGTCGTGAAGGTCAAGGTCATCGAGACCGACGACAAGGGCCGCGTGCGCCTGTCCATGAAAGCCTTGTTGAACGAGGCGGCCCCCACCGCGCCTGCCGCCCAGTAACGGCACCGGGGCAAATAGAAAAGGACGCCTCGGCGTCCTTTTTTTTCGGCCTGGCGGCAGCGCCCGTGGCCGATGGCGATTGGCCGTGCCTCACTTGGCCATCTGTTTTTCCCGTCGTTCCTCCAGTTCCTTGCAGTCGATGCACAGCGTGGCCGTCGGGCGGGCCTCCAACCGCTTCAGGCCGATCTCCACGCCGCAACTGTCGCAGTAGCCGTATTCGCCGTTCTCGATGCGTCCCAGGGATTCGTCGATCTTCTTGATGAGCTTGCGTTCCCGGTCCCGGTTGCGCAATTCGAGGGCGATGTCGGACTCCTGGCTCGCCCGGTCGTTCGGGTCCGCGAAAACCGTGGCCTCGTCCTGCATGGTGTGAACGGTCCGCTCGATGTCGTCCAGCAACTCGGCCTTCAGCGCCTCGAGAATCTCGCGGAAATGCGCGAGCTGCTTGCCGTTCATGTATTCCTCGCCCTTCTTTGGCGTGTAGGGCGGGAAATGCTTGTGGAGGAAATCCTCAGCCATGCGAGCGTCCAGGGGCGGAAAAAAGGGGCTTTATAAACGAAAGCGCCTCGCGCCGCAAGCGCGAGTTGCGGAATCCGGGCGGGTGCCGGAGTGCTCCGGCACCGTGGCCGAATCTTGACAGTGCGCTTTGTGCGGTGCAAAAATCGAGCGCTTAACTCGAACGCCAATAGAATCATATTTCCCCCCAACGAGAGGAACTGACCATGTCCAACGACGATCCGATGCAGGCCATGCAAACCTGGGTCCAGGCGGGCCAGAACATGTTCCAGAGCTTTGTCCAGGCGGTGGCGGCACAGCAGTCCGGGATGACCAAGGAGGCGGAGGGTACGGCGCCCCCTGCCGGCGTCTTGCCTGGGACATGGATGCCGGAGGCATCGGCGGCAGCCGAGCTGCAGCGGGAATGGCTTGAGCGGCACGCCGAGCTGTGGAAAAGCATGCTGGGCCGCAAGGCAGGAGAGTCGGTGCCGTTCTCGGGCGACAAGCGTTTCGAGCACTCGGCCTGGGGCGAAAGCCCGGTTTTCGACTACCTGCGGCAGGCCTACGCGGTCAACGCCGATTACGTCCGACGGGTCGCCGAATCGGCACCGGTGCCCGAGGGCAAGGCCAAGGAGCGGCTGCGCTTCGTCGCCCGGCAGATCGCCGATGCGATGGCACCCTCCAACTTCGCGGCCACCAATCCGGAATTCATCCAGGCGGCACTCGCCACGAACGGCGAGAGCATCCGCAAGGGATTGCAGAACCTGATCGCGGACATGGAAAAGGGCCGCATCTCCATGACCGACGAATCGGCCTTCGAGGTCGGCCGCAACCTGGCGGTCACCCCCGGCGCCGTGGTTTTCGAGAACGAGCTGATCCAGCTGATCCAGTACTCGCCGCTCACGGAGCAGGTTGCGAAACGTCCTCTGCTGATGGTGCCTCCCTGCATCAACAAGTTCTACATCATGGACCTCCAGCCGGAGAACTCCCTGGTGCGCTACGCGGTGTCACAAGGCAATACGGTTTTCCTCGTTTCCTGGCGCAATCCGAAGGCTGACCTCGCGCACCTGACCTGGGACGACTATCTGGAGAAAGGTCCCCTGACCGCGCTGCGGGTCACCCGCGAGATCACGGGCGAGGAGACGATCAATGCCCTCGGATTCTGCGTCGGCGGGACCATGCTCAGTTCCGCGCTCGCCGTCGCCAGGGCCCGGGGTGACGACAAGGTGGCCAGTCTCACCCTGCTCACCACCTTGCTCGACTTCTCGGACACGGGCGAGATCGGGCTGTTCGTGGACGAAGCTTCGGTGGCCGCCCGGGAGGCGACCATCGGCAAGGGTGGCCTGTTGCGCGCCCAGGAGTTGGCATCCACATTTTCCGCGCTGCGGGCCAACGACCTGATCTGGCAGTACGTGGTCGGCAATTACCTGAAGGGCAACACCCCGGCCGCCTTCGACCTCCTTTTCTGGAACGCGGATTCGACGAACCTCCCCGGTCCCTTCGCCGCCTGGTACCTGCGCCATCTGTACCTGGAAAACGAATTGCGGGTACCCGGAAAGCTGGACATGTGCGGCGTCAAGGCGGACCTGTCGCGGGTGGACATGCCGGCCTTCGTCTATTGCTCGCGGGAGGACCACATCGTCCCCTGGAAATCGGGCTTCCTGTCGCGGGGCATCCTCGGCGGCGACGCGACCTTCGTGCTCGGCGCCTCCGGCCACATCGCCGGCGTCATCAACCCTGCGGCCAAGAACAAGCGCAGCCACTGGGTCAACGAAAGCCGGACCACCAATCCCGAGGAATGGTTCGACACGGCCCAGGAGGTGAAGGGCAGCTGGTGGCCCGTGTGGGCGAACTGGCTGGCCGGGCATTCGGGCGGACAGGTTCCGGCCCGTGGGCGACTCGGGTCCGATACCCATCCGGCCGGCGAGCCCGCTCCGGGCCGCTACGTCAAGGAACAGGCATAATGTTCGATCGCGCGCCCGATGCCGGACCGCCGCGCGTTTTTCACCCAATTCCGGCGATACGACAACAGAGGAGAGGAAGATGCAAAGAGTGGCATTGGTGACGGGCGGCATGGGCGGCCTCGGCGAGGCGATCTGCGTGAAGCTGGCGGCCCTCGGAGACAAGGTCGTCACCACCTACAGCCCTGGCAACACGAAGGCGGCGGAGTGGCTTCGGCGGATGAACGACATGGGTTACGGCTTCAAGGCCTATCCCTGCGACGTGGCCGATTTCGACTCCTGCAAGGAGTGCGTGGACACGGTGATCGCCGACCTGGGCCCGGTGGATGTCCTGGTCAACAACGCCGGCATCACCCGTGACATGACGTTCAAGAAGATGACCAAGTCCGACTGGGATGCCGTCATCCGCACCAACCTGGATTCCGTCTTCAACATGACGAAGCAGGTGATGGACGGGATGGTCGAGCGGGGCTGGGGCCGGGTCATCAACATCTCCTCGGTCAATGGCACCAAGGGCGCCTTCGGCCAGACCAACTACTCGGCTGCCAAGGCCGGCATGCACGGCTTCACCAAGGCACTGGCGCTGGAAGTGGCGAAGAAGGGGGTCACCATCAACACCATCTCCCCCGGCTACATCGGCACGAAGATGGTCATGGCCATCCCCCAGGACGTCCTGGAGTCGAAGATCCTGCCCCTGATCCCCCAGAGTCGCCTGGGCAAGCCGGAGGAAGTCGCCGGTCTGGTGGCCTACCTGGCGTCCGAAGAGGCCGCGTTCCTGACGGGCGCGAACATTTCCATCAACGGCGGACAGCATATGTTCTGACCGTCATTTTCTTGTAGTTCGATCATTCGCATAGGGAGGTTCAACAATGACACAACGCATCGCATTCGTTACCGGAGCAATGGGCGGGCTCGGCACCGCCATTTGCCAGGCCTTTGCGAATGACGGCTACAAGGTGGTGGCCGCCTATCATCCCCAGTTCGACGACAAGAACGCCTGGCTCGCCGAAATGGAAGCCGCCGGCTACAAGGATTTCATCTGCGTGGCCGGCGACGTCTCCAAGCTGGAAGACTGCCAGGCCATGGCGGCGGAAGCCGAGGCCAAGGCCGGTCCGGTGGACATCCTGGTGAACAACGCCGGCATCACGCGCGACAAGTTCTTCGCGAAGATGGAGAAGGACCAGTGGGACGCGGTCATCAACACCAACCTGACCAGCCTTTTCAACATGTCCAAGCAGTTCTCGGCCAAGATGGCTGAGCGGGGCTGGGGCCGCATCATCAACATCTCCTCGGTGAATGGCATCAAGGGCCAGGCCGGCCAGACGAACTACTCGGCGGCCAAGGCCGGCGTCATCGGTTTCACCAAGGCGCTGGCGCAGGAAATGGCGGCCAAGGGCGTGACGGTCAATGCCATCGCCCCGGGCTACGTGGCCACCAAGATGGTAATGGCGATCCGCGAGGACATCCTGAAGGGCATCGTGGATACCATCCCGATGAAACGCCTGTGCAAGCCCGAGGAAATCGGCGGCGCCTGTTCCTACATCGCGTCGGAACTGGCGGCCTACATGACCGGCGCGACGCTGAGCATCAACGGCGGTTTGTATTTCCAATAAGCGCTCCGCGGCTGCCCCGGCGGCACGCGTCGCCGGGGAACGCCGATCAGGAGGGAGGAGAGAGCAGTGGGCGAACAACAAAACCGTCTGATCAAGAAGTATCCGAACCGCCGCCTGTACGACACGCGGACGAGCACCTACATCACGCTCGCGGACGTCAAGGACCTGGTCCTGAAGCACGAGGAGTTCCAGGTGGTCGATGCCAAGAGCGGCGACGACCTGACCCGGAGCATCCTGCTGCAGATCATTCTCGAGGAGGAGAGCGGCGGCGTGCCGATGTTCACCTCCGACCTGCTGGCCCAGATGATCCGGTTCTACGGGAATGCCATGCAGGGCATGATGGGCAAGTACCTGGAGAACAACATCAAGGCCTTCACGGACATGCAGCACAAGCTGCAGGAACAGGCCCGGTCCCTCTATGGCGACAATGCCTCCATGAGCAAGGACCTCTGGGCCCAGTTCCTCAGTTTTCAGGGGCCGGCAATGCAGAGCATGATGGGTGCGTATGTGGAGCAGAGCCAGCGGATGTTCCAGCAGATGCAGGAGAACCTGCAGGAGCAGACCCGCAAGATGTTCGCGGGGTTTCAGTTCCCGCATTTCCATCCGCCGGGTTCGGACACCGGCGGCGACAAGAAGTAAGGACGGCATGGGGCGGCCGAAGAAGGCACCGACGGTAGGGTTCGTTTCCCTCGGCTGTCCCAAGGCCACCTCCGATTCCGAGCAGATCCTCACCCGGTTGCGGGCCGAGGGCTACGCGATCGGAGCCGACTACCGGGGCTCGGACCTGGTGGTCGTCAACACCTGCGGTTTCATCGACGCGGCGGTGGCGGAGTCCCTGGACGCCATCGGCGAGGCCCTGGCCGAGAACGGCAGGGTGATCGTCACCGGCTGCCTGGGCGCCAAGGGCGACGTTGTGCGCCAGACCCACCCCAAGGTCCTCGCCGTCACCGGGCCCCACGCCGCGGCCGAGGTGATGGAGGCGGTGCATGCCCATCTGCCGCCGCTGCACGATCCCTACGTCGATCTGGTGCCCCCCCAGGGCATCCGCCTCACGCCCGGCCATTACGCGTGGCTGAAGATCTCCGAGGGCTGCAACCACCGCTGCACCTTCTGCATCATTCCCTCCCTGCGCGGCGACCTGGTCAGCCGGCCGGTGGGAGACATCCTGCGCGAGGCGGAGACCCTCGTGGAGGCCGGCGTGCGGGAATTGCTGATCATCTCCCAGGACACCAGCGCCTACGGCGTCGACGTGCGCTACCGCACCGGCTTCTGGGGCGGCCGCCCCGTAAAGACCCGCCTGGCCGAACTCTGCCGGGCCCTGGGCGAATTCGGCGTCTGGGTGCGCCTGCATTACGTCTATCCGTATCCCAGCGTAGACGACCTGATTCCGCTGATGGCCGACGGCCTCGTGCTGCCTTACCTGGACGTGCCCTTCCAGCATGCGTCGCCGCGCATACTGAAGGCCATGAAGCGGCCGGCCGCGGCGGAAAGGGTCCTCGACCGCATCCGCAGCTGGCGGGAAGCCGTGCCCGACCTGGCGCTGAGATCCACCTTCATCGCCGGCTTCCCCGGCGAGACCGAAGCCGAGTTCAACGAACTCCTGGATTTCCTCGACGAGGCCGAACTGGACCGCGTCGGCTGTTTCGCCTATTCGCCCGTCGAGGGAGCCGCCGCCAATGCGCTGCCCGGACAGCTTCCGGAGGCGTTGCGGGAGGAGCGGCGCGCCCGCCTGATGGCGCACCAGGAGGACATCAGCACCCGGCGGCTCGAGGCCAAGATCGGGCGGCGGCTGCCGGTACTGGTGGACGACGTGGACGCGGAGGGCGCGGTGGCTCGGACCCAGGGCGACGCGCCCGAAATCGACGGTGTGGTCTATGTCACCGACGGCCACGACCTGGAGGTCGGAGACCTGGTCGAGGTGACCGTCACCGATTGCGACGTGCACGATCTCTACGCCGCCCTCGCCTCGCCCGGCCCGTGAAGTCGCGCATCGGCCTGGCGCTCGGTTCCGGGTCGGCCCGCGGCTGGTCCCACATCGGCGTGCTGCGCGCGCTGGCCGAGCGCGGTGTGGAGCCGGATATCGTCTGTGGCTGTTCCATTGGCGCACTGGTGGGCGCCGCCTACGTGGATGGCGATCTCGACAAGCTCGAGCGCTGGGTGGCCACGCTGACCTGGCAGGACGTACTCGGCCTGCTGGACGTGAGCCTGGTCGGCGGCCTCATCAAGGGCGACAAACTGGTCGCCTTCTTCGAGCGGCATTTCGTGGACAAGGATTTCGCCGCCCTGCCCAAGCCCTTTGCCTGCGTCGCGACGGACCTGGAGAATGGCCGGGAAGTCTGGCTGCGGGAGGGCAGCGTCGCCAGTGCCGTGCGGGCTTCCATAGCGCTGCCGGGCCTGTTCAAGCCTTCGCGGTGCGGCGACCGCCTTCTGGTGGACGGCGGCCTGGTGAATCCGGTCCCCGTCTCCCTGTGCCGAGCCCTCGGGGCTGACCTGGTGATCGCGGTGGATCTGGGCTCCGACCGGATCGGCCGTCCGGGACCGGGCAGGAAGGAGCAGGCCGAACGCGAGCCCTGGTGGCGACGCATCGGGGGTGGCTCCGGCGCGGGGCCTCTGCCTTCGGTGGCCGATACGATTTCCACCAGCATCCACATCATGCAAGTCCGCATCGCCCGCAGCCGCATGGCCGGCGACCCGCCGGACGTGGCCATCGCGCCACGCCTGGCCCAACTGGGGCTCATGGATTACCACCGGGGTTCCGAGGCGATCGCCGAGGGAAGGGCAGCCGTGGAGCGGCTGTGGCCGGCGATCCAGCACGCCCTCGAGGGTGCCGCCCCGTGAGCATCGACCTGCTCAACCGGCTCGCCGCCATCGTGGGGCCGACCCACGTGCTGACGGAGGCGGGGGACGTGGCGCCCCACGCCGAGGATTGGCGGGGGCGGTACCGTGGCGTCCCGCTCGCCGTCGTGCGTCCGGCGGACGCGGCACAGGTGGCGGCGGTGGTGGCCGCGAGCAGTCTGGCCGGCGTCCCCCTGGTCCCCCAGGGCGGCAACACGGGGCTTTGCGGGGGGGCGACCCCCGTCGGCGGCGAACTCGTGGTCGACCTGCGCCGGCTGGACCGGATTCGCGGCCTGGACGCGGACAACAACACCATCGCCGTCGAGGCGGGCTGTCCCCTGCAACGGGTCCAGGAGGCCGCCGAGGCCGAGGATCGGCTGTTCCCGCTCTCCCTTGCCGCCGAAGGCACCGCCACGGTCGGCGGCAATCTGTCCACCAATGCCGGGGGCGTCCAGGTGCTCCGCTACGGCAACATGCGGGACCTGGTGCTGGGCGTCGAGGCGGTCCTCCCCGACGGCCGGCTGTGGGATGGCATGCGGGCGCTGCGCAAGGACAACACGGGGTACGACCTCAAACAGCTCTTTATCGGCGCCGAGGGCACCCTTGGCATCGTCACGGCGATGGTCCTCAAGCTCTTCCCGCGGCCCCGCGTCACCGCGACGGCCTGGGTGGCGGTTCGCGACCCGGCGCGTGCCGTGGCGCTGCTCGGTCGGCTGCGCGCGCGAACGGGCGACCGGGTCACCGCCTTCGAACTGGTCGGTCGCAAGGCCTTCGAACTCGTGCTGGCCCACATCCCCGGGACCCGGAATCCCCTGCCGCAACCGAACGACTGGCAGGTGCTGCTGGAGCTTTCCGACACGCTGGAGACGCCCCTGCGGGAGACCCTGGCCGACCTGCTCGAGGAGGCGGCCCTGGTCGGCGAGGTCGAGGACGCCGCCGTCGCCGCCAGCGAGGCCCAGGCGGCGGCCTTCTGGCGCCTGCGGGAGAGCGCATCCGAGGCCCAGAAGCGCGAGGGCCTGTCGATCAAGCATGACATCGCGGTGCCCGTGTCCCGGATCGCCGAGTTCGTCGAGCGCGCCGACGCGGCCCTCGCGGCAGCCTTCCCGGGCGTGCGGATAGTATGCTTTGGGCATGTCGGGGACGGCAACCTGCATTACAACCAGTCCCGCCCGGAAGACGGCGACGACCGCGATTTCATCGCCCACACGGAGGCCGTGAACCGCATCGTGCATGACATTGTCAATGATCTCGGTGGCACGATCTCCGCCGAGCACGGCCTCGGCCAGTTGAAGCGGCTGGAGATCCTGCGCTACAAGAGCCCCCTGGAGATCGGGATGATGCGCGCCGTGAAGGCGGCCCTGGATCCGCACGGACTGATGAATCCGGGAAAACTCCTCTGAAAATTCTTTGGAGGGTGTTTACTTGGGCGATCTTGGTCCCTATAATGCGCGCTCTCTTGTGGGGGTATAGCTCAGCTGGGAGAGCGCTTGCATGGCATGCAAGAGGTCCGCGGTTCGATCCCGCGTACCTCCACCACGACGAAGTCCCTATCGTCTAGAGGCCTAGGACAATACCCTTTCACGGTATGAACCGGGGTTCGAATCCCCGTGGGGACGCCAACGAACGGCCGACGCGCGAAGCGCCTCGGCCGTTTTTTTTCGCCTGGAGTCCGACGCCTGCGCCGGCCGGCCGATGGCCGTAAGCCAGGTCTGCCGGAGCGGACGCTGCGACGGCATTTCCGTTTGGCCGGCTGCATCGCCCGGCGGGCGATGCAATGTCCTCGGCATCAAGATGACCGGTCGGCGTCCGGGACCGACGGGGGCAGGGCGTTGGCGCCCCGGAGACGAATCGAACGTCCGACCTGCCCCTTAGGAGGGGGCTGCTCTATCCACTGAGCTACCGGGGCGCGGCACCTGCGCGGGAGGAAGGCATCGGCGGACCGCAGGGCGGAACCGGGTTGCCTCGCCGGGCGGTCCGAGCCGCACGGCCTAGGCGAGCCTACGCGCAGGCCGCGAATTCTACCTCCAACGGGGTCGCCGCCCAACCCGGCGAGATGGACGGAAAGCCTCCTTGATTTATCATGGCGGCGGTCGACAAGCCGGGATTTCAGCCCGGATACAACATGGGAGTCAGGAGCAATGGCAATCAGGAACATCATGGTCCATCTGGACCAGGGGGTGCGCACCGAGGCGCGGCTTGGACTGGCGGCATCTCTCGCCGGCAAGCATGGTGCGCGCCTGCTCGGGGTTTTCGGGCAACTGGCCGCGCCGCAGCAGGTGGGCGTGGTGGCGACGTGGCCCACCGAGGAGTACCGGGAGGCGGCGGCGGCGAGCCGCAAGCTGTTCGATGCCGCCGTCGCGGGCCTGCCCGACGCGGGCTGGGTCGATGCGAACCGGGGCAGCGAGTCGGAGGTGATCCGGGTGGTGACCATGCATGCCCGGCACGCGGACCTGGTGGTGATGGGCCAGCACGACGAACGTGGGAGGCCCGCCGACCCGGCGGATCTCGTTCATGATGTCATCATGCAATGTGGCCGTCCGGTCCTGGTGGTGCCGTACATCGGGGATTTCGAAACCGTCGGACGATCCCCGCTGATCGCCTGGAGCGAAACGCGTGAGGCGGCCCGGGCCCTGGTGGATTCGCTCGATCTGATCGCCGGTTGCGGCGATGCCCACGTGGTCTCGATGGGCGCCCGGCGGGAGGAGGCGGAGGACGCCTGCGCCCAGGCGGCGGCTCACCTGGCGCTGCACGGCGTCGAGGCGAAGGTGGAGGTCTTCGTCCTGGTCGAGCACGAGGGGGTGGGCGTCATGGACATGCTGCTCAATCGCGTCACGGACCGGACCGCGGACCTCCTGGTGATGGGAGCCCACGCCGGCGGTTCCAGCCTGCCCTTTGCGAGCAAGGGTTCCGGCACCCGCCACATCCTGAAGCACATGACGGTGCCGGTGCTGATGTCGAACTGAGCGCGACGGCGGCCGCGCCCGGCGCCCACCCGCCGGGCTGCCCCACGATCCGCCGCGATTCCCCATGGAAGGCCGGACACTCCTGATCGCCGCCATCGCCGCCGCCATCGCGTTGGCGGCCATCTTCCTGGCCTACGGCCGGACCGGGCTGCTGCTCGACTTCGTCAATCTTCGCTATTGCGGCTAGGATCTGCAGGCGCGACGATGCCAAGCCTGCGCATGAGGACCTCGTGGCTCAGGTGGAGCAGTTCGGCGATGGCCTTGAAGTCGTCCGGCAGCGCCGGATCGTCCCAGCCGTGGGCCGAGTGCCGGGCCAGGTCCACCGCGAGGACCACGGTCTTCACGCGTGGATTGTTCGCGTTGGCGCGATTCATCAGGGTCGCCAGCAGGTCGGGCAGATGGAACTCCCGGGCCAGGGCGAGCTGCAGGTCGTGCAGGCGGATGCCGTAGGCGGATTCCTGGGCCAGGGCGCTGCGCAGGTTCCGGTCGTGCGCCTGCATCTCCTGCACCCGCAGCGCCAGCCGCGGCGCGAAGCACCACATCAGGATTTCCGCCAGGTCGTGCAGCAGGGCGGCCACGGTGATCTCGTCCACATCCAGGTCGTGGCGCTGCACGGCCCACTCGTGGGCCCAGTGGGCCGCCCGGCGGGCGCGGCCGACCACCTGCAGCAATCCCAGCAGGGCCCTCGGCGTGGACCGCAACTGCTCCTCGACCATCGGCAGGTCGCGGAAGTCCCGGAAAAACGGATCGACGCCGATCATCATCAGCGCCCGCTCGATGGTCGTGATGTCCGCGTTCTGCCTCTGGCGCCGGTGTTCCTCGATGTAGGCGAGGACGCGCAGGGTCATCATCGGATCGTGCAGGATCACCGAGGAGAGGACCCGCCCGTTCACGTGCTCGGCGTTGTCCCGCAGGCGCTCGAGCTCCTTCAGGGTATGCCGCAACACCGGCAGATTCACATGCCGGAAGTAGGCCACCCAGGCGTCCAGATTCTCGAAGGGTTGCTCGACCATTCGTTCCCAGGCGAGGAGAATCCCGGTACCGGGCGCGGACAGTCCCGACCAGGCTCGCCGGGCGATTATCCCGCGTCCGGCCAGCGAGATGGAGGTGTGAAGCCGGCGAATTTCCGGTGAATCGCCCATTGAAAGAAAAGGAACATATCGGTTAAAATGCTCGGCTTTTCACCTTGCCCCACCCGCTCGCATCCGGGGGGGCTTAACCCACAAGGAGCATGCATGCGGCACTACGAAATCGTCTTTATCGTCCATCCCGACCAGAGCGAACAGGTCCCGGCGATGATCGAGCGCTACCGTACCCTGGTGACCGGGCGCGGCGGCCAGATCCATCGGCTGGAGGACTGGGGCCGTCGGCAGCTGGCCTATTCCATCCAGAAGGTGCACAAGGCCCATTACGTGCTCATGAACATCGAGTGCGATTCGGAGACCCTGGCCGAACTGGAGAACGCCTTCAAGTTCAACGATGCGGTCCTGCGCCACCTGACCGTCAAGATGAGCAAGGCCGTGACGACGCCTTCGCCGATGATGAAGGAGGAGAAGGCCAAGTCCCTGACCGCGCCGCCTGCCCCGGGAGAAGCGAAGCCTGAGCCCGTCGCCGGCTGATCCCGCGGTGCCCGGGCCGGCCCGCAACAGCGTGGCCATCGCCGGGGTGCTGCTGGAGCGGGGAGCCCTGCGCTACACGCCCGGCGGTCAGCCTGTCCTGGAGTTCCTGCTGGCCCACCGGTCCGCGAGGACGGAGGCCGGAACCCAACGGCGGGTCGAATGCGAGATGGCCTGCCTGGCCATGGGACCGACGGCCCTGCTGCTCGATGGAGCGGCGGTGGGGGACGCGGTGGAGGCAAAGGGATTCCTGGCGGCGAGGAGCCTGAAGCGCCGGTCGCCGGTGCTGCACGTGGAAACGATCGAATTCATTGAAGGAGCCAAGAATGGCATTCAAACCTAAATCGAAGATGGGCAACAAGCGCAAGGACGACAAGGGCCGCGGCCTGTTCAAGCGCCGCAAGTTCTGCAGGTTCACGGCCGAGAAGATCGCCGAGATCGACTACAAGGACGTGGACATCCTGAAGGACTTCATCACCGAGAACGCGAAGATCATGCCGGCCCGCATCACGGGGACCAAGACCGGCTACCAGCGCCAGCTCTCGACAGCCATCAAGCGCGCCCGCTTCCTGGCCCTGCTGCCCTACACCGACCTGCACAACTGAGGTGATCCCATGCAAGTGATTCTGATGGAGAAAGTGGTGAACCTCGGGAACCTGGGCGACATCGTCAAGGTCAAGGAGGGCTATGCCCGCAATTACCTGATTCCGCAGGGCAAGGCCAAGCGCGCCACCGAAGAGAACCGGAAGGTGTTCGAGGAGCGCCGCGCCGAACTGGAGAAGGCCCAGGCCGCCAAGCTGGCGGAGGCCCAGGAGAAGGCCGCCAAGCTGGAAGGCCTGACGGTGCAGCTCGCCCGCAAGGCCGGCGTGGACGGCCGCCTGTTCGGATCCGTGACCAACATCGACATCGCCGATGCCCTGGGCGCCCTGGGCGTCGAGGCCGAGAAATCCGCGATCCGCATGCCCGAGGGGCCGCTGAAGCACGTCGGCGAGTTCGAGGTGCAGGCCGTGCTGCACACGGACGTGGTCGCCACGGTCAAGGTGACGGTGACCGGCGAGCAGTAAGCCGCACCGCGCCGAGGCAAGGGCCGCCCCCGGGGCGGCCTTTTTCTTGCACAGGATGTCCACAGGCCATCCACGGTTGCCGCACCGCCCATCCACCGGTGCTTCCACGGAGCCTGCTGCCGCCCACAGGAAATCCACCGGGCCGGCAACGGATTTCCACTCCTGATCCACCGGATTTCCACAACCTTATCCCCCGCGCCGCCGGGGGGAAGCCGGTAAACTTCTGCGTCTTCGCGAGGAGATTCCATGGCCCAGGTACGTTCATTCGGCGGCAACGCCGCCGCCGCCGATGCCCAGGTGGCCGCCCTGAAACTCCCGCCCCATTCCATCGAAGCGGAACAGGCCCTGATCGGCGGCCTGCTGCTCGACAACTCCGCCTGGGACCGGATCGGCGACGCCGTCGCGGAAGCGGATTTCTACCGGGACGACCACCGGCGCATCTTCCGCCACATCGCGCGGCTCATCGAAGTGGCGCGGCCGGCCGACGTGGTGACGGTGTTCGAGTCCATCGACAAGGCCGGCGAGGTGGACCAGACCGGAGGGGTCGCCTACCTGGCGGAGATCGCCAACAACACGCCCTCGGCGGCCAACATCCGCCGTTATGCGGAGATCGTTAGGGAGCGGGCCATCCTGCGCCGCCTGGTCACCGTCGGCGACGAAATCGCCGGCTCCGCCCTGAACCCGGGCGGCCGCGACGTGAAGACGCTGCTCGACGAGGCGGAGAGCCGGGTGTTCGAGATTGCCGAGGCCGGGGCCCGCACGACCCAGGGCTTCCAGGCCATCCAGCCGCTGCTCGGCCAGGTGGTGGAACGCATCGAGGAGCTCTACGACCGGGAGAATCCCTCCGACATCACGGGCGTGCCCTCGGGCTTCATCGACCTGGACCAGATGACCTCGGGCCTCCAGCCGGGCGACATGATCGTCGTCGCCGGGCGCCCCTCCATGGGCAAGACCGCCTTCGCCCTCAACATCGCCGAGTATGTCGGCGTCGAGATGCGCCTGCCGGTGGCGATCTTCAGCCTGGAAATGTCCGGGCCCCAGCTCGCCATGCGCTTCCTGTCCTCCGTGGGCCGGCTGGACCAGCAGAAGATCCGCACGGGCAGGCTCTCCGACGAGGAATGGGACAAGATGACCGTGGCCCTGGGCAAGCTCCACGAGGCGCCCATCCACATCGACGAAACGGGCGCCATCAACGCCACGGACCTGCGGGCCCGGGCCCGGCGCCTGCACCGCCAGTGCGGCAAGCTGGGCCTGATCGTCATCGACTACCTGCAGCTCATGACCTCGGCCCGGGAGAACGAGAACCGGGCCACGGAGATCTCCGAGATCTCCCGCGCCATCAAGGCCCTGGCCAAGGAACTCCAGGTGCCGGTGATCGCCCTGTCGCAGCTTTCCCGGAAGGTGGAGGAGCGCAACGACAAGCGCCCGCTGATGTCCGACCTGCGGGAATCCGGGGCCATCGAGCAGGATGCCGACATCATCCTGATGATGTACCGGGAGGATTATTACAAGCCCGATACCCAGGAGAAGGGCATCGCCGAAGTCATCGTCGGCAAGCACCGGAACGGCCCCACGGGCACCGTGAAGCTCACCTTCCTGAAGGAATACACCCGCTTCGAGAACTTCGCCAGCGGGCCGACCTACTGAGCGGCTGACGGCGCGCCGCGGGAGATGTCCCGCGGCCGGCCTTTCCCGTCAGAGCACCTCGGCCGCGTGGTCGGCCAGACGCGAGCGCTCTCCGCGCTGCAACGTGATGTGGCCCGAGTGGGCCCAGCCCTTGAACCGGTCCACCACGTAGGTGAGGCCGGAACTTCCCTCGGTCAGGTAGGGGGTGTCGATCTGGGCAATGTTGCCCAGGCAGACCACCTTGGTGCCCGGGCCGGCCCGGGTGACCAGGGTCTTCATCTGCTTCGGCGTCAGGTTCTGGGCCTCGTCGATGATCAGGAACTTGTTGATGAAGGTGCGGCCCCGCATGAAGTTCAACGATTTCACCTTGATCCGGCTGCGAATCAGGTCCATGGTCGCCGCCCGGCCCCAATCCCCGCCGTAGGGGGCCGCATGGCCTCCCGGTTCCGGCTCGGCGGGCTTGTTCAGCACATCCAGGTTGTCCTCGAGGGCGCCCATCCAGGGCGTCATCTTCTCCTCTTCGGTGCCGGGCAGGAAGCCGATGTCCTCGCCCACCGGGACGGTGACCCGGGTGATGATGATCTCTGAGAAGCGCTTGGTCTCCAGGGTCTGGGTGAGGCCGGCGGCGAGCGTCAGCAGGGTCTTCCCGGTGCCGGCCTGGCCGAGCAGCGTCACGAAATCGATCTCCGGGTCCATGAGCAGGTTCATGGCGAAATTCTGTTCCCGGTTGCGGGCGGTGATGCCCCAGACCGCGTTCTTCTGGTGCGTGTAGTCGATCAGCGTCGAGAGCACGGCGGTCCTGCCGCCACCCTGCCGCACGATGGCGTGGAAGGGCTTGTCCACCTGCGCGCCGGCCTCCAGGAAGGCGAACTCGTTCACCAGCAGGTCCGGGCACAGGGGGCCCTGCACCTGGTAATAGGTCCGGCCGTCCTCCTTCCAGGACTTCATGTCCTTTCCGTGGCGGTCCCAGAAGTCGGCGGGCAGTTCGATGGACCCCGTGTAGAGAAGGTCCGTGTCCTCCAGAACCTTGTCGTTGAAGTAGTCCTGCGCCTCGAGACCCAGGGCGCGGGCCTTGATCCGCATGTTGATGTCCTTGGACACCAGGATCACCGGCCGCTTCGGATACTTCTCCGACAGGGACATGGCCACCGCGATGATCTGGTTGTCGGACTTGGCGGTGGGCAGGGAGGCGGGTATGGACGCGGCGATGGCCTCCGTCTGCAGGAACAGGCGGCCGGTGGCCAGGCCCCGCGAGGCCGTTTCCAGGGGGATTCCGTGCTTGATCCCCTCCTCGCTTCCGGAGACGATCTCGTCGAGCAGGCGGCTCGCCTGCCTGGCGTTGCGGGCCACCTCGGACATGCCCTTCTTGTTCGCGTCCAGTTCCTCCAGCGTCATCATCGGCACGAAGAGGTCGTGCTCCTCGAAACGGAACAGGCTCAGCGGGTCGTGCATCAGCACGTTGGTGTCGAGGACGAAGAGCTTCGTGCTGCGGGCGTTCCTGGTGCTTCGCTTGGGTTTGGAATTCATCCGGGTCGGGTCGTGGGCGTTGGGAGGGTCGGTGTGCGGCCGGCGATCAGAGGGCCTTGACGGCGGCGAGGACTTCCGCCGCATGGCCGTCGGCCTTCACGGCCCGCCATTCGCGGCGCAGGATCCCGTGGCCGTCGATCAGGAAGGTGCTGCGTTCGACGCCGCGCACCTCCTTCCCGTACATCTTCTTCATCTTCATGACGCCGAACAGGTTGCAGGCCAGTTCGTCCGTGTCGGCGATCAGTTCGAAGGGCAGGCGCAGCTTGGCCTTGAACCCCTCGTGCGACTTGAGGCTGTCCCGGGAGACCCCGAACACCGCCGCCCCGGCGGCCACCAGTTCGCCGTGCAGGTCGCGGAACTGGCCCGCCTCCGTGGTGCAGCCGGGAGTGTTGTCCTTCGGGTAGAAGTAGATCACCACCGCCTTGCCGCGCAGGGCGGAAAGCCTGAAGTCGCCGCCGGTGGCGGGAACGGAGAAATCGGGGACTTCCAGCCCGACAATGTTGTGGCTCATGCGGCGCTCCTCCATGTTGTCAGGAATTCCTCGCCCTGCACCAGCAGGGTTCCGGAACGGCCGGGCACGGTGCCCATGGCCATTTCGTGCCGGGGTAGTTTAGCCAAATCGAGCTGCTCCCACAGGTCGTGCAAGGGCACCATCCGGTAGCCCTGCCGCGTCCATCCTGCGAGCAGGCGCTCGAACACCGGAGCCAGCTTCATGCCTTCCAGTTCCGCGTGCAGCGTGAAGACCTGATCGGCCGTCCCGCCCTCGGTCCTCGCCAGCAACGCCTCGTGGGCATTCTCCTCGTTCACGCCATCGATCCCGATGACCTCGTCCAACGTCGGCAGCGTGGTCGGAATCTGCGGGCAGAACACCACCTCGGCATTCCATACGGGTATGAAGGGATGGGTGCCGCGGCAGTCGGAGGACCAGGCATAGCCCAGACGCTGGGTGAGGCGCAGCGCATGGGGATTCATCTGCCACCCGGCGGCCCCGTGGGCCAGTGGCGCGGCGCCCATGATCTCCTCGTAGCGTTCCCTGGCCCGCCGCATCTCCCTCTCGACCCAGGCGGATTCCGCGACCGCCACCTTGTCCTGCCATTCCACGTGGTCCCAGCAGTGGACGCCGGTCTCAAAGCCGGAATCGCGCACGCCGCGAAGAATGTCGGTGCAGCGCCGACCGATGTCCGGCCCGGGCAGAAGCGTGCCGTAGAGCAGCGTCTTCACGCCGTAGTGGGAGACGACGGACGTGCGCGATACCTTGTTCATGAACCCCGGGCGGAACGCCCGGCGGATGGCCCGGCCGGTGTGGTCGGGCCCCATCGAGAACAGGAAGGTGGCGCCGGCGCCGAAGCGGCGCAGGATCTCCACCAGGCGCGGGACGCCCTGCAGGGTTCCGCGGTAGGTATCCACGTCGATCTTGAGGCCGAGGAGCATGGGTGAGGCAGTCGGGGGTTGTGAGTCGGGAGCTGCCGGTGGCGAGTGGCGAGTCGAGCGTCGTGAGCTATGAGTGGCGGGGCAAGAATCGGAAGTGGCTCAGCGGTTCAGCCTGGAACGTCCTTCACGCTCCACGCGAAGCTTCCCGCGGTCCTCAATCCACCAGGCGCCGGGCGTCCGCCACGTGGCCCCGGTAGGCTTCGAAGATGTGGCGCAGGGCGGTGGCCATGTCCGTGCGCGGCGACCAGGAAAGATCCGCGCAGGTGTTGGCGATGTGGGGCACCCGGTTCTGCACGTCCTGGTAGCCCTTGCCGTAGTAGTCCGCGGCCGTCGTTTCGACGATCCTGACCTGGGCGGCGCTCTCCCGGTATTCCGGGTACTCGGCGGCCATGGCCAGCATCATGCCGGCCAGTTCCCTTACCGAGTAGTTGTTGGCGGGGTTGCCGATGTTGTAGATCTTCCCCGTCGCGACGTCGCCCGGATTCCCGATGATGCGCATCAATGCGTCGATGCCGTCCGAGACATAGGTGAAGGCCCGCTTCTGGTGGCCGCCATCCACGAGCTTGATGCTCTCGCCCCGCACGATGTGGCCCAGGAACTGGGTGATGACCCGGCTCGAGCCTTCCTTCGGCGTATGGATGGAGTCGAGTCCCGCGCCGATCCAATTGAAGGGCCGGAACAGCGTGTAGCGGAGCCCCTCCTGCTGGCCGTAACCGGCGATCACCCGGTCCATCAACTGCTTGGCGCAGGCATAGATCCAGCGCGGCTTGTTGATCGGGCCGTAGATCAGCGGCGAGTTCTCCGGGTCGAACTCTGCGTCCGCGCACATGCCATAGACCTCGGACGTGGAGGGGAAGATCAGGTGCTTGCCGTAGCGCACGGCCTGCCGGACGATGGGCAGGTTGGCCTCGAAATCCAGTTCGAAGACGCGCAGCGGCTCCTTGACGTAGGTGGCCGGCGTGGCGATGGCCACCAGGGGGAGGACCGTGTCGCACTTCTTCACGTGGTACTCGATCCACTCCTTGTTGATGGTGATGTCTCCCTCGAAGAAGCGGAAGCGCGGGTGATCGAGCAGGTCGGAGAGGCGGTCGGACTGCATGTCCATGCCATGGACTTCCCAGTCCGTCGTGTCGATGATGCGCCGGGAGAGGTGGTGGCCGATGAAGCCGTTCACGCCGAGGATCAGGATCTTTTTCATGCTGGATCGAGTAGGGGAAGGGTTTGGTCGCCGAAACGGCCGGCGAAGGAGGACGCATCCAGGGGTTGGCTTGCGAGCCGGGCATCCAGGATGCGCAGGACGCCGCCGTCGGCGCAATCGGCATAGAGGCGCCCATCGGCGGCGTACAGGGCGGGTGGTCCGCCCCGGGCGGGGCGGCCGGGCTGCAGCAGGGTGCGCAGGACCTCCAGTCGGCCGGCCGGGGTTTCGCAGAAGGCGCCGGGGTAGGGCGGGGCCACGGCCCGCACCAGATTGTGGATCGCGGCCGCGGGCCGGCGCCAGTCAATGCGCCCGTCCTCGGGCTTGCGGCCGCCGAAATAGCTGCCCGTGGCCAGGTCCTGGGGTTCGTGGGCCGCCGTGCCCGCCCGCAGACCGGGCAGGGCCACGGCCAGCGCCATCTCCGCCGCGACGGTCACCTTGGCGAAGACCTCGCCAGCCGTGTCGTCCGGCAGGATCGGCACCGCCTGGCGGGCAACGATCTCTCCGGCATCGGGTTTGGCGACCATCCGGTGCAGCGTGGCGCCCGTCTCCTTCTCGCCATGGAGCACGGCCCAGTTCACCGGCACGCGACCCCGGTAGCGGGGCAGCAGGGAGCCGTGCATGTTGTAGGCGCCGCGCCGCGCCGCGTCCAGCAATGCGGGACCCAGCATGCGCCGGTAATAGAAGGAGAACAGGAAATCCGGCGCCAGCGCCCGGAGGCGGTCCGCGAACTCGGGTGTGTTGGGGTCGTCGGGGGTGGCGACCGGAATGTCGTAGTCGGCGGCCACCGCGGCGACGCTGCCGAACCAGACACGCTCGCCCGGATCGTCCCGGTGGGTCACCACCAGGGCCACCTGCATGCCCTGGGCGAGCAGCACCTTCAGGCAGCGTACGCCCACGTCGTGGTAGGCGAAGACGACACACCTCGTCACGGGAATACTCCCCACCCCCCGACCCCCTCCTCGAGGAGGGGGTGACGTCGGTTCGCCGCGGCGCGGCTCCGGGTGACTGGCTGCCCCGCCCTTGGGGCGGCCCGGCGGGCGGGGCAATCTCCGCACCCCCCAACCCCCTCCTCGAGGAGGGGGTGACGTCGGTTCGCCGCGGCGCGGCTCGGGGTGAGTGGCTGTCCCGCCCTTGGGGCGGCCCGGCGGGCGGGGCGGGGCCAGGAGGCTCGGGGGCGGCGGCGGGTCATTCCTTCCGCTCCAGCACCGCGTCGATCAGGTAGCGCGGCCGGCGCCGGACCTCCTGGTAGATGCGGCCCACGTATTCGCCGAGCAGTCCGACCGAGAAGAGCAGGATGCCGAGCAGGAAGAAGGCGATGCCGAACAGGGTGAACAGGCCCTCGGCCTCCGGGCCGACCACCAGCCGGCGGACGGCCAGGAAGACCACGAAGAAGGCCGATACCATCGACAGCACGATGCCGGCAAAGGAGACGAACTGCAGCGGGACGACCGAGAAGCCCGTCATCAGGTCGAAGTTGAGCCGGATCAGGCTGTACAGGGAGTACTTGGATTCGCCGGCCTCCCGCTCCGCATGGTCCACCACGACCTCGACGGGGTTTCGCGCGAAGGTGTAGCCCAGGGCCGGCAGGTAGGTATTCACCTCCTGGCAGCTGTTGATCGCGTCGATGATCCCCCGGGAGTATGCGCGAAGCATGCATCCCTGGTCGGTCATGCGCACCCGGGTGATCCGCTCCCGGAACCGGTTCATGGTCCGCGAGGCCAGGTGGCGCCACAGGGCGTCGTTGCGCCGGCTGCGGATGGAGCCCACGTAGTCGTGGCCCTTGTCCATCTCGGCGAGCAGCTTGCCGATCTCCTCCGGCGGGTTCTGCAGGTCGGCGTCCAGGGTCACGACCTTGTCGCCGCGGGTGTGCTCGAAGCCGGCCATGATGGCCTTGTGCTGGCCGAAATTGCCGTTGAACAGGATCACCCGCGTGACGTCCGGCCGGCGCTGGAACTGCTCGCGCAGCATGGCGGGCGAGGCATCGCGGCTGCCGTCGTTGATGAAGATGACCTCGTAGGTCCGGCCCAGGGCGTCCAGGGCCGGGTAGAGGCGGGAGAAAAGGGCTTCCAGGCCGTCCTGCTCGTTGTAGACAGGAATGACGACGGAGACTTCGGGACGGCTCATGGACGCATTTTAGGCGAGGACGGCGGCCAGCGCCGTCGCGACCCGGTCCGGGTCGCCGTCCGCCATGGCGGGAAAGAGGGGCAGGGTCAGGATGCGCCGGCCGATGTCCTCGGCGACCGGGAAATCGCCTTCCTTCCAGCCCAGGCCCCGGTAGAGGGTGAAGAGGTGCAGGGCCGGGTAATGGACCCCGACGCCGATGCCCCGCTCCTTCATGTCGGCGATGACGCTGCCCCGGTTCGTGCCAGGCGGCAGCAGGACCTGGAACATGTGCCAGTTGCCGTGTTCCTGGTCGGCCGGTGGCAGGGCCAGACCGCGGGCCAGCAGCGCCTGGCCGTCGGGCAAGGCGAACCGGTCGAAGTAGCGTCGCGCCAGGGCCCGCCGGCGGGCCGTGAATTCACCGAGGCGCTTCAATTGCCCGAGCCCGATCGTTGCCGCGATGTCGGTCAGGTTGGCCTTGCCGCCGGCCACCGCCACGTCCATTCCGCCGTCGGGGAAGCGCTGGACGCCCTGCAGGCGCAGGCGTTCGCAGAGGACCGGATCCACATCGTCGGGAAGCACCAGGGCGCCGCCTTCGCCGGTGGTGAGGTTCTTGTTGGCGTGGAAGCTGAAGGACACGAAATCGCGTCCTTCGCCGAAAGAGCTGCCGATGGGCCGGCCAGCCCAGGCACTGCCCAGGGACTGGGCGGCATCCTCGACGACGCGCAATCCGCGGTCGCGGGCGACCCGGTACAGGGCGTCCCGATCCACCGGCAGGCCGGCCAGGTCCACCGGGATGATCGCCCGGGTCCTCGGCGTGACGGCCCCGGCCACCCGCGCCAGGTCGATGTTCCGGGTGGCGGCCTCCACGTCGACGAAGACGGGCCGGGCGCCGACGGCGAGGATCACGTTGGCCGTGGCGACCCAGGTCAATGGCGTGGTGACCACCTCGTCGCCCGGGCCGACACCGGCCAGGCGCAGGGCGGTTTCCAGCGTCGCCGTGCCCGAACTGAACGCCCGCACCGGACGCCCGCCGCAGTAGGCCGACAGGGCGGACTCGAAGGCCGCGGCCCGGGGGCCGGTGGTGATCCAGCCGGAACGCAGCACCGCCGCCACGTCGGCAATCGTCTCCTCGTCGATGGTCGGCCGGGTGAAGGGAAGGAAGGGGATGGAGGACATGGAGCCTACGAGCGGGCCACCAGCCAGACGCCCAGCACGATGAAGGCGATGCCGAGCAGCTTCTGGGAGGCCAGGGGTTCCCCGAACCAGGAATAGGCCACGAAGGCATTGATCACGTAGCCGATGGAGAGCATCGGGTAGGCGATGCTGACCGGCGTCCGGGACAGGGCCATGATCCACACCACCAGGCTCACCGCGTAGCAGGCCATGCCACCGAGGATGTGGGGCTGGGTGGCGAGCTTCCAACCCACCGGCAGCACGTTGTCCATGTGGAACTCGAAGTGGCCCACCGCATTGGTCCCCGCCTTGAGCAGCAACTGGGCTGCCGCGTTGAGCAGCACGCCGGTGAGGACGAGGACGAAGCTCAGCGTGTTCATGGCGTCATTGTGGCCGATTGGAGACGATCACGCGCCGCCCGTCCCGGGCCAGCACCTGCATCGGCAGGCCCCGGGCGGCCATCCGCGCGTAGGTGCCCGGGGCCATCAGCGCATAGGCGAGGGGGTCGCGGCGCCAGCGGGCCTCGAACCCCGCCAGGTCGGGCACGGCCAGCGCCGGCTCCTGGAGGAGTCCGAAGTCCAACTCGTCCCGGTAGTCCACGAGGGTGACGGTGCGGCGGAAATAGAAGGGCAGGGTCTGGTCGTAGGTCTGCACGCTGTAGAAGGGTGCGTCGGGGCGCAGGGTCGGCCCGAGGCGTGCCGCCACCGCCTTGGCGGAATTGGACTCGCCCAGGGAGTCGTGGCCCAGCAGCACCGCCTGGGCGGCGACGACGCCGCCGGCCGCCATGGCGAACACGGCCCATTCCCGCCGCCCGCGGTGCGCCAGCCAGGCGCCGAGTCCGCAGGCCGCTGCGGCCGTTGCGGCGCCGCCGGTGAGCCACAGGGCGTAGGCGGATGTCATTTCCCGGGGCGTCTCCTCGTCAGCCCGGTCCGCCACCCGGGGCGCGATGCCCGCCGCCACGGCGGCCAGCACGGCGGCCGCCGCGAAATGGCGGGCCAGCAGGCGGCCGTCGGCCTTCGCGACCCATGCGCCGGCCAGCAGCGCCAGGGCCGGGAACATGGGCAGGATGTAGGAAGGGAGCTTGGAGCCGGAAAGGCTGAAGAAGCCGATGATGACCAGCGCCCAGACGGCCAGCAGCAGGCGGGGCCGGAACGGCCGGCCGCGGTCGGCCAGGCCCTCCTGCCACCAGGCCTGCAGGACGGGGAAGGTCCAGGGCAGGGCCCCGGCCAGCAGCACGGGCAGGAAATACCAGGCGGGCTGGGTGCGCCGGTGGGTGGTGGTCAGAAAGCGCTCGAAGTGCTCGTGGATGAAGAAGAAGCGGGGGAATTCGGGGTTGGCCAGGCTCACGGCCACGAACCAGGGCGCCGCGATGGCGAGGAAGACGAGGATGCCTGCGACCGGGTGCAGGCGCCGCCAGGGCGAAAGGTCCCGGGCCAGCAGCGAATAGAGGACCAGGGTGCCCCCTGCCAGCACCAGGGCGACCAGGCCCTTGGACAGCACGGCCAGGGCCAGGGCCGCCCAGGTCAGGAGCATCCATCGCCGGCCCTGCGCGGCGCCCGCCGCCTCCCGGTTGGCCATCAGCAGGCCGGCCAGGGCCAGGGTCAGGAAGGCCGTGAGGCCCATGTCGAGAACGTTGAAATGGCCGATGACCACTGCCAGCAGCGAAGAACCGAGCACCGCGGCGGCGGCGAGACCGGCGCCGGGACCGAACAGGCGGCTCCCGGCGAAACCCACCGCCAGGACGGCCAGCCAGCCCGTCAGGGCCGGCCACAGGCGGGCGGTCCACTCGTCCTCGCCGAAGGCCTTGAAGGCGGCCGCGGTGGCCCAGTACTGAAGCGGCGGCTTCTCGAAGTACTTGATGCCGTTCAGGCGCGGCGTCACCCAATCCCCGGCGAGGGCCATCTCCCGGGCGATTTCCGCGTAGCGGCCCTCGTCGGGCTTGATCAGGGCCCGTTGGTCCAGGGTACCGAACCAGAGCAGCGTGAACGCCGCCACGAGCAGCCACACCGTCCGGCGTCCGATGGCCGAAGGCATGGCGGACCTACACGATCAGGCCGACGGCGACGGACCGGCCCTCCGCCAGCAGGATGTTGAAAGTGCGGCAGGCCGCGCCGGTGTCCATGGGCTCCAGGGAGCGGCCGCGTTCCACCAGGCCCCTCAGCAATGGCACCGGCGGGAAGACCTGGCGCCTTCCCGTGCCCAACAGCAGCACGTCGCAGCCTGTCTCCAGAAGTGCGTCCAGGTGGGCGGCGGTGAGACCGGCCGCGTCGGCGGGACCCCAATCGCCGATCACCCGCTCCGGCGTCACGATCAGGCTGCGTTCGTAGCGCCGCTCGCCCACCACCACGTAGCCCTCGCCATGGGCGGCGATGGCATTGCCCGCGCGGAGGTCGGCATGGAGTTTCATGGGGGAGCGGTTCGGGGTGGACTCGGAGGGGGAAGTCGCCGCGGGCGCCGCCGTGGGCTGGACGAAAATTGCGGCGCAGCAAGGGCTTGGGTAACATTATAACTTTTCCCTGCGCGCCCCGACGGCGCAGGTCGCGAGCGCTCCGCAGGGGGGCTTCGATCCGTCCCGGGAGCCCCACCGGCCGCCGGCCGGGAAGGCGGTGCAGGCACCGCGGGTTACCGCGGCCCGTAGGCAATGTTCAGGAAGGACGGTTTCCACTGATGCAACCCGTATTCAAGTCCGCCAAGCTGGCCAACGTCTGCTACGACATCCGCGGCCCGATCCAGGCCCGGGCCAAGCAGATGGAGGAGGAGGGGCACAAGATCATCAAGCTGAACATCGGCAACCTGGCCGCCTTCGGCTTCGATTCCCCCGAGGAAATCCAGCAGGACATGATCCGCAACCTGCCCAACGCCGCTGCCTATTCCGACTCCAAGGGCATCTTCCCGGCGCGCAAGGCGGTGATGCACTACACCCAGGAGAAGCGCATCAAGGGTGTCGGGCTGGACGACATCTACATCGGCAACGGTGTCTCCGAACTGATCGTCATGGCCATGAACGCCCTGCTGAACAACGGCGACGAAGTGCTGGTGCCGGCGCCGGACTATCCGCTTTGGACCGCCGCCGTGAGCCTTTCCGGCGGCACGCCCATCCACTACCTGTGCGACGAGGCCAACGAGTGGCTGCCGGACCTGGACGACATGCGGCGCAAGATCACGCCCAATACCAAGGCCATCGTCGTCATCAACCCGAACAACCCGACGGGCGCCCTCTACCCGGTGGAGACCCTGCAGGCCATCGTCGATCTGGCGCGTCAGCACGGGCTGATCATCTATGCCGACGAGGTCTACGACAAGGTTCTCTACGACGGGGTGACCCACACGGCCATCGGCTCCCTCTCGGAGGACGTGCTGACCATCAGCTTCAACGGCCTCTCGAAGAACTACCGCTCCTGCGGCTACCGGGCCGGCTGGATGGTGGTGTCCGGCGACCGCAAGCCGGCCAGGGACTATATCGAGGGCCTCGACATCCTGGCCTCCATGCGCCTGTGCGCCAACGTGCCCGGCCAGTACGGCATCCAGACCGCCCTGGGCGGTTACCAGAGCATTGCCGACCTGGTGGCGCCCGGCGGCCGCATGGCCCGCCAGCGGGACCTGGCCCATGCGCTGATCACCGCCATACCCGGCGTCAGCTGCGTGAAGCCCAAGGCGACCCTGTACATGTTCCCCCGCCTGGACCCGAAGATGTATCCCATCCAGGACGACCAGGAATTCATGCTGGAACTGCTGCAGGAGGAGAAGGTGCTGCTGGTCCAGGGCACGGGCTTCAACTGGCCCAACACGGACCATTTCCGCCTGGTCTTCCTGCCCCACGAGGACGACCTGCGCGACGCCATCGGCCGTGTTGCCCGCTTCCTGGCCCACTACCGGAAGCGGCATGGCACCTGAGGTCCGGGTGCTGGACCTGACCGACGGCGCGGGGCGGGTGGCGGAACCGGACTGGCTCGCCCGGGCCGAGTCCGTGCATCGGCAGTTGCGCCCGCAGTTGCCTGCGGACTATGCGGCACGGATGACGGCCGTGTTCGCCAGCGGCGCCCGCATGGCCGTGGCGGCCGAGGATGCGGAAGTGCGCGGCGTGGCCGTCTGGCGGCTGGTGGAGAACACCTACGAGGGGCGGCGCCTCTACGTCGATGATCTCGTCACCGACGGGGCCTGCCGGTCCCGCGGCGTCGGCCGGGCGCTGCTCGGCCACCTGGAATCCAAGGCGCGGGCCCTCGACTGCGACGTGATGGCCCTGGATTCAGGCACCCAGCGCACCCGCGCCCACCGTTTCTACTTCCGGGAAGGCTTCCAGATCCCGGCCTTTTGCTTCAGGAAAGACTTGAAACCATGAAACCCATCAACGTTGGACTTCTCGGCATCGGCACCGTCGGCGGCGGCACCTGGACCGTCCTTACCCGCAACGAGCAGGAGATCACCCGCCGGGCCGGCCGGCCGATCCGCATCACCGTCGTCGCCGACAAGAACCTGGAACTGGCGAGGAAGGTCACCGGGGGCGCGTGCCGCCTGACGGACGACGCCTTCTCGGTGGTGAACGACCCCGAAATCGACATCGTGGTCGAGCTGATCGGCGGCTACGGCATCGCCCGGGAACTGGTGATGAAGGCCCTGGAGAACGGCAAGCACGTGGTCACGGCCAACAAGGCGCTGCTCGCCACCCACGGCAACGAGATCTTCGCCGCCGCCCAGAAGTCGGG
>JAEUNJ010000058.1 GCA_016791145.1 Rhodocyclaceae bacterium | reverse complement strand
CAGGCCGAAGTCGTCGTCCTGGTAGACGATGCAGAACTTCTTCGCGCCGCGCTCCTTGGCCATCCATTTCACGCCATTCCTCACCTGGTCGTAGTAGGGCGCGGCGAAGGAGAACTTCAGCTTGTGGAAGGGCTCGTACATTTCCCGCGCGGAGGTCAGCGGGAAGAGGTGCAGCACGTTCTTCTCGAACAGCGTCGGCATGGAGGCCATGGACACCGCGGTGCCCAGCGATCCCACCATGGCGAAGATCTTGTCCTGCTGCACCATCTTCTGGGCCGCCAGCAGGCCCTTCTTCGGATCGTAGCCGCTGTCCTCGACCACCAGCTTGAGCTTGCGGCCGTTGATGCCGCCGGTCTCGTTGATTTCGTCGACGCGCATCATCATGCCGAAGCGCAACTGCTTGCCAAAGCCGGCCAGCGGGCCGGAAAGATCCTGCAGGGAGCCGATGACCACCTCGTCCTTGGTGACGCCCATCTGCTGGGCATGGGCGGGCAGGCCGGCGGAGAGGGCGGCCGCGAGGGTCAGGGCGGCGATGTTCGGTGCGACGCGTTTCATGGGGGTCACCTCGGTTCAGTTGCGATACATGGATTCGATGAGCTCCGAATACTTCTGGCTGACCAGCTTCCGCTTGAGCTTCATGGTCGGCGTCAGTTCCTCGTCCTCGGCACCGAGCTTCTGCTCGATCAGCCGGAAACGCTTGATCTGCTCGACACGGGCGAACTGCTTGTTCACCTTCTCCACTTCCGCCTCGATCAGCTTCTGCACCTCCGGCGCCCGGCAGAGGCTCTGATAGTTGGAGAAGGGGATGTCGTTGTCCTGGGCGAACTTCTCCACGTTCTCCTGGTCGATCATGATCAGGCAGACGAGGTAGGCGCGCTTGTCGCCGATCACCACCGCGTCGGTGATGTAGGGCGAGAACTTGAGCTGGTTCTCGATCTCCGACGGCGTGATGTTCTTGCCGCCGGCCGTGATGATGATGTCCTTGAGGCGGTCGAGGATGCGGAAATAGCCGTCCTCGTCCATGACGCCCACGTCGCCGGTGTGCAGCCAGCCTTCCGCATCCAGCGTCTCGGCGGTCTTCTCGGGCTGGTTCAGGTAGCCCATGAACACGTTGGGCCCGCGGATCATCAACTCGCCCTGCTCCGACACCTTGACCTCGTTGTAGCTGGCCGCCGTGCCGATCATGCCCGGCTTGATGCGTTCCACCGGGGTCCCGGTCGAACCGCCGCCCGACTCGGTCTGGCCCCACACCTCGAGCATGGGAACGCCGAGGGCCATGTACCAGCGCACCAGGTCCGGCGAGATGGGGGCGGCACCCGTGACCAGGAAGCGGCAGCGATGGATGCCGATCAGCTTGCGGACGTTGTCGAGCACCAGGAGCCGGGCGATGCGGTGAAGGAAGAGCAGGCCGCCGCCGATCGGCTCCCTCGCCTCGTAGCGGCGGACGATTTCGAGGCCCAGGCCGATGGACACCTTGTAGGCCCAGCGCTCGAAGGCATTGGCCTCCGAGAGGGCGATGCTGACCCCCGAGTAGAACTTCTCCCAGATCCGCGGCACGGCGGTGAATACCGTCGGGGCGATCTCGCGCACGTTCTCCGGGATGGTTTCGGGATTCTCGACGAAATTGAGCTTGGCCCCGGCATAGAGGCCGAAATACGCGCCGCCCAGGCGCTCGGCCACGTGGCACAAGGGCAGGAAGCACATGCGTTCGTCCCGCTCGTCCTGCGCGATCAGCGTGTTGTAGCCGCGCACCACGTAGATCACGTTGTGGTGGGACAGCATGGCTCCCTTGGGTCGGCCGGTGGTGCCGGAGGTGTAGATCAGGATGGCCAGGTCGCCCGGCTGGCGGACCTCGATGCGCGACAGCCACTCCGCGTCGGCCGCGATGTCGCCGAGCCGGTGACGGCGTTCCCGGCCCAGGGTCCGCAGGGCGTCGAGGCTGATGACCCCGGGATCATCGAGATCGCGCAGGCCGTCCGTGTCCCAGACGATGATCTTGCGCAGCGACGGCAGGCGCTTCCTGATCTCCAGGGCCTTGTCGAGCTGTTCCTCGTCCTCGGCGAAGAGGAAGACGGAGCGGGAGTCCTGCATCAGGTATTCGACCTGGCTCGAGGCGTCGGTCGGATAGATGCCCGAGCTGACGCCACCGGCGCACAACGCGCCGAGGTCGCACATCAGCCACTCCTCTCGGGTGTTGCCGAGGATGGAAACCGTCTCGCCCGGCTCGAAGCCCAGCTCGATGAGGCCGCCGCCGATCTCGCGCACGAGGTCGGCCAGTTGCCGCCAGGTGATGGACTGCCAGAGGCCGAAGCGCTTCTGCCGGAAGATGACGCCGTCGCCGCGCGTCTTCTGGGCGTTCCAGAACATCCGCGGCAGCGTGTCGCCGGGCACCAGGACCTCGGTGGATGACCAGTAATTCTTGCCGTCGAGTTGCCACATGGTGGATTGTTCCTAAGCCGGCCAAGCCGGAACCAAACATGTGAGGCTTCGATGGAGGCCTTTGTCTCTTGGCCGGAAAAGCGAATTGAAGGCCCGCCCCTCCCGTCCGCCCACGGTCGGTCTTGCACGACCGACCGGCTCCGGCGGCGCGGAGCAGTGCTCCGCGAAACCCCGCCTCCGCCCCCTCACGGGGAGGCGACTGGTTGGCTCGCTTCGCTCGAAATTTTTCGCAGGATTTGTCATGACTTCGCCGCTTGGTGACTAACGCCAGGTTTTCTTCTTCTTCCAGCGGCGGCTGCCGCGCACGCCGGTTTCTTTCATGCCCAGGTAGAACTCCTTGATGTCCTCCTTCTCGCGCAGCGCGGCGCAGGTGTCTTCCATCACGATGCGGCCGATCTCCAGCACGTAGCCGTAGTCCGCATACTTGAGGGCGATGCGCGCGTTCTGCTCGACCACGAGCAGGGTCACGCCGCGCTCCCGGTTGATCCGGACGATGATCTCGAAGATTTCCTTGGTCAGCAGCGGCGACAGGCCCAGGCTGGGCTCGTCGAGCAGCATGATCCTCGGGCGCGCCAGCAGGGCACGGCTGATCGCCAGCATCTGCTGCTGCCCCCCCGAGAGCAGGCCCGCCTCCTGGCCGGCCCGCTCGCGCAGGATGGGGAAGTAGCCGTACACGGCGTCGATGTCGCGGGCGATCTCCTCCCGCTCCCCGGAAGGCCGCGTATAGGCACCCATGACCAGGTTCTCGCGTACCGTCAGGAGGGGGAAGATCTCGCGTCCCTCGGGCACATGGACGATGCCCTGGCGGACGACCCAGGCCGGGTCCCTCTTCTGGATCGGCTCGCCGCGATAGACGATGTTGCCCTTCAGCGGGTCGATGATGCCGGAGATGGTCTTGAGGATGGTGCTCTTGCCTGCCCCGTTGGAGCCCAGCACCGTGACGATGCTGCCCTCCTTGACCGAGAGCGAGACGCCGCGGATGGCCTTCACGGCGCCGTAGGCCGCCTCCACGTTGTTCAACTGGAGGACGATGTCGGCGGTGGGCATCACGGTCGTCATGCGCGCGCTCCCTTGGCCTCGGCCGCCGTTCCGGCCGTCCGGGCGGGCGCCTCGTCGTCGTCGTCGCCGCCCAGGTAGGCCTCGATCACCTGCGGGTCGGACTGGACCTCCCGCGAGGTGCCCAGGGACAGCACCTGACCCTGGTTCAGGGCCAGCACCCGGTCCGAGACCCGGGACACCAGGCCCATGTCGTGCTCGACCATGATCACGGTGATGCCCAGGTCATGCTTGATGTCGTCGATCCAGAAGCCCATCTCCTCCGTCTCTTCGGTGTTGAGACCGGAGGACGGCTCGTCGAGCAGCAGCAGGCGCGGCCTCATCGACAGGGCCCGGGCCAGCTCCACCACCTTGCGCACCCCGTAGGGGAGGCCGGCCACCAGGGTGTCGCGGTAATGCTGGAGCTCCAGGAACTCGATCACTTCCTCGACCTGGCGACGGAACTCCAGTTCCATGCGCCGGGTGCGGCCGGTGAACAACATGTCCTGCCACCAGGCCGTCAATCGGTGGCAATGGCGGCCCACCAGCAGGTTCTGCAATACGGTCGCGTGCTCGAACAACTCGATGTTCTGGAAAGTGCGCGCGATGCCCAGGCGGGCGATCAGGTAGGGCGGCAGCCGGGAGATCGTCTCGCCCTCGAACAGCACCTGCCCCGCCGTCGACCGATACAGGCCGCTGATCAGGTTGAAGATGGTGGTCTTGCCGGCGCCGTTGGGCCCGATCAGCGAGAAGACCTCGTGGGGCCAGACCTCGAAGGACACGTCGTTGACCGCCTTCAGGCCGCCGAACTGGACCGAGAGGTTGCGCGCTTCCAGCATCGGGTTCATTTGAGGCGCTCCGACTTCATGTAGCTCTTCTGCCGCTTGAACATGCCCTTGCGGTAGAAGGGGAAGAGCTGGAAGAAGGTGCGGATCTTGAGCCAGCGGCCGTAGAGGCCCAGGGGCTCGAAGAGCACGAAGGCGATCAGCACCAGGCCGAAGACCGTCGGCTGCAGTCCCGTCTGCTGGCCGATGGCCGGCGGCAGCCAGTCCTTGGCGATGACGATGAACTGCTGCACGAAGATCCAGAACGCGGCGCCGAAGATGGCCCCCTGGACGAAGCCGACGCCGCCGATGACGACGATCATCAGCAGCTCGATGGACTGGAGGAAGGTGAACTGGTCGGGCGAGAGGAAACGCAGCTTGTGCGCGTAGAGGGCGCCGGCGATCCCGGCCAGGGCGGCCGACAGCGCGAAGGCCGTGGTCTTGTAGCGGGCCAGGTTGATGCCCATGCTCTGGGCCGAGATCTCGGAGTCGCGGATGGCCACGAAGGCGCGCCCCGTCGGGCTGCGCAGCAGGTTCAGCACGCCGAGGACGCAGAGGACGAGGATGACCATGACCAGGAAGTAGAA
>JAEUNJ010000057.1 GCA_016791145.1 Rhodocyclaceae bacterium | reverse complement strand
GGGTGGTCGAAGGGCAGCTCGGCGAAGTCGATCTCCGTCTGCCAGCGATGCGGGTCCACGTAGTCGCGCAGCATGACGCCGCCGCGGATGCGGGAGAGGTCGTGCCCCTCGCCCTTCACGTAGCGGGCGACGATGACCTTCTCGACGGTGGGCAGCCGATCGGCGATCTCGGCGACCTTTTCCAGGCTGTCCAGGGTCTTGCCGTTGTAGTAGTAGCCGTCGGCCACGAAAAGCAGCTTGGGCTCCACCTGCCCGAAGCGGTCGATGACGCCCTGGACGCCGAAGTCCGGCGAGGCGGAGGTGAAGATCGCGCCGATGGAGGCCGCCGCCAGCATGGTGACCAGGGTCTCCGGCATGTTGGGCATGTAGGCGGCGATGCGGTCGCCGGCCTTGACGCCGTCGGCCTTCATGGCGGCGGCGAGGCGCGCCACGCGCCGGTAGAGGTCGCCCCGGTCCATGCGGCGGATCAGCTTGTCCTCGCCCCAGAAGACCAGGGCCAGGCCGTCGTCCCGGGAACGCAGCAGGTTGCGGGCGAAGTTGAGCCGCGCCTGGGGGAACCAGCGGGCGCCGGGCATCCTGTCGCCGTTCTCGACCACCACGTCGCCCCGCTCGCCGATGACGCCGCCGAAATCCCAGACGGAGACCCAGAACTCCTCCGGGTGGGCGATGGACCAGGCATGCAGCGCCGCGTAGTCGGGCAGCGAGCGGCCCCAGCGGGCGGCGGCCTCCTTCGCGAAGGCGGTGAGTTGCGTGCCGGCGATGCGCTCGGCGGAGGGTTGCCACAAGGGGGCGGAAGCGACGGGATAGCTCATGGGTTCTCCTCGGTGTTCTTTTCTCGTTGTCGGTTGGACGGATTCAATTCAAAAGCCTTGCCGCAGAGGCGCGGAGGCGCAGGGGAAGGCAAACCCGTGAAAAGTCGGCAATGGCTCGCCGGCCGTGGATCGGCGGGCGCGCCGGCTTTCCGGCGAATCTGCCGATTTCCTCCGCGCCTCTGCGCCTCCGCGGTTCATGGGTCGAAGGAACTTCCGTCAATGCGCTTCGGCGATGGCCCGCACGTGGTCCGGCAGGGCGATGGACTTGCCGGTGCGGTAGTTCATCCAGACGATCTTGGCGGCGCCTTCCGCATAGACGGTGTCGCCGCCGGCCAGCCGCATCTCGTGGTAGGTGGGCAGGCTGCTGCGGCCGGGCTTTCCGACGTAGAGCCGCGAATCCACGGTGCCCGGATAGACGAAGGGGATCATGAAGGTGCACGAGGCATTGATGATCACCGGGCCTTCGTCGTGGACCAGCCCGGCCCCGTGGCCCAGGCCCGACAGCCACTCGATGCGGGTCGATTCCATGTAGCGGAAATAGACGGTGTTGTTCACGTGCCCCATGGCGTCCATGTCGCCCCAGCGGATGGGGATGTCCATGCGGTGCACCAGCTTGCGGAAGTGTTCCATCGGGTCGTTCGGCTCCGGGGCAAAGGGCGGGACCATACCCCCATTCCGCCTTGAAGAATGGGGGGAGTGGACGAAAGATTGGAATTATAATTCGCGGATAAAAGCACCCAATGATTCCCGCCCCAGGGGGGACGCAAACAGGAGAACGCATGCAGCCGGCCTTCCCGCCCGTCGCGGGGATGGAGGACATTCGCCGCATCGAGGCGACCCCTCTTTCCGAACGCTACCCGCACCGCAGCACCCTCGACGTCCTGAAGTACGCCGCCGCGCATTACGGTGACCGGCCCGCGCTGCATTTCCTGCTCCAGGGGACGGCCGAGGAGGCGCCCTTCAGCATCGACTTCAAGGGCTTCCTGGCCCAGGTGCTGCGCACGGCCAACGCGTTCAATGCCCTCGGCATGCAACCCGGCGAGGTGGTGGCCTACGTGCTGCCCAACCTGCCGGAGACCCACTACGTGATCTGGGGCGGCGAGGCGGCCGGCATCGTGGCCGCGGTGAACCCGCTGCTGGAGCCGGGCCAGATCGCCGACATCCTGAATGCCTGCAAGGCCCGCTACCTGGTGACCCTGGGCCCCTTCCCGGGCACCGACCTCTGGGACAAGGCCCTGCGCTACCTGCCGACCGTCCAGGGCCTGCGCGGCATCGTGCAGGTGAACCTGGCCGCCCACGCCCAGCCGGGCTGGAAGCCGGCCCATCCGGACGCGAAGGTCGGCGACATCCCGGTCTACGACCTGCATGCCCTGATGGCGGAACAGCCCGGCGACCGGCTGGCCAGCGGGCGCGAGATCGCGCCGGACGACATTGCCAGCTACTTCCACACCGGCGGCACCACCGGACTGCCGAAGATCGCCCCGCACACCCACGGCAACGAGGTCTACATGGCCTGGGCCATGGCCAGCTACATCGGGACCCGGGAAGGCGACGTCTTCCTCTGCGGCCTGCCCCTCTTCCACGTGAACGGCGTGATGGTGACGGGCCTGTCGAACTTCTTCGCCGGCGCCACGGTGCTGCTCGCCACGCCCCAGGGCTACCGGAACCCGAAGCTGCTGCCAAATTTCTGGAAGGTGCTGGAGCGCTACAAGGTGAATTACTTCAGCGCCGTGCCGACGATCTACACGGCGCTCCTCGACGTGCCGGTGGCCGGGGCGGACGTCTCCAGCCTCAAGTACGCCATCTGCGGCGCCTCGCCCATGCCGCCCGAGGTGTTCCGCCGCTTCGAGCAGCTCACCGGCGTGCGCATCCTGGAAGGCTACGGCCTGACCGAGGGCACCACGGCCAGTTCCATCAACCCGCCGGCCGGCGAGCGGCGCATCGGCTCCATCGGCCTGCGCCTGCCCTACCAGCCCATGAAGACGGCCATCGTCTCGGCCGGCCGCATCGAGCGCGAATGCGCCGTGGACGAGATCGGCATCGTCTGCATCCGCGGGCCCAACATGTTCCCCGGCTACCTGCGCGACGAGGACAACCGCAACGTCTGGGCCGAGGACGGCGAGGGCCGCTGGCTCAACACCGGCGACCTGGGCCGCATGGACGCGGAGGGCTACTGCTGGCTCACCGGCCGGGCCAAGGACCTGATCATCCGCGGCGGCCACAACATCGATCCGCAGATGATCGAGGAGGCCCTGTGCCACCACCCGGCCGTGGCCATCGCCGCCGCCATCGGCCAGCCGGACAGCTATGCCGGCGAGATCCCCGTGGCCTACGTGGCGCTGCGCGCCGGGATGGCGGCGACCGCCGAGGAACTGCACGCGTTCGCCCGGCAGAAGATCAGCGAGCGGGCGGCCGTGCCGACCCGCATCGAGGTGCTGCCCCAGCTGCCGGTGACGGCCGTGGGCAAGATCTTCAAGCCCGCCCTGCGCCACCGGGCCATCGAGCACGTGCTCGGCGCGGCCCTGGATGCCCAGGGCATCACGGCGCAGATCGCCGTGGCCGAGGACCCGAAGGAAGGCACGCTGGCCACCGTGACGGTGCCGGCCGGCCAGGCGGCCGCCGCGGCGGATGCCCTGGCCCGCTTCACGGTGAAGCACCGCATCCGGAATTCCTGAATCTTTGACCCTTTCTAGCGAGGCAAGCATGGAACGCGAATCCATGGAGTTCGATGTCCTGATCGTCGGGGGCGGCCCCGCCGGCCTTTCCGCCGCCATCCGGCTGAAGCAGATCAACCCGGACCTGTCCGTCTGCCTGATCGAGAAGGGCTCCGAGGTCGGGGCCCACATCCTCTCCGGCGCCGTGATGGACCCGCGGGCCATGAACGAGCTGTTCCCGGACTGGAAGGAGAAGGACGCGCCGCTGGAGACGCCCGTCAGC